>JBDTUK010000127.1:0-14250 GCA_040007795.1 Ferruginibacter sp.
GCCTGCATCAGGTCTTTATCGCTGATGAATTTAAAAGCCACTTTCTGAATAGTTTCTTCCTGCTCATTTTGTACCGAATACAAGAGCATCGATTTAAAATAAACATTCGCCTGGTCAATCGTTACCGCCTGGAACTCCAGTTCCACCGAGCGGTTCTGGATACTTACTTTTTTAAATATCTGCTCCAGGAAGGGAACTTTAAAATTCAGGCCCGGTCGCATGATACGGCGGTACTTACCAAACATGGTAACCACACCAATAAAGCCCTGGTTGATGGTTACAAAGCAACCCAACAAGGCCAAAACCAGGATGATGGCCCACCAATAATCTCTTAACAATTCCATAGTTGTAAAATTTGAATTGAAGGTAGCAATTTTTGGGTAGCCAGCGGAAAAACTTTGGGCGGCATTGTTGTGAACTTGTTCTGTTATTCTTTCCTTTTGGGGAAAGGAAAGAATAACCTCACTTGTACTTTTTGAGCTTTATTGAGCACTGAGCGGAGCCGAAGTGTTGAAGCGGAGATTTACTCGGCTGTGTAAATATTATAATTTTTATTACATTACATTGATGTAACAGATCTTGTTCAATTTTAAACTGGTTTTCAATGATCAGATGAACAAGAGTTGTGGCAATACAAATGTTGTACGCCATTTATGAGACATTTCACATTTCTAATATCATTTCTTTTTTTTATTGGATGTAAAAATTCCACTCAAAAAATAAATCAGCCTATTCATATTGACAGTTCTCATAACCAAGAGGAGGAGGCTGACAATGCATTCTTAAAATTCCAAAAAATATTGGACACATTATACTCAATCTCAGACACCAATTCAAATAAGGCATTAGAATTAGCTGACAAATACATTAATCTTTATAAGGACTCAATAAAGAGACGAGGATTTTCTGTTAGTGAAATTGAAGACCTGCATTATTTTAAAGGAGAAATATTTTACCAGTTAGGAATGTATAAAAACTCTCTGAATGAATTTAAGTCTACGCCAGTTAACGGCAATTACGCAATGGCAAGCAACTATATGAGACTAAAAATGTATGACTCTGCCCATATCATTTTATTGCAAGAATCGCCAGGATATTATCTGTATGACTACGAGTGGGCTAACTATTATGAAATTATAGAAAAAAAAGACAGTGCAATTAAATTGTACAGAAACATTTTGGCGGAAGAATGGATAAATAATGGAAATTATGAGACACTTAAAAACAATGCAAAGAAAAGATTGAATTCGGTTTTGTCAACTAAAGAAACATTGACGGGTTTGTATTTTCCGACAAACAATCCTAAAATTAGAAACAGTAATTAAACGGCGTACAACAAAAGGTTTTTTCGCCGCTACATGTGTTGCACCCGAAGCCCACTCTCGCCGTTGTCTGGTATGCAGGCAGGCAGGCTGCGTAAGCGTACCAACAACGTCATGCTCTGCCATATATTATTTTCTTACACCAAGTGGTCAGCACAATATGCCATCCTTCACTCTAACCGATTGTTATAACGCCAAATTTTAGCAATATTATGACGACATTTTTTTGTAATTTTAAGCTATGAAAAAATCAAGAATAAACCCTCTTGACTTTGTAATTGATAAACTCACAAACTCCATTGAAAACACTTCTACAGGAGAGGTCTTTGATACGGAAGTTGTTCAACTTACTGCAAAAGATATTGGGCAAATAAAGAAGACTGATTGGCAATTTGACTGGGTTAAAGAAATTAAGGATAAAACTAAAGAAGTTTACAAACTGACAACAATAAATAACCCAACAATTATTCAGGGGCTTTTAAGCCTGGAAGACAAGCAAGATCATATTTTCATGCACATTATTGAGAGTGCTAAATTTAATAAGAATAAAGATAAAATGTATTTTGGTGTTCCTGGAAATCTCGTAGCTTATGCCTGCAAAGTTTCAGTTGACAAAGGTTACCAGGGGTTCCTTGCTTTTGATGCAAAGACTGCTTTAATTAAGCATTATCAGGATACACTTTACGCTACTCATTTTCGTGGATTGAGAATGTTTATTGAAACAAATGCAGCACTACGTTTAATTTCACAATACTTTAAAACATAAATAAAATGGGACTCATTAAAGAACCAAAAAATATCGACTTCACAGTTCAATCAAAACCCTGGACAGAAGAAGAACTTCGTGACTTCAGAAAATTAATGGCTGAATTGAAAGCAAAAAACAAAAAAAAGAGAATTGCAGTTACTAGTTTAAAGAAAAAAATTGTTGCATAATTCAGACGACTCAAACTTTATACCTGTCGGGGTTTCCTAGTCGCTGCAGGTATTCACCCGAAGCCCACTGTCGCCGTTGTCTGGTATGCAGGGCATACAAGTAGTTAAGCGTACCAACAACGTCATGCTCTGCCATATACTATTCCCTGCCAGGCATATTACATCAATACATATTTAAACAACCTTTATTTTAAACAAAATTGTACTTTTGTTCAGGTAAACATTATAATTATGAAAATTCTTTTGGAAGTTAATGACAACAAGGCTGCGTTTGCAATGGAGTTTTTAAAAAGTGTTTCATTTGTAAAAAAAGCCAAAACGCTTAGTCCCCATAAAACCAAGGTTTTAAATGATGTTAAAGAAGCTGTTAAAGAAATGAAGCTGATTAAAGCTGGTAAATTAAAGGCAAGGAATGCAGAAGACCTGATCAATGAATTATAAAATAAAAACAATTCCGAAGTTTGAAAAGGAATTAAAACGCCTTGCCAAAAAATATACCCTTCATCTTCTGCTTTCCGTCTTCACCCAGGTGTGCAAAAGACTTATCAGTTATAGACAATTTGTTTTTAAGCCTGAAGGGCTGTAACTATTATAGATAATGTACCATTTATTAAACCAAAATCCCGAAGGCCCGCCTGAACGGAACGGGCAGGGATGACATAGAATCTAATTTCACCCCTTCGGGGTTGGCGAACATTCAACTAAACGAACTATAATAATGGCATCCCTTCGGGATTGTATAAGTATTATCGAATCTTGTCAACATCTTTTAGCTGCCACAGGTTGGCTTTGCAATTCAAATAAAATTTATCATCTTTAAGTGTCATGTAATATTGAACACTCAAATAAAACAGATAATGAAACAGTTACTCCTGATATTTTGCTGCATTACTGCGATAGTAAGTTGTACCGATAATAAGACTTCACCAGTTGATGAAGTAGTCACCAAACAACCCGAAGCGGTAAAAAAATATATCCAGGTAAATTTTAAGATAGCCCTGAACACACCCACTGTGGGCATTACAAACTATACTTTAATTACCAATGATCTTCAAAGGGACAGTGCAAATGCCCGTGAAATAATTAAAGCAAAAGTTATTCTGCCGCTTGCCATGCAGGGGCATGATGGTAAATTATTTGATAGTGTACTTGCCAAAAATTTTATTAGCCAGGGCGAAGATGAATTTTTCGACCGTAATGAATACATCCAGGATCGTGTAAACGGGAAATGGACGATCACTGATGTGAGGTATGAAAATCTGGTGCTTCAATTTTTCGGCGACCTGGGGATACTGACTTACAGGAATAAAGTAACCGAAAAAGATGAGTTTGGAAAAGTAAGCCTATTTCTTTGGTTCTGGACAGATGTATGGGTAAAAGAAAATGGCAGATGGAAAATAAGGGATTTGCGTGCAATAAATTAGTATCATCGCTGTGTTATGTGTATGTGGGGTTATGGCCTGGTAATTCAAATCTGTTTTACATGAAAAAATATTTTCTATTCGCCGCTTTATTTTTCTCTACTTCCCTGTATGCACAGGTGAACAGGGTAGATCATTTTTTTGTGAGCTCACCAAAGGCAGAACAATTATTCAAATTATTTAGAGATGAACTGGGTTTACCGGTTGCATGGGATTACAAGGACTGGGGTGGTTTTTCAAGTGGTGCCGTTGCCCTGGGCAATGTTAGTTTTGAATTTGTTTCTTTTGATTCTGTAAAAGAAACAAAATTTGATGCCATAGCACTGGAAGCCCATGAACCGGTGGAAGAATTTATTTTGGTATTGGATGCCCGTAAAATAACCCATGACACTATTGAATATTCTACCTATACAAAAAAAGACGGCAGCACAGGAGGCTGGGCAACTTTAAATTTGCCAAAACTGCTGCCTGAAGGAGCCGGACTGTTCATCTGTGATTATAAGGAAAGGAATAGTGTGGTTATTGCCAATACAAGAGATTCTGCCGAACTTAAAAAACGAAAGGGCGGGCCATTGGGTGTAACAGCACTTAAAGAATTTGTTATTGCATCTCCTGATCCGGCAAGCAACAAAAAAGAATTATCAAAGATACCCGGCATCATCAATAACCAAACAGACCTGTATAGTTTTAGCCGGGGACCTTCTATCCGGTTAATAAGATCAGCCCATTCCCGGTTTGAGAAAATTGTTATCCATGTAAACTCTCTCACTGCTGCAAAAGAATATTTACAATCACACAAACTTTTAGGAAGTTCATCAGCAAATAGTATTTATATCAACCCACAGGCAATAGAAGGTTTAACCGTAGAACTTGTAAATAAATAACAGCAGCAACGCAGCTTGGCACAAAACTAAACAACCAAACATTAACAAAACATACATCTACTCTTCCTGTATTTTTACATCCATTAAATTAAACAAAATGAAAAGAACATATTGCTGGAAATGCGTACTTATGCTTGCCTCCGTTTTGGGGATGATACAGGCTTTTAGTGCTTAACACACGTACATAGTTTTATAAAAAAAGCCCGTTATACGGGCTTTTTTTATAGTAATAATTTTAAATCAGGCATCATTAGAATGTGTTTTTGTAACGGTTACCTGGTCTGTGCTCCCGCTACTGCTGCTCTTTCCCCTTGTTAAAGCTATGATCAACAATATCAATATCACCACCCCTATACCCCAAACCCACGGTTGCGTATACCATAATGGTTGTTCGGTGCTGGAAGAGGAAGAAGAAGATGTTGTAGTCGTTTTCACCGTAGTATCCTGTGCCCAGGCTATGGCGTTTGTTACCATTATTAAACATAGCAGAAAAGCATACTTAAAAGATACCGGCTTCATTAATTGTTTCATCTTTATTTTGTTTGGTTAATACATACCAAGACTTATAAAAACCGGGAACGGTTGCGTATCATATATGTAAATTAGGTTTTCTTAAAAAGTTTTTATTATCCTGCTATGTCCTTATTTAAAAAATCCCTGCCTGGTTTAAAACCTGTGCAGGGATAAATGGCTTATTCTATTAATCATTCTTCCTAAAAACCCTGATCATCCGCACTTGGCCCATAAGAACCGGGTATTGGAATATCAAGCAGGCGCAGGTAAACACCCAACTGGGCCCGGTGGTGAATGATCTGCGAAAGCGCAATGCGTATCATATCAGCCTTAGAACCGTTGCTGAGTATAAGTTCACCGGTACGCAAGGCCCATATTTTGTCCAGGGTTTCTTCTTTGCCCTTAGCCAGTTGTGTACGGCCGTCTTCCAGGCTTTTCGCAAATAGCTCCATCAGTCCGGTATTGTCTTTCACGATGGTGGGTTTATATTCGTTTGCGGCAAAGTCAAGTTCATCGGTGTTCAGCACCATGCTTACCCAGGTGGGCAGTTCGGCAATATGTGTGGCCAGGTTCATCATTACCATACTTTTGGGATGGGGCTTCCAGTCAAATTTTTCTGCAGGCACCAGGGCCAGCATTTTACGGGTAGTTATTGCTTCTTTTTCAAGTTCTTTCTGAAATAATGAGATCTGTGTCATAATTTTTTTTTAGTTATGACACAAAGAAAATACCGGGCAGTGACAGCCCTATGTCAACAGGAAAAAGTTTATTTTTTCTTTGCCACAAAGACACGAAGGCACAAAGTCCATTTTAAATGCCCTCTTAGTGTCTTTATGCCTTCGTGGCAAAATATCTTTTTTTAGCCAGATAACTTCTTTAAAATTTCTTCCAGGTTTTTTCTTACCAACTCTTTCAATCCGGGTGGACTTATAATATCTGCATATTCGCCAAACAATAAATAGAATTTTGCAAAACCCATTAAAGAAGCCGTTACAAAGGTCATCTCCATTTTACCATCCACTTCTTTTTGAGAAACAAAACCATTGTAAAATTTCTGGTCACCAAAATATTTTAAAACCGATTTATCAACCTGTATCACAATAGTGAACATTTCTTTTTCCTTACTCATTTTAGTAAGAAAAGACTGGAGTGAAGGATGTTGTTTTTCAAAAAAGCGATTCGTTTGGTTTATATAACTGATGCGGTCTGTGCGAAAGTTGCGATAATCTTTCCGCATCTGGCAATAAGCAATGAGGTACCAATAATTTCCCTGGTAAAATATACCCACCGGCTCCACATCCCTGTTGCTGTATTGTTGGGTATGATTGGCAAAATAACCAATGTCCAGTATCTCTTTAGCAGCAATACTTTTAAGAATGGTTTGCAGGTGTATGGGATTATTTTCTTTTGCCGGCAGGTAAGGATTTTCCACCACTTCAATATAAGAAGACATATCTTCCAACAGGTCTTTCTCCCCATAACGCAATACTGCTTTTATTTTAAACATGGCAGAGCGGTAATGTTCTACCGAAGAAGGATCGGTTAGTTTCTCCACCATTTTTTCTGCTGTTAAGAATGCAATGGCTTCTTCTTTGGTAAACATAACCGGTGGCAATCGATAACCCTCCATAATACTATAGCCCACGCCTGCTTCACCTGTCAACGGAATGCCAGCTTCTTCCAATGCTTTAATATCACGGTACACCGTACGCAGGCTGATAGAAAAACGGTCGGCAATTTCCTGCGCCTTCACTATCTTTTTAGATTGTAACTGTATAAGAATGGCGCTAACCCTGTCAATACGGTTCATTAAGATTTGTTTGAAGCAGTAAATTAAAACAAGTGTGTCATCCACATAATAATATTTTTTTCAATTTGTCCAATCCCGGATAACCCGATCGTTATTAAGATATAACTCAAATATTTCTTAATCATTAAACTTAAAAAAAATGACAACGCAGGAAGTGGCCAACAAATTAGTAGCTTATATGCGCCAGGGGCAAATCTTTGAAGCCCAAACAGAACTGTATTCAGATGATATTGTTTGCATTGAACCCGAAGGCACCATGATGCCGCATATCACCAAAGGAAAAACAGCGGTAGGAGAAAAGGGGAAGCTATTTGCATCTATGATCGAAGAACGTCATGGAGGTTCCTGCTCAGACCCGGTGGTAGGCGGCCGTTATTTCAGTATCTCCATGACACTTGACGCTACCATGAAGGGCGCAGGCAGGCAGGTATTAGATGAGATTTGTGTATATGAAGTAAAAGATGGTAAAATTGTGCATGAACAATTTTATTATTGAACATCGGAATTAATTCAATTAATTTTAATCATTAAAAACGAAAAAAATGACAGGTAAAGAAAATGCACTTAACTGGTTTGAGATACCAGTAGCAGATATCAGCCGTGCAAAAAAATTCTATGAAACCATTTTTGGTATTGAAATGCCCGAGCAGGAAATGATGGGAATGAAAATGGCCTTCTTCCCTGCTGAAGATATGAACGGAAAAGTTTCAGGCAGTTTGGTGCAGGGCCCAATGCATAAGCCCAGCGCCGAAGGTTCAAAAATCTATCTTAATGGCAATCCCGATCTTTCCAATGCACTTTCTAAAATTGAAAAAGCAGGCGGAAAAGTGCAGATGCCAAAAACAAAGATCAATGATGAGATCGGGTACATGGCTTTTTTTTCTGATACTGAAGGAAATGCTGTGGCATTACATTCCAATAAATAATTTTAAAAAAATTACCATGAAAGAATTTTTATTAGTGTTCAGGAGGTGTACTGCTAACGACCCTCAATCATCACCGGAGCAATTGCAAGCCATAATGAAACCCTGGCAGGATTGGATGGGCAGTATTGCTGCACAAAATAAACTGGTTAGTTCCGGTAATCGTTTAGCAGCCGATGGCAAGGTGGTAAAACCCGACAATGTAATTACCGATGGGCCTTATGTAGAAATAAAAGAAACTATCGGCGGTTATATTATTATCAGGGCCGATTCTCTTGATGAAGCAGCAGAAATATCCAGGGGTTGCCCTATCTTAAACAGCGGGGGTAATGTGGAAGTACGCACTATAGTACCGATGGACTAAAATTATCTAAAAAAAGAAAATGCTTCTGTACATTCACAGGAGCTTTTTTTATTTATGAACGAACAGGAACTGATACCCCATTTATTCCGTACTGAATACAGTAAAATAGTTGCTGTACTCAGTAAGTTGTTTGGTATCGAATACATAGAAATTGCAGAAGACATTGTAAGTGATACCTTTCTTTTAGCATCTGAGACCTGGGGATTAAAAGGGCTTCCCAAAAATCCAACAGCATGGCTGTACACTGTTTCTAAAAATAAAGCCATCGATTTTTTACGGCGGGAAAAATTATTCAATGGAAAGATAGCTCCCCTGATAAAGAATTCGACTACCTCATTGCCTGAACCTGAAATTGATCTGTCGAGCAAGAATATAAATGACAGCCAGTTGCAGATGATGTTTGCCATTTGCCATCCCTGCATTGCTGCCGAAGCACAGATCGGTTTATCATTAAGTATCCTTTGCGGATTTGGAGTGGAAGAAATTGCCGATGCTTTTTTATCCAACAAAGAAACCATCTACAAACGATTGGCCAGGGCCAAAGAAAAACTAAGGACAGAAAAAGTAAAAATTGAACTTCCGGTTCAGCCCGAGATCAGTACCCGGCTGGAAACTGTTTTAACCACTTTGTATTTATTATTTAGCGAAGGTTATTATTCCACTTCGCAAAATACTACGCTGCGAAAAGACCTTTGCATAGAAGCCATGCGGCTAAACCTGATGCTCACTGAAAATGAAGCAACCAATACAGCGCCGGCCAATGCCTTGCTTGCTTTAATGTGTTTTCATTCTTCCCGTTTTGAAGCAAGAACAAATCAACATGGAGAAGTGGTTTTATATGAAGAACAGGATGAAAGTCTCTGGAACGCAGCACTGATTGAAAAAGGAGAATATTACCTGAACCGTTCATCAACCGGCAATAAACTTTCAAAATATCATTTGGAAGCAGCTATTGCTTACTGGCATACCAATAAAAAAGACACGACAGAAAAATGGGAGAATATCCTGCAGCTTTATAACAGGTTATTGCAGATAGAGTACTCTCCCATTGCTGCACTGAACAGGACCTATGCACTAGCCAAAGCAAATGGGAAAGAAGAAGCAATTGCTGAAGCTGAAAAGTTAGATCTCACGGGCAATCATTTATACCATTCTTTATTGGGCAACCTGTATTCTGATCTCGATAATAAAAAAGCTTTACAGCATTTTCAAATGGCCCTGAACCTTGCAAGATCAAATGCAGATAAAGCCAGTATTACTAAAAACATCAACAGGTTGATCTTATAGACCAGGCTTCTTATTATTTTTTTCTCTATTTAACTTGTCCGCATTATAAAATTGAATATTTTGCAGTACAGGCAGAAAAAAATAATTATGGGCAGGCTTCTATTTTTTCTTTTCTTTATTTGCATCAGCAACATGGCACTCTGTCAAACTTTTTATCCTTACCAGGATATTAAACTTGAAAAGCCTGCTGATTATAAAGCTATGGAACCATTGGCATTATCTACAGCACGGTCTTTACTTTCAAATCCTTTTTTAGCAGATGATATAAACAGGATAAGGGGTATTGAATTTTTGAGTAACTGGGCATCGGGCACAAGAACATGCCAGTTTTATATGAAAGGCAAAGTTGAAGAAATTTCTGAGGACCGGGAACTGTTAGGCCTTTATCTTGCAGCCATGGTAAAATTTACATTAGAGAACAGGATTGAAGCTGCTAATCCGCTGGTAGTTGAGAAAAATGCCTGCAGGTTAGTACTGGCCTATTGCGATAACCCTGCTAACAATTTCAAGCTTAAAAAGAAAACCAGGAAGCTTCTTGAAAAATGACAGGCAAAGGATTTTTTTTTCGGTGATTATCTCAACTCCGCTCCTCCCATATCATTGCCAGGTGCACAATCGTCTCCGCAGCCTTCGCCATATCCTTTGTTCCTATCCATTCCAGTTTGCTGTGTATGTTCTGCATCCCGGTAAAGATATTAGGGCAAGGCATACCAATATAACTAAAGCGGCTTCCATCGGTACCGCCACGTATGCTTTCTTTTTTTACAGTTAATCCTGCTCTTTGTATCGCTTCTTCAGCATAGGCCGCCACCTGCGGGCATTTATCCAGCACTTCTTTCATGTTGCGGTATTGTTCAATTGCAACATATTCCATTGTAGCACCTGGAAATTTTGCAATGGTTTCTTCTCCAATTTTTTTCAGGCGCTCATGATGTTGTTGCAAACCTGCTAAAGTAAAATCTCTTACAATAAATTGTATGGTTGCTTTTTCGGCAATACCACTAACTGAAGTGGGATGTACAAAACCTTGTCTCTTTTCTGTTGCCTCAGGGCTCCATTCATTTTTTGGTAAAGCATCCAGTAATGCACCGGCAACTTTCAATGCGTTCACCAATTTGTCTTTTGCATAACCCGGATGAACAATTACGCCATGAATAGTAATGATGGCTCCATCTGCACTAAAAGTTTCATCTTCCAGGCTTCCTGCTTCGCCTCCATCCAATGTATATCCAAACTGTGCACCCAGTTTTTGCATGTCAACCTTGGCCGTGCCCTGTCCTACTTCTTCATCGGGTGTAAATAATATTTTTACATCACCATGTTTGATAGCTGGGTTCTGAATAAAAAATAAAACAGCTTCCATAATAGCGGCAACGCCGCTTTTATCATCTGCACCAAGCAAGGTTGTTCCGCTGGTGGTAATTACTCCGCTGTTCAAATGATTTTTTAAATAAGGCGAATCACTAATCCGCAAAACCTGGGTGGTATCATCGGGTAAAACAATATCGGCGCCATCATAATATCGGTGCAGAATGGGCTTAACATTAGTGCCACTACAATCAGGCGCTGTATCTACGTGTGCACAAAAACAAATGGCCGGTATATTTTTTTTATCACTGTTAGATGCAATGGTTGCGTACACATAGCCATATTCATCAGTAGATGCATTGGTGATCCCCATACCATGCAATTCTTTCAGCAGTAGTTTACTCAGGTCTTTTTGTTTTTCAGTAGTTGGGTGTGCAGTACTGGCAGGGTCGCTTTGTGTATCTATACATACATAGCGCATGAATCTATCGGCAATACTATCGGGGCTTATCTGTATCATACTATAAAATTAATGGATAATTATGTAATGAATAATGGATAATGCCATGCATATAATAATTTGTCACAGCTTAGCAAAAAAAAGGCAGCTTGCTTTTACAAACTGCCTCATTATCCATTAACAAATTATCAATTATCCATTAACTATCTCTACCAACTCAATATCAAATATCAATTCCTGTCCGGCTAAAAAATGATTGGCATCTAAAACGATCACATCATCTTTTACTTCTACTACAATCACCGGAACCGGTTGTCCTGCCTGGTTGCTTAATGTAAGTGGCATACCTGGTTCAAGTTTCATATCGGCCGGTACATTCTCTTTTGGAAATTCAATGATGGCTTCTTCGCTCCTTGGCCCGTACGCATCTTCGGGTGCAATGTTGATAGTTTTCTTTTCACCTAAATTCATTCCGGGCATGGCCGCATCAAATCCGCTGATCATCTGCCCGGCACCTACTGTAAATTCCAGTGGTTCTCTTCCTGCAGAAGAATCGAATTGTTCGCCATTAACTAATTTTCCTGTGTAATGTACTTTTACTACATCACCTTCTTTCACTTGTTGCATAAAATTTTGTTTTGCCTCAAACCCCTTCCCGAAATAACGGGCTTTTCAATACAGGCCTGAGAAAGATTATAAATAGGGCGCAAATTAATATATAAATGGCAGCGGCAATTAAAAATATTTAAGCAACTTTACCATATGAAAAAGACGATGCTTGTTTTAATTGCGTTACTGTTTAACTGTTTTTTTGTTTGTGGTCAGCAGGAAACCGGCAATACCGATATTATGCCCGGTGCAGAACGTATGAATGTTTACCTGCCCCTGCTGAAAGGTAAGGCAGTAGCCGTTTTTGCCAACCAGACCAGTATGGTAAAAAATACACACCTGGTGGATACCCTGCTCAAAAGCGGTATCAATGTGGTTAAAATATTCGGGCCCGAACATGGTTTCAGGGGCGATGCCGATGCCGGTGAGCATGTGGGTGATGTTAAAGACAAAAAAACAGGATTGCCAATAATCAGTTTATATGGGGACCATAAAAAGCCTACTCCGGAAGATCTAATAGGTGTGGATGTATTGATCTTTGATATACAGGATGTGGGCGTACGTTTTTATACTTATATCGGTTCCTTGCAATACTACCTGGAAGCTGCACTGGAAAATCATAAACCCCTGCTGATACTTGACCGGCCTAATCCAAACGGATTCTATGTAGATGGACCGTTACTGGATATGAATTTTAAAAGTTTTATTGGTATGCAACCCGTTCCCATTGTTTATGGAATGACCATCGGTGAATATGGTTTAATGCTAACCGGCGAAAACTGGTTATCGCCACAGGCCAATGCCATTAATGCCTATAATGTAACCACGGAGCCCACCGCAGATACTCCTTTTCATGTGCTGGTTATCAAATGCAAAAATTATGATCATAACACTAAATATATTTTGCCGGTAATGCCATCGCCTAATTTAAAAAGCATGCAAAGCATCTACCTGTATCCCTCCACTTGTTTTTTTGAAGGCACCGTATGTAGTGAAGGAAGAGGAACAGATAAACCATTTCAAATTTTTGGGCATCCATCTTTACCGAATACATTATATAGTTTTACACCGGCACCAAATGCAGGCGCAAAGAATAGTAAATGCTTTTACCAAAAATGTTATGGATGGAATTTGAGTGGTACTAATGAAGAAATATTAAAAAGCCTCAACGGAAAGATCGAGTTAAAATATTTTATGGAAGCTTATAAATTATTTCCGGGCAAGGATACTTTCTTTTTGAAAAATAATTTTATTAATAAGCTAGCTGGTAATAATATATTTCAACAGCAGATAAAAGATGAAAAGAGTGAAGATGAAATAAGAAAAACCTGGGAGCCGGGATTAATGGCATTTAAGGCAATAAGGAAGAAGTATTTGCTGTATGCTGATTTTGAATAGCAATTGTGCGGCATTGTTTAGTTAGAAAATGTTGTGCATAAAATGAAAGATGAAATTACAATTTTGCCAATTAATGAATTGTGTTCATATTCCGGAATTTCAAGGTAATTTTAAAGTATGCAACTCCTGCATACTTTTCTTTTTTTAAAAACCCCGGTAAAAAAACTATTGCCTGCCGCTGCTTTATTTTTTTTGCAACCGCTTTATGGCCAGCATCCCGATTCAATTTTTATTGAGAACATTTACAATACCGGGCTGAATCATATCCCTACAAACCCTGATAGCGCCCTTTTCTTCTTTAATGAGGGAAAGAAACAAAGTGAAAATAAAAAATTCCTTTCCGGGCTTGTCATGTATCATTCCTACAATGCTGCTCTTCTGATTTCATTGAGCCAGAATAAAAAAGCATTTGAACAATATGATCAGGCCATTGAAGTTGCTCAGAAAAACAATTTGAGTACCGACCTGGGACTAGTCTATATGAAGAAAGGAACATTGAACCAGTTCACCGGTGAATATGTTAAAGCGGCAGAAGATTTTCTTACTGCTGCTTCGCTGTTGAAAACAAATGAAGACAGAAAACAGTTTATCGGCCTTTATAGAAATGTAATATCAACGCTTAATAACCTGCAACAACAAAATCAGTCGCTGCAAAATGTACTGCCTGCATTGCAAAATGACAATACTAATGAACTGGAAATTGCAGCCATCCTTTCGCAGAAAAAAACAAATGAGACCAATTTTGATTTTCCTGATCAAACCATTCTAAGAGAAATAACCGGAGGAAATACCTATGTTATTTTTGGTGGTGCAAAATTCCTGATAAGCGTATATAATACCTTTTTTTCGGGTGACGATAATGCAGTTTTTTATGGCAACTTCCGCAGCATAAGAAAAATACCTGATGGCACACTTTCAAGAATTCCTGATATTCCCCATGAAGGGACAATTCTAAAGCAGCTTAATGACAGTGGGAAAGTTTACCTGGTAAAAGACGGCAAACGCCATAGGATTG
>JBDTUK010000128.1:0-5722 GCA_040007795.1 Ferruginibacter sp.
TATACTGCTCTGCATCTTTTGCTTTTAACGGACCATTAAAAAGATACGGGCCTGTAGTGATCAAAGCCGGATCGGAGACCTCATTTACTTTTTTAGTATAGAAACCTCCGAATTTACTTGTCTTATCCTGCGAACGCAACAAAATATTTTCATCTGGTTTAATAAAACGTTTTTCAGGATCAAGGCGTACATAATTGAAAGTTGTTTTATTTTTTTTGCCAAAACCATTGCTGATGTTTTTGGGCTGCTCTATGCCATTAGGGTCGGCCTGCCAGATATCATATACATCTTTGATGAGGATATAACGATCATCTTCCATCCAGCCAATTGTCCCCTGCTCTCTTGGATAATCGGGCACATCGTTTTCTACGTCATACAAAGGCTCTTTTATTTTATCGCTGATATTTTTTGTTGTGCCGGTTGCCACATTCCATGCAAAATAATTTTTCTGTACAGGATCATACCAAAACACAAACTTACCTTTTGGCGATGCTTCAAAATTGCCCAATGAGTTTGATTGTATCAAACTTCGCTTTCCATCCATCGTACTGATGGCATAGGCGGTAGTTTTTGTCCGGCCAGTCCATTGCCCTTCTACCCGGTTTCCTTTGTTTGTTTCAGCCAGCACCCAGTCTGCATTTCCTTCATCAACCAATGAGATCCTTTCTGCATCTTCAGCACCCAGCTGAACAACTTTATCATCACCGGGTTTCATCACCGTCATATAGCTGCGTTTTAATTCATTGTCTAACTGTTTTAATTGCTGGGGTTGCAAATAATCATCATTGTAGTGCCACACATCTAGTCGTGCCAATTCAAAATCAACCAGTGTTGTATCTTTTGGTGCCTTGATGGGGGCTGCACCAAAAAATAATTTCTTTCCATCCTTGCTGAACTTTGGTGTTGCATTTTCGCTGATGGTATAGCCCAACTGCATACCTACCGTATTTTTTTCAGCTAATAATTTTGCGCTGTCTTGTCCGGTGGTATAATACCAGAGTTTGTAAAATTTCTGGAGAGATTTTGTACTGCTGTCCCTTTCTGCAACAAAAGCAAGTTGTGTTCCTTCTTCATCAAAGCTAAAATTTTTACTGTCGTTAAAGCCCTTCATCACGGTATCCACTTTTTCTGTGGCAAGGTTATAAATGATAACAAATGCTTTGCTGTTACTATCCTTACTGTTCTTTGTAGTTTCTATCAAAAGCCTGGTTCCTTTCTTATCAAAATAATATTCGCTTACCAGTTTAAATGTTTTCTCTTTGCTATCATTCATACGTCTTACCACAAGGTCTGTTCCCTCGGAGACAGAACCTCCTGCAGCATCATCTCCTTCTGCATCTTTCAACATGTTCTCTGCAAGTAAAAGATCATCGCTTCCCTTTTTCAATATTTCTTTGGCTGCTTTTTGTGCAGCAACTATCACTTCTTCTTTGGTAACATTTCCTTTTATTGAATCAATTGATCTCCTGATCACCGAATCGGCCAGTTTCACCAGCTTATCAATATTCAGTTTGGCTGAATCAACAACTGCAGCAGCTTTTGTTTTCTTTGTAGTATCAGGTAAAGGTTTCTCTAATTGATATGCCACCCATCCAAAACCCTTTTCCGCAGTTTTGTATCCTTTTATTCTTGGAATTTTTACCACTTCATCTTTTCCCAGTTCTATTATGCCAATAGAATCTTTGGTCATATCATCGGCTTTCTTCTTTTTTATTTTTGCCTGCCTTGTTTCCTGGAAGATGGGTTTTATTTTAAACACAACATAGCGGCTGTCTTCGGTGATGACAGCTCCATAGCCACGGGCAATTACTTTTTTGTATTGGGCAGAAGGGTTTTGAATAACCAGTTCACCATCGCCTTCCTGTGGATTAACTGCATACACAATATACTTTCCGTCATTACTGATCATGCGTTCGCCAATGCTTTTCCAGCCATCGTAAACAGAATGGTCTAAAGGCTTTTTATTCTGTGCTGATAAATTAATACTGATGAACAGTAATGTAGGGAGAAAGACTTTCTTCATATAGATTGTTTTGGTGCGATAAAGTTAGGGCAAACTGTCCACAAAAATTTTGATTGCCTGTGGCAAAGAGGTCTTGCCACAGAGGCACGGAAACACAGAAGGGAATTATTTAATTTGGTCTAATCTTCTTCTAAGAACCCCCACACAGTTCTTAAGGTTTGAAACTTCTCCCCTTCTAATTTTAGCTTGTCATAATGCCCTGCATTATTTTTTTGCCTGTAGGCTTCATACAAACAAACAGCACAGGCAACAGAGATATTCAGCGACTTAATAATACCAACCTGCGGTATGATAAAGTTGCCATCGGCCATAGCAATAATTTCTTCGCTGACACCACTATGTTCATTTCCAAATACCAATGCAACCGGTTCTGTTAAATTCAATTCGTGCAGGCCAACCGCATCGGTACTTAAATGTGTAGTGTAGATCTTTTTAAAATGCTTCCTCAATTCAGTAAAACATTCACTTGCATCAGTAAACTGGTGAACACTCAACCATTTGGCTGCACTGGATGAGCTTTTGGCTCCCCACTTTTTATGCGGCGGAATTTTTGTGTTGAGTATATAAATATCCTGGATACCCACTGCATCACAGGTTCGCATTACAGCAGAAATATTATGCGGATCAAAAACATTTTCAAGCACCACAGTAAGATCGGGCTGGCGTTTATTTAATACAGAATTGAGGCGTTCATTTCTTTCAGGAGTCATAGGTTCAAATATAATAAATAAAAAAACCACCGCCGGATGGTTTTGTAATGATGTTTATTATTGTTTGTTATTACTTTACGCCAAACTTATATACTGAAGTTGTTTTATAAACTTTGCCCGGTTCCAGTAATGTAGATGGAAATGAAGGCTGATTGGGTGAATCAGGAAAATGCTGTGTCTCCAGGCAAAAGGCAGTCCGGTGATCATCCCTTGTACCTTTCAAACTATTCTTTCCATTCATAAAATTACCGCCATAGAATTGCAGTCCCGGTTCTTCAGTATATATATCCATAACGATACCGCTTTTATCTCCCCATGCAGTTGCTGCATGGTTTAACCCTGTGCCTTTATTTTTGTTCAGTACAAAATTATGGTCGTACCCTGCTCCTCTTTTGATCTGCTCATTCGCTGAATCATTCACCCTTGCACCAATAGCAGTTGCCGTTCTGAAATCAAATGGCGTGCCTTCTACTTTTTCTATTTTGCCGGTTGGTATCAATGTTTCATCTACCGGTGTGTAAGTATCTGCATTTATCATTAGCTGGTGATTAGCAATATTACCACTACCTACTCCATTCAAATTAAAATAAGAATGATGGGTAAGATTGCAAACCGTTTTTTTATCGGTAGTGGCTTCATAATCTATCTTCAGTTCATTACTATCTGTAATGCTGTACACAACTTTTACATTCAGTTTGCCGGGATAGCCCTCTTCACCATCAGCAGCTGTATAAGTAAGTTCAAGCGCATTCCCACCTACCGGTTTTGCATCCCACACTACATAATGAAAACCCTTTGGCCCACCATGCAAGGCATTTACACCATTGTTGGCTGCCAGTTTGTATTCCACACCGTCAATACTGAATTTTGCTTTTGCGATCCGGTTGCCATAGCGGCCAATGCTGGCGCCATAATAAGGATCGGTACTAATTTTTACAAAGTCATTCAAATTATCAAAGCCCACAATAACATCTGTGAGGGTTCCTTTTTTATCCGGCACCAGTAAACTAACTAAACGTCCACCAAAATTGGTAATGGTAGCCAGCATACCCTTTGTGTTTTTAATAGTATAAAGGCTAACCTTTTTTCCATCAATGGTTTGCTCAAAAGCAGCAGCACCTTTTAGTGTAGTAAGACTGTCATTCATATTTTTTTCAGGTTGTTTATCGCCGCTTTGGTTATTGCAGGCAAAATGAAAGAAAGAAAGGGATAACACCACAATTGGCAGGCATGTTTTTTTCATATAGCATTTTTAATTGTACACCGTTTATCCTGCTAAGATAATTTTTTTTAAATAATTGTCAGATTAACAATTATATTTTTATCTTCATAGTGCAACAGGCGTATTGGGCCTGTTAATTTTCCTAAACGATCGCATGAGCTGATTATGAAGCATTACTCTCACCAGACCAGGATGTTAGTTGCCATAGATTGTATCATCTTTGGCTTTGACGGTAAAGCGCTTAAGATATTATTGGTAAAAAGAGGGCTGGAACCGGAAGCAGGCAAATGGAGCCTCATGGGTGGCTTTGTTCAAAATGATGAGAACCTGGCTAATGCCACAGCAAGGATATTGAAAAAATTAACCGGGCTCGAAAATGTGTACCTGGAAGAATTGCATTCTTTCAGTGAGCCGGGCCGGGATCCCGTGGAAAGAACCATATCGCTTGCTTACTTCGCATTGATAGATATTCATAAATACGAAAGACAGATCAGCGATGAACATCATGCAGAGTGGTTTCCGCTAAAAAAAATACCCAAACTTATTTTTGATCACAGCAAAATGGTAAGCGCTGCAAAAAAAAGGTTGAGGTATAAAGCAGCTTTTCATCCAATCTTATTCGAATTGTTGCCCGGCAGGTTTTCAATCCCTCAATTACAAAACCTGTACGAACAGGTATATGGTATGTTAATGGACAAAGGAAATTTTAGCCGGAAGATATTATCAACCAAATTATTAATTAAGCAGGCTGAAAAAGATAAAGCGAATTCAAGAAAAGGTGCATTTTATTATAAGCTGGACAGAAAACATTATAATGATAATTTTCATGCAGTACTGAACATTATTCCTAACCCCGATTCATTTTTAAAATGAGTATGACCCAATTTGTGATAGGTGTTGATTTTGGAACGGATTCAGTTCGTTCTGTTCTTGTGAATGCAGCTAATGGTGAAGAAGTGGCTTCTTCCGTCTTCCACTATCCCCGCTGGAAGCAAGGCCTGTACTGCAATGCAGCCAGCAACAAATTCCGCCAGCATCCGTTGGATCATATTGAAGGATTAGAGCAAACGATTAAAGCCTGCCTGCAAAAAGCCGGAGTTGAAACTGCAAAAAATGTAAAAGCCATCTCTGTTGATACCACCGGTTCCTCTCCTGTTGCGGTTGATAAAACCGGAACACCGCTTGCATTAGTTCCTGGTTTTGAAAATAATCCCAATGCCATGTTTGTGTTGTGGAAAGATCATACGGCTGTTAATGAAGCTGCACAGATAAATGAACACGCTGCAAAATTCTCTATTAATTATTTACAGTATGTTGGTGGCATTTATTCTTCCGAATGGTTTTGGTCAAAGCTGCTTCATGTGTTAAGAGAAGATAAAGCCATACAAAATAATATTGCATCATGGGTAGAGCATTGCGACTGGATTCCTTTTTTATTATCCGGAGGCGATGATATAAAAAAGATGAAGAGAGGAGTATGCAGTGCCGGACATAAAGCCTTATGGTCAGAAAATTTTGATGGATTACCTCCCAATGATTTTTTTAAGTTACTTGATCCATTACTGGATGGTTTTACCGATAAATTATTTACCAAAACATATACTGCTGATAAAGCTGCAGGAACTTTATCAACTGAATGGGCCACACGTTTGGGCCTTGGCACTGATGTTATAATTGGTGTTGGTGCCTTTGATGCACATATGGGTGCGGTTGGCGGACAAATAGAACCTTATCATCTTAGTAAAGTAATGGGCACTTCCACCTGCG
>JBDTUK010000129.1:0-22928 GCA_040007795.1 Ferruginibacter sp.
TTCGGTTAAAAATTGCGGAGTAGCTTCTATTTTAAAGGGCATCCAGCAGTTGTTTGAGTGGGATTGATTTTAATTTACCTTTTTCAATCTGCCTTATTTCTTTCATGCCTTTTTCAATTCCTGCCAACACTTTATTACCAGCAGCATTTCCTTTTTTTGAGTTATTGTGCCTCAGTTCATCAGTAAGTTTTTCCCATTCAGCAATAGGTACAAAAACGCCAATGCGTTTTCCTGCGGCATCAAATGTATATTGAAAAGACATTGTAGATATGTTTTTACAAAAGTAAATAAATAATTTGCAATTTCCTGGTTTTTCAATCTATCTCAGTCTTTTCCATTGCCCGGGCTTCCCGAAATAATCGGGACAGTATAAACGGATACAATTAATTTTTTCAATCTCTTTCCATTATTTAATTTGCCTCCTCAATCTCCCTTATGCCTGTTGATCTTTCAAAATTAGATAACCCCGCCTGGCATGCATTAACTGAAAGGCATGCAGGCTTTGCACAGGGCACGAATGAATTGAAGCGATACGATCCCGCCATTGTTTTATTTGCCGGCTTTAACAGGGGAGTAAAAAATATTACCGAACAATTCGATAAAGTATTTGCGACAGGTGATTCTTTTTTTCTTTTTGATGATTACCCAACACTGCCTTCCGGCTACGAAGTGGAGACCGTTGTACAATGTATGCAGATGGTTTGTGAAAAACCAATGCGGGTTAGCATTACAGAAAACATTATACCGCTGGATGCATCCAATCATGCAGACATGTATTCCTTGGTAAGCGAAGTATTCCCGGGTTATTACCTGCCAGGTACTGCGGCGATGGGTGATTATTTCGGTATTTTCAAAGAAGGGAAATTAGTAGCGATGGCGGGTGAAAGATTGTGTATGGATGGTTTGACAGAGATCAGTGCTGTGGTCACACATCCTGATCATGCAGGCCGAAAATATGCACAGCAATTAGTTACTCACCTGGATGAAAAAAACCTGCAGGCAGGGATCATTCCTTTTTTGCACACCGGCCATAAGAATGAGCGGGCCATTAACATCTATGAATTGTTGGGATATACAAAAAGAAGGATCATCCCTGTTACTAAAATAAAACGGAACAATTTTAATCGTTTACCTTAAATTCATTTTCCTTCAGGTCTATATGGTGTTTAGCTGCAAAGGCCTTTTGTGCGTCCTGAAAATTTTTATCGTAGAAAGCTTCTTTGTCAGTAATGATTTTTAGAATTTCCTGCTGCGCTTTATTTTTTTCTTCAGTGGTCTTTTTTGCGTCGAAGATGGCCCAAACCAATTGTTTATATTCATTTGCGGCAGTTTTTGAATAGAAGGAAAATAAACGCATGGCATTTTTTTTCAGCGCAGTATCACCCTTAAAAGAGTAAAGCAATTTTAACTGGTTAACCGATGAATCGGCCTGTGTAACTATTGCTTTACGGGCTCCCTGTATTTCTATTGTGTCGGTTGAATTGGTAAATACGCTGATAAATCCTTTTATCGCTTCGCCAATCTTTACCTGTTCCCCAATAATAAAATCATTATACTCAACTGCCGTTGAAAATGTTTTTATTTGTGCATACCCACTGGTTGTAATTACAAGAAAAGAGAATAAAGAAAGTATCAGTTTCATATTGTTTATTTTTTAAGATCTTTTATTGTTTCATCTCTGCAGGCATTTCGCTCTGTTTCTTTACTTCAAAACTGGCAACACCCAGCTCTTTATCATTTTTCTTATTATACACAGTAATAGTAACCCGGCCCGGTTGAGTTACCCGTGCAATAAACCTGCCATCAAGCGTGGTAATGATATTGCCCCTGGTTATCATCAGGTTTAAATTATTGGGGCTTACTTTTTTTACATTAACGGTAATTTCATTGTCAATCCCGGCAAAGAGTGTGTAAGGTATTTTCGAACTCACTGTAAAGTCATTATCTTCCACTACAAAAGTTACCGGCTGCTTACGGTATGCATTTACAGCTTTGCCATTTTGCAGGGCAGGCGTCCAGTTGCCCGATTTTTCTATTATCCTAACCACTTCATCTTCCATGCCATAACCAAAATTGGTTAGTGCTTTAATGTTTGATACGGCTCCATCTTTACCTACCACAAACTGAACCATTATGCTGTACTTGCCAATGGGTGCGCTATTATCAGCAGGAACAGCTGCTTTTAAATTTTTCACCAAAAAAGTTTTCCAGGCCGCATCGCCACCGGGGAAGGTAGCTTCCACTTCTACTTCTGTAAACCTGGGCCAGTTTCCTATAGCACTATCAGGGGCAGTTTGTGAAAAAGACATGACTGGTAACAGCAAATAAACAGCAAGCAGGGTTTTATTCAGGTTCATCATATACTTTCTTTCGGGAAAGATAATTTTTTATTTTTTATAATGCTATATACCGGGTAAAGAAATCCTGGGTCTGTATTCATATAACATGAATGTAATTAAGGATCATTCTTAATTCCTTTCAGCCAGGTTCCGCAATTCCATATTCTCATAGGTATTTTTCTCGCCTGCATTTTTTGCTAAATACAACAATGCTTTTGCCAGTTGCACAGAGCCTATAATTTTACGTGGTGCAAACAGTTCTATCAACGGGAAAAGAGGTATCACCAGTTTATAGGCAAATGGCGCATTTTTATTTTTATGTTTTGGCCAGATGGCATCGGGCCGGGCAATGCTAATATTTTTTAATCCTGATTGTAAAAGCGCATTTTCTGTTTTGCCTTTTAACCTGGCAAAAAGTACCTTGCTTTTTTCTGTACGGTCGGCACCATTGCCACTTAAAAAAACAAAATGAATGGAAGGGTTTACAGCAAGCATGGCTTTTGCAGCGGTAATGGTATAATCGTAAGTAATAACGGCGTATTGTTCTTTACTTACCTGCAACTGCGATATGCCCAGGCACCAGATACAGGCCTCACAATTCCGGAAATTATCTTTAACATCTTCATACAATAAATAATCATCGTGAATTACTGTGGTAATTTTTGGATGTGTTATCTCCAATGGCCGCCGTACCAAGGCAATGATCCCTGTTATTGCTTCATCTGCAATTGCCTGGCGTACCACTTCGGAACCTGCCATGCCGGTTGCACCTGTTATTATAATTTTCATTTTTTTAGAAAGGTAATAATTTTCAGGGTTTCAACCAATGTTTGCCTTTAACTGAATTACACAATCCCTTTCAATATTTTATCTATCTTCAATTCAAACTAAATAGCTATGCGATTATATAAATTTGTTTCAAAACCAATTCTCACTCTTGTTATTGCACTCATATTTTTTAATTGTGCCACCGCCCAGGAAAAAAAGCTGGCATCCACATCACAGGAATTATACCATGAAATAGCAACAATGGATAGCATCATTTTTTCGGCATTCAATACACAGAACATGGTTACATTTCAATCCATGTTTACCAAAGACCTTGAATGGTTCCAGGATAACGGGGGCCTCATTCCTTATAAAACAGTTTTTGAAAATTTTGGCAATACTTTTAAAAAGCCATTTAAATTAACAAGGGAGTTAGTGCCCGGTAGTTTAGAAGTTCATCCCATAAAAGATTATGGTGCCATTGAAATTGGTATTCACCGTTTCCGCCACATTGAGAATGGGAAGGAAGAAGTTGGTACTTTCAAATTTCTTATGATATGGCAGAAAAAAAATGGTAATTGGAAAATATCAAGGGTTATCAGTTACGATCATTAGAATTTTTTCTACTAAAAAATAGTAAACATATTCAGTTGCTTCTGTATGTTCTTGCTGTTTAATAAACAACCCGTTACATATATCCCGTATTAGGCGCAAGGACATTTACTAAAAAAATCGGCGGTTTTGCTGATATAGATCAGGTCTGCAAGTTTTACTTTTATACCAGCTTTTTAATCCAAAAAATAAATCCGATGAAAAACTTTACAATTTTTTTAGTTGTCGCACTTTTTTTAGCTTCCTGTGCCCAGTCTGTAACCACACAACAGGCTGCCAACCGTAATTACAGGAGTACAAGGGCTTTAAGATAGCCCGGCAAAACCCTTCTCATCACAGGCCGCAATATACTTGTAGCCCGGCCGGTTATATTCATTTGCAACCTTTTCTGCAAATGTCACATCTTGTTATACAGGAGTACATTTGTTGTCATGTCTTTAACATTCTATTCCACCCATTTCAATATCTTTAAACTTTTAATGCAGGTTACCATTTTAAGCATCAATGATCAAGAAGGTTTTTTACAGGGGCATATGTAGCATATCCCTTTTAGTATTCTATCATTCCATTACCGCACAGGAATCTCCAAGGCAGGCCGATACCTTTTTTCTTGCCAAAAAAAAGGGGCTACTGGGCCGGTTTGGCAGAAGTATTTCCACTACGCCGCCGGATGATGCACCGGTAAAATTGGAAAATCCATTTTTAAAATATAAAGGAAAGATCATCCGCTCCATTGTAACAGTGAGGCTGGGATTTGAATACGATATAGATGATACTAACCAGGTAAAAAAGAATTTTGGTATCGCTGTTGCCAACGCCATACATAAAAACTCATCAGACAACCTTATTCAACGAAACCTTTTTTTTAAAGAAGGGAATCCTTTATATCCTTACCTGCTTGCCGATAATGAACGTTATTTAAGGGACCTGGTTTATATTAAAGATGCCCGGATACTGGTTGACTATGCAGAGGGCAGTACCGATTCGGTAGATGTGGTTATTTTGACAAAAGATGTTTTTTCCATTGGCGGAAATTTTTCAAACAGCGGCACAAGAAAAGCCAGGTTAGAATTACGGGAAGAAAATTTTATGGGCAGCGGAACCCGGTTATTAATAAGTGGTTATTATGAAAAACAGCGATTTCCCCAAACAGGCTTTGGTGCAGAATTGATAAGAAGAAATATCGGCGGATCATTCATTGACTGGACCTCGGGTTACAAGGATTTCAATCCTGCTTTCAGCAGTGGCCGTAACCAGGAAACTATAATTTATACCCGGTTTGAAAAACCCCTGGTAACAGCCTATATCCCCAGCACGGGAGCATTGGAATGGTCGTACCAGCGAACCAGGAATGTGTACGATTCCGATTCGCTTTACAGAACTGATATAAAATATGCCAATTATAATTTGGACGCTTGGTTTGGTTACAGCCTCGACAGCAAACGGTCGCTCTATGCCAATAAAGAAATAAGGGTTCATCGTTTTATTGCTTTGCGGGGGTTTAAGCAACACTTTCTTACTTTACCTCTAAAATATAAAACGGGCTATGATTACCGGTTCACCGATTTTACGGGTGCTCTTGCTTCGCTGAATATTTTTAAACAAATATTTTATAAGACCAGTTTTATTTATGGGTTTGGAAGAAATGAAGACATCCCGGAAGGATTCAGTGCTGCCCTTACAACCGGGTATGTAAAAAAACAAAATGTAAAAAGGCCTTACAGCGGCCTGGATATTTCCTTAGGTAATTTTAGGAAAAAAGGATTTTACAGCAACTATATGTTTCGTATTGGCGGCTATTTTTATCAAAAACGTTTTGAAGATGTTGACCTGTTATTTTCTGTTGATCATTTTACCCGGTTAAGAAAATTAAGCAAAACCTGGTATAACCGAGTATTTTTGAGCACCGCCATCACTGCACAGGTAAACCCGGTACTGAATGCACCCCTGTACCTAAACAGTGATTTTGGATTACCCTATTTTAATAATGGTTCTGTCAATTCCGACCTCAGGGCAACGGTAAAAGGAGAATCTGTTTTTTATAACACTAAAAAACTGCTGGGTTTCAGGTTTGCGCCTTTTATGTTTGCCAATCTTAGTTTGCTGAAGCCCACAAAACTTGGCCTACAGAAAAGTGATCTTTTTTCTGCTTTCGGCGGCGGCATACGTACCCGTAACGAAAATCTTGTTTATGGAACAATTGAATTGAAGGCGTATTATTTTCCCCGGCTCAACGGAGACATGAATCCCTGGAAAATAGAATTGAACAGTAATATCCGGTTTAAATATAAGAGCAGTTTTATAAGCCGCCCTGATTTTATTGTGGCCAACTAATAAAAAGCCACCCACCTGTTGGCGGATGGTATATATAAAATTATATCAATAAATTACATCAGGTCCAGCGCCTTGGCTAAAAAAGTAGTATTAAAAGGTAGTACCATGGAGCAATACGAGCCAATGGGGGACCATAATACTCCAAAAAATGCAGCAACAGAAAGTAAAAATAATACCCAGTACAAACCGGTTCTCTTTTTGGTTGTTTCCATCTTAATTATTTTATGCAAATATAAGGCAGAACTTTTTATCTGCTGTTTTTTATAAGATTCTGGGGAAAATTTTTTCTTAAAGTGGTATATTGCCGCTTCTTAACCCTTTCGGATGATCTTACATTTTTATTTACGTTATTCCACAAAGTTTGGACAGGCACTTTTAGTGAATGGCAACATTGCAGAATTGGGCAATACCGATATCTCAAAATCCTTCCTGCTTACTTACCTGAACGACCAGCTTTGGCATGGCAGTGTGGAAATTGACACTAAGAAGATAACAGAACCCATTTGCTATAAATATATATTACAGGATGAAAAAGGCGAACAGGTTCCTGAATTTGGCGATGACCGTATTGTTGATACCAGTAAAGTAAAAGCTGGCAGGATAGTATTGTCTGATGTATGGAATCATACCGGTGATTTTGAAAATGCTTTTTTTACTTCGGCCTTCAGGGATGTTTTACTTAATGAGAAGAGAAGTAAAGACCCTGCACAAAAAAATTCCATCAAAACATATACCCATGAGTTCAGGGTGAAGGCCCCTTTGCTGCATGAAGACGAAATACTTTGTATCAGTGGTTCATCGGCTGCCCTGCATGAATGGGATAAAAAAGATGTTATACTGCTTTCTAAAAAAGATAATTGGTGGACCACCCGGCTTAACCTGTCTAAAGTACAGTTCCCGGTAGTTTACAAATATGGGATCTATAGCAGCAGCGAAAAAAAATTCATCAAATTTGAAGAAGGCAATAACAGGATATTACTTAACGAAGACCTGGGTAACAGCATTGTTATTCTTCATGATGGTTTTGCAAAAGTCACTAATGTAAACTGGAAAGGTACCGGCGTGGCCATTCCTGTTTTCAGCCTTCGCAGTAAAAAAAGTTTTGGTACCGGTGAGTTTACTGATCTTAAATTATTGGTTGGCTGGGCAAAAAAAACTGGTCTTAAAATGATACAGTTATTGCCCGTGAATGATACCACAGCCACTTATACCTGGAAAGATTCTTATCCATATTCTGCTATTTCGGCCTTTGCCCTGCATCCGCTTTTTCTTAATCTCGAAGAGTTGGCCGGCAAAGAACACGAAGCAGTAGTGACTGCACTGGCATCAAGGAAAAAGCAGTTGAATAAACTGCCTGAGGTCAATTACGAAGAAGTAATGGAATGTAAAACTGCAGCCATCCGTGAATTATTCCAGCTTAAAAAAGAAAGCCTTAAAAAAGATACAAACTTCTTTACTTATTTTGAATTGAACCGTCACTGGCTGGAACCTTATGCTGCATTTTCTTATTTAAGGGATAAATACAAGACCGCTGATTTTAATGTATGGAAAACCTATTCTGTCTATGACGAAACTGAGATACAGAAATTGGTAAGCCCCACGCAAAAACATTATGATGAAATAGCGCTGCATTATTTTACACAGTACCATCTTCACCTGCAGTTAAAAGATGCTACTGAATTTGCCCATAAGAACGGAGTTATTATTAAGGGAGATATTCCCATTGGTATTTGCCGCAACAGTGTGGATGCATGGATGGCACCGGGGCTGTATCACATGGATGAGCAGGCCGGTGCACCGCCTGATGCTTTTACTGCAAAGGGGCAGAACTGGGGATTCCCCACCTATAACTGGGAGGTCATGCAGAAAGATAATTTTACCTGGTGGCGCCAGCGTTTTGAGCAGATGAGTAATTATTTCGATGCATTCCGCATTGATCATATTCTTGGTTTTTTCCGAATCTGGAGCATACCTGCCCATGCAGTGGAAGGTATCATGGCCAGGTTCATACCTGCCATCCCGGTATCCATCAATGAAATTTTTGAAAAAAATATTGCTTTTGAAAGACATCGCTACACACAGCCTTATGTAACGGATACTATTTTGAATGAGCTCTTTGGCGATAAAAAAGATGCAGTAAAAAAGACCTTTTTCAATGGTATTAAGCTGAAAGAAAATTTTAATACCCAGCGAAAGGTGGAAGAATATTTTTCGAAACCTAATGCGTTTGATAATACGGTCAAGCTGGGTTTATATGACCTGATCAGTAATGTTATCTTTTTTGAAGTAGATGATACAAACGGGCAAAAATTTCATTTCCGTATTTCCATGGAAGAGACTTCATCCTTTAAAAATTTAGACCAGCACTCAAAGGATGAACTGAAAAAACTTTACATTGATTATTTCTATCACCGGCAGGATGAGCTTTGGCGCAAAGAAGCCATGAAAAAATTACCGGGCCTGAAACGTAATACGGCTATGTTGGTTTGTGGTGAAGACCTGGGTATGGTACCACATTGTGTTCCCGAAGTGATGGAACTGCTGGGTATATTAAGCCTGGAAATTCAGCGGATGCCCAAAAAAACAGGGACAGAATTTTTTCATCCCAAAGATGCACCGTATTTAAGCGTAGTATCACCATCCACACACGACATGAGTACCATACGTGCCTGGTGGGAAGAAGATAGTTTTAAAACAAAGCGTTTTTATAACCTGCTGATGGGCCATGCCGGTGAGCCGCCTGCATTTTGTGAACCCTGGATAAATAAAGAGATCATTTTACAACACCTGTATTCGCCTGCGATGTGGAGTGTTTTCCAGTTGCAGGACCTGATGGGTATGAGTGCTTCTTTCCGCAGGGAAGACCCCATGGAAGAAAGGATCAATAACCCTTCGCAATCGGAACACTACTGGAACTACCGTATGCATATTAACCTGGAAGACCTGTTGAAAGAATCAGCATTTAATAATGAGTTAAAAGGTTATGTGGAAGCCAGTGGAAGGTAATTGATATGTAATATTTGATATTGTCTATTTAATATTTCCTTATATTTTAATTATACACTTTAATTTCTAAGAGTAAAGTACAAATGCTGAAGCTACAGTAGTACATCAGTTGAACATAGCTGCTTCCCGAAATCGGGCTGTAATCGATTTCGGGGCTCCTTTTTTGTTTCTTTTTTGGAGAAGCAAAAAAGAAAAATAAAATTTTTAGGAAGCAGGCAATGGAAAAAAAATAGTATAAATCAAAAGAGATGCTTTCCTGAAATAATCGGGACAGCTGTTCCTCAGCATTGACAAGAAATACTCCGTAATGAAAGTAAAACACAAAATATATAATCTCCCTTTTCATCACCCGTTCACCATTTCCAAAGGAACAAAAACGCATCAGCCAACTTTTGTTGTTGAACTTGAATTTATGGGCATAAGAGGATATGGTGAAGCGCCTGCTATCAGCTACTATAATATTCCTGTAGAAAAAATGTTGGAAGACCTTGAACGTAAAAAAATATTTGTAGAAAAATTCGCCTTCTCCGATCCCGAAAGATATTGGCATTACCTGCACCATTTATTTCCGGCAAATCCTTTTTTAGTTTGTGCATTGGATATGGCCGGCTGGGATATTTATGGAAAACTAAAAAGAAAACAGCTTCATCAATTGTGGGGACTTGATATAGCCACTGTACCTCTAACTGATTATACCATTGCCATAGATACCATTGAAAAAATGGTAGCAAAAATGAAAGAGAAACCATGGCCCATTTATAAAATAAAAGTAGGGGTGGAGAATGATATTGAAATGGTAACGGAACTCCGTAAACATACTGATTCAATTTTCAGGGTTGATGCCAATGCCGGCTGGACATTGGAACAGGCATTGCAAAAAATACCTTTGTTAAAAGACCTGGGCGTAGAATTTGTTGAACAGCCTTTGGCAAAGGATGATTGGGAAGGAATGAAAATTTTATATAAAGAATCATCATTACGATTGATCGCCGATGAAAGTTGTGTGTATGAAGGAGATGTTGAAAAATGTTATGGGCTTTTTCATGGCATCAATATTAAATTGACCAAGTGCAGTGGCATTACACCGGCACGAAGAATGATAATCAAAGCAAAGGAACTGGGTATGAAAGTAATGGTGGGTTGTATGAATGAAAGCTCCGTGGGTACCGCTGCCATTGCACAACTGGCGCCCATGCTGGATTATGTGGATATGGATGGGCCACTGTTATTGGCAGAAGATATTGCTGGGGGTATGACATTTGAATCCGGGAAAATTGTGTATACAGATTCTCCCGGATTAGGTATAAGTATTGAACAGTTTTAAAAACTGAATCAATTGTCACAAACCTGGTTTAATTAGCTGCTGTTATTTGTCCCATTAATCCCTGCATGTCTAATATGCCCCAGTGTTCAACATATTTTCCGTCACGCAGGCGGATGATGTCGATCACTTCCATGGTTACCTTTTTATTGCTGGCAGGCACTCCAAAAAATTCGCCTTTGTGTGTTGCATGAAATGATTTCCGGGTAGTTACTTTGTCTCCTTCGGCAACCAGTTCATGAATAACCACTTTAAGATCGGGAAATGCCGGCTTTAGCATGTGATCAAAAAAATAAATGATGGCTTCAGGCCCCTGGGGCGAACCGGGAGGAGCCGTTTGATTGATAAAGTCTGGCGAAAAAAGTTCATACACCGTCTCTTTTTTTCCGCCCTCGATAAACTCTTTGTTTACCCTGGTAACGATCGCTTTATTTTGTTCTGTTGTCATGATACCTGTTTTGTGGATGATCAATATTAATTACAGGACAAAAATCGGTAGCCAGGAGTATTATGTTTTGTATCAATACGGCTTTGTATGGTGTTAATACGTTTTATTCCGGAATTCAAGCGGTGTGCAGTTACTTATTTTCTTAAAAAATTTATTGAAATGGGATGGATCGGCAAATTCCAGTTTATAAGCAATTTCCGAAACCGACATTTTGGAATGCAACAAATATGCTTTTGCTTCCATTACCAGCATCTCATCAATTAACTCGCTGGCTGTTTTATCAGCATTCGATCTTATTACCTTGTTTAAATGATCTGGAGAAACATGCAACATAGCGGCGTAATCTGCTACCTTACGAATGCTCAGAAAATGCTGGCTTACAAGTTTTAAAAAACTGTTGAAAAGATCCTGTCCACTGTTGTGGGTTCCCTGTTTGGAAAGCAGCATGGTTCCGTAATCCCGGTTTGCATGAATGAGTATGAGTTGAATGTAAAGCCGAATCGCTTCGCTGCAACCTGCTTTGCGGGCCTTGATCTCGTCATTCATTTTAAGGATGATGTTTTCAATTTCGGACGCCGTGTTATCATGTAATGTAAAGCACTGTATGCCCGAATAGGTGAGGAAGGGAAATTGTTGACGTTTGCTGTTTTGAAAAATGATGCCTGGAATAAATTTTTCGGTGAACAACATGTAGTAAGCAAAAAAATCATCTTCCGGATCATAGAGTGAAAAGATCTGCCCGGGGAAACCGAAAATGATGCTGTTCTTTTTGGCCTGGTGTTTTTCCAACCCAATATTAAAATCAGCCTGTCCGCTCCGGGTGAGTGAGATCCTGAAATACTCTGTCTTAATAGGGCCGATATTTCCTTTCAGGTCCGTGGTTGAATATAATCCAAAACCAACGTCAAGCAGCTCCGTTGAATTGTCCATACCGAAATCACTTTTCTCTACTCCCTTTTTATGAAGCTTATGCAGTGAAGTATCAAGCTGCACTTTTTTTATCTCGGATGGAACAGTTTTATACATGTTACAAATTTCTCTTTTGGCGGGAGTTTTACCCAAAATACAAAAAAATATAAAGATACAATTGCCGAAACCCTGGTGGGGCAGAAAGTAAATTAGTTTATGTACGGAAAAACTTATCTTTTATAAACGGTAAACTGTAACAACGGAGGAGAATATTTCGGCTCGTGTGTCACGAACCTAGGCGAATATTTCTATTTGATTCTATAATTGTCAGGTTGCATAGTTTTAATGCAATTTAATTTCCACTTTGTATTAACAGGATTATTAATAAAACTCAAGCATATTTCATCGAAGCATTCAGGATTGCTCAAACCGTCAAATGTGTGTGACATTTGTGGTATAATAACCAAAGTGCAATTTTTCAGATGACTTGCAATTTCCTTTGCTGACGAAGTAGGTGTAATAGGGTCATATCCGCCTGACATTATTAAAGTGGGAATATCTGAAATTGTAGGTTCAAGGAAATCATTTGGAATATTGCCCCGAACCCAATTAGCACATCCATCTGCTTGCTGGTTAATTCTGTATTTGCCCATAAATGTGTTGTTGGTGAGAGAATCAATTTCCCCGGATTTGATAAACGGAACATCTTCAGCGCAGGTAACACAGAGATAAAACCCTTCGGCAATAGAATTGCTTGTATCAGCTCCATTATGGTAAAGTGAAATGAATGGTTTAAAATTACCGACATATGCCTGATGAATTATAAATGGAATTTTGCGCATGCTGAATGGAGCATACATCAATGTTCTCAATTTAGTTTGAAAAGAATTCCAAGAAATTAAAAGATTTTCGGAATGACCTAAACTATCTGTCCATAAAAAAGTAAATGGATTACTTTTCATTTTAAGCATTAATGAATTGAATTCTTTTTCTAAATCAGGAAATGAATTATTGCACAAAGAATTATTCTTGCAATCTGTAAAGAGAAGTTCTAAACTATTTTGTGCATACAGTGCATGATATAAAGGCATTCGACCATAGGTTGGGATGGGAGACCATAAAATGCAACTCTGAATTGAATGCGGAAACATTTTCATGTAAACCAAAGCAACTCTTGTCCCATAGGATAATCCATAAATATTTATTTTTCCATACCCTAACCATTTTCTTACATCTTCCAAATCCTTTACTGCATTGGTTGTAGTGTATTGTTTTAAATCTGCCCGCTTTGAAAGTGAATCATAACACTCCTTTACCAATTTAACAGGATACATATCTTCAAACTGCTCTTGAAGTCCGTTCTTAATTTGCAATGAAGAACAATTCAGTCCATTGGAACCACCCGTTCCACGAATATCAACAAGAACAATATCATGATACTGCCTGTATGGAATTGAACTATCGGCAAAAAATGATGCATTATTTGTGGATGCTACACCAGGACCTCCATCGATATAAAATATTGGAGTTGCGGATGAATTAGGGTGCAATGCAGGAATTACAATAATCTTCAAATTAATCTTTCTGTCACTTAGGGTTTCTCTATTCTCAAAAACGGGATAGCTGCCACAAAGAACAGAATCCTTAACTCCATTAATTTTACATGGTCGAAGTTTATTGTTGATATTTAAGGAATTCTGTTTTGCAGTTTGTCCGTATGCAGAAAAAATGTTTGTCAAAAAAAGTATCGTCAAAAATCTATTCATTGCTTGTCTGTTTGATGTTACCACTGCTGTTTATTCGGAGTGTTAAGGTTGCCGATAACTCATAACTATACGCAACTCTTTGTACAGTTTAATCCTGATAACCATTAAAAAACTGCACAAGAATATCTTTTTAAATTTGCAAAAATCAACCCGGTAGCTATCGGGTCCCAATCAGCTTATTCTTCTGCACTACATATTCTTCCTGCGTAATTGCGCCCTTTTGTAAAAGTTCAAAAAGTTTATGCAGTTCATCGGCTATCATTTGTTGCGAGGGTTGTGTTGCAGGGCTTGTACGGGCAATGGCTTCGGCAAGTTGTGTGGCCTGGTTGGTTATCTGCATTTTTTTATATTCTTCCTGCGCATGGGTAATGGTATCTTTCAACAATTTAGGATGATGAATAAGATTGTATGTCGTTTCGCCCAACTCGGCAGCGGTTTGTATATCTACATTACCAAAACCAAATATCCGTCCCCAGACAGATTGGTCATATTCTACATTATTTATTTTATCCAGCGGGCTTTCTTTTGAGTAGCGGGTAAAAAAACCGCTTTCATCTACCACTCTCAAATTGGTAACACACCAAAGGTTATTTTTCCAATTGATGTATTCAACCATCGGGTAAAGGGCCGTTAATAAAATAATTATAAAATCAACTTTATAATTTGTGATGAATACAAGCAGTAATATAGCCAGCATGAGCCAGGCCAAAAAAGGCAGCACCAGTTTTAACCAATGCTGCCTGATTATGATCAACTTCTTTTCGTCTTTTTTAAGTGTTGTTCTCATTGTATTTTAAAATGTACCGTAAAGTACAAAAAATGATGAGTTACTACAAAAGATGATTTATAGATAAAGTTTGGCCCCCTCTCCGCCAGCTGGCGGAGAGGGACGGGGGTGAGGTATTACCATATCCTCACCCTCAAACTATCTGCCCGGTACATTTTATCACCCGGCTTAATACTGAATGTGCTGTAAAATTCATCCACATCAACAAAAGGCCCGTTAACACGGTACTTGGCCGGCGAATGCACATCAGTTAATAAACGGCTCCGCAATTGTTCTTCTCTCTGGTGGCCCAGCCAACCCAATGCATAACCCATAAAATACCTTTGCATGGGCGTGAGGTTGCTGATGTTTTTATTTTCTTTGAACTGTTGTGTTTTTTTAAAGGCTTCAATGCCTAATAAGATACCCCCAAGGTCAGCAATATTTTCTCCCAATGATGCTTTACCATTTATATGGTATCCTTTTATGGGTTCAAAGTCGTTGAATTGTTTTACCATCACGTCGGCTCTTTTAGTAAAAGATTCTTCATCGGTCTTTGTCCACCAGCTTACTAAATTTCCTTTGGCATCATACTGTCTTCCTTCATCATCAAAGCCGTGAGTTATTTCGTGGCCAATGGTACTGGCACCACCATAACCATAAACTACGGCATTATCCAGTTCCTCATCTCTATAACCCGGTACAGTAAATATGCCGGCGGGTAAAACAATTTCATTATTGCTTGGATTGTAATAAGCGTTATAGGTTTGCGGTGTCATGTCCCACTCATCGCGGTCAACGGGCTTACCTAATTTGTTATAGTTATAATTATGCCACCACAGGTTTGCATTCATGTAATTTTTCGCCAGGCTTTCTTTGCCGATCTCCATACCGGAAAAATCTTTCCACTTATCAGGATAGCCCACTTTACTTTTTACGGCCGCTAATTTTGTATAGGCTTTTTGTTTGGTGCTGTCGCTCATCCAGTCAAGTTTGGCTATCCTGTCTTTCAATGCAGCACGAATATCTTCAACCATAACAGTATATCTTTTTTTTGCTGTTTCGTTGAAAAATTCCTTTACATATAATTGTCCCAGCATTTCACCCATGGCACCTTCTTCCATTTGTATGGCACGTTTCCATCTTGGCCTTCTCTCTTTGGCACCGCTGAATAATTTAGTGAAATTAAAAGCTGCAATACCATAAGCATCGGGTAATACACCTGCCATATCGCTGATCAAATTAAATTTTACATATTGTTTCCAGTCGCTGATAGGAGTTTTGGTTAATGCATCGTTGAGTGCTGTAAAAAATTCGGGCTGGCCCACAATAACCGAATCAACAGATTTTACGTCAATGCTTTTTAAGTAAGATGCCCAGTCAATATTTGACGACATCTTTCCAAGATCGCCAATAGCCATTTTATTATAATTTTTATAAGGATCTCTCAGGTCTTCCAGTTTACGTGAAGCGGTAGCCAGTTTGGTTTCCATGGCAAGGATATTTTTTGCTGCAGTGGCTGCAGCTGTGGCCTCTTCACCCGACATGGTGAGTATCTTTTCGATATACTTTATATATTGATCCCGGATATTGATGGTGGCAGAATCTGTTTTAAAATAATACTCCCTCTCTGGTAAACCTAAACCACCCTGCCATAAATTATAGGCCATCACATCACTTTGTTTGGCATCCTGACCAACATAATCGCTGAACAAAGTATTGGATCCTATCTTTTTAAAATCGGCAACAGCGCTTACCAACGACTTTACGTCTGTTATTGCATTTATTTTATCTAATAAAGGCTGAATGGGTTTTAAACCATCAGCTTCAATCTTTGCGCTGTCCATGGCCATGGTCCAGAAGTCGCCGATCTTTTGATCATTGCTTCCTTTGGCTGCATTGGCAGCAGCAGCTTTTTCAGAAATTTCCCTCAGGCGTTTCAGGTTTTCCTCAATAACCAGGTTACCAATTCCCCAACTGGATTGTTCGCCGGGTATGGGATTCTTCTTGATCCATCCACCGTTGGCATAGTCAAAAAAATCGCTGCCGGGGCTTACTGTGCTGTCTATATTTACAGCAAGCACATCTGCTTTTGGGGTAGACGTTGAATTGTTGTTACAGGAGATAATTGCTGCAATAGTCGTAATAGCAAGAAATATTTTTTTCATTTAAATTAATTTATCCATAAATGTAAAGAATGAAATTGGAGCCTGAATCATTTTTTGACAGGCGGTTGGCAAAATTTCTGCTATTATAAAGAATTCCTTAACGTAAGATAAAAGGGAATAGCTACATGATCTGTTGACTGGCTAAGAATAAGCTCTGCTGTTTTTTCTCCCATCATCTGAAAATCGGTGGAGATGGTGGTAATGCCTTTGAGGATTATTTTTTTCAGGGATGTTTCGTTGTATGAGATAACCCCCACATCTTTTCCAACCTTTAGCCCCGTTTCCAGGATCTTTTCTATCAGGATCGGTATCATGGGATTCTCTGCTGGCGGTCACCTGGCTTCCACAGCGGCAACACATTTTAATTTCATTGCAGATGCTTTATTAAAAAATGATACTACTTCTGTCCGGCCGGATTTTGCTATTCTTATTTATCCTGTAATAAGTTTTGATGACAGCATTGCACACAAGGGCTCTAAAACCAAACTGGTAGGAAAAAATCCGGAAATAGAATTGGTAAAGAATTTTTCCAATGATTTACAGGTTACAAAAAACAGTCCCCCCGCTTTTTTAGTTCATGCAGGCGATGACAAAACTGTGCCTGTTGAGAATAGTATTCGTTATTACCAGGCATGTATAAAAAATAAGGTTCCGGCAGAAATGCATTTGTACCCGGGAGGTGGACATGGATTTGGATTACATAATAAAACCACCGATGATAAGTGGTTCGGCAGGTTGATCAACTGGATGAATAAACTTCAATAATACTTGACCTGGTACTGACATTACCGGTATTATCTTCATAAAGCAATACTTTTGCCACTCAAAAAATTACATGAGCAAAGCTTTTCTTTTTGATCTGAATGGAACGATGATCAATGATATGTCTTTCCATATCAGGGCATGGCATCGTATTGTAAATGAATTGGGCGCTAACCTCAGCCTGGAACAGGTAAAAGCAGAATGCTATGGAAAAAATCATGATCTGCTGGATAGAATTTTCCCTGGCCGTTTCTCCATGGAAGAAAAAGATAAGATGAGTATTGAAAAGGAAAAGCAATATCAACGTGAATTCAAACCACATTTAAAACTGATCGATGGATTAGACCTGTTTTTAGAAAAAGCGAAGCAGCATCATATTAAAATGGCCATTGGCTCTGCGGCCATCATGTTCAATATTGATTTTGTATTGGACGGATTAAATATCCGTCATTATTTTGAAGCCATTGTTAGTGCAGATGATGTTGCTTTTAGTAAACCGAGCCCCGAAACATTTATAAAGTGTGCAGATAAGTTGGGCGTTCCATATAATGACTGCATAGTCTTTGAAGACGCACCAAAAGGCGTGGAAGCTGCTGCCAATGCAGGAATGAAATGCATGGTGCTTACAACTATGCACACAGCAGATGAATTTCAGCAGTACAATAATATCATTGCCTTTGCAGAAGATTTTACTTCTCCTGTGTTTGCAGATCTCTTTAAATAGATGTCAGGCCACTACAAATAGACTTTAAATTTAAAAAGGATTACTAAAGTAACACTTCATAACTCTAATATTTTTCGTAATGGCCAGACATCTAATTACCAGAAACGTACATAGATCAAAGTAAGGATCAACAATGTAACAACGATCAGTGCTATCGTGGTTGGCCTTAGCTTAAACATTGATTTATCAATTTCAAATGCTTTTGGATTTATTTTGGGTCCAGCCAAACTGATAGTAACCATGGTGGCAACAGTTATAAAGAATGACCATCCCATATTAATAAGGAAAGGTATTTCAACGATTGTCTTTACCACACCCTTTTCCATTTTCTGGTATTCAAATGCGGTGTACATCCAGGTTTCCTTACCAAATATGCTTACTGCATAATTATTAAAGAATATGGCTAATGTAAAACCTAGTATCAAACCAACCAATGCAGCAGTACCGGTAGTTCGTTTCCAGAAGAAGCCAAGAATGAACATGGCAAAAACACCCGGACTGATGAATCCGGTATATTTTTGAATGAAAGTAAATCCTCCTTCACCACCAATTCCTAAAAGATCTTTCCAGGTAAAAAGAATAACAATGATCATAGAAATAAAAACTGTCATCCTTCCTGTCCATACCATTTTCTTTTCGTCGGAATCTTTGTTTATATATTTTTTATAGATATCCAGTGTGAATATGGTTGAAATACTGTTTGCTTTTCCTGCAAGCGATGCAACTATGGCAGCAGTAAGCGCAGCGATAGCGAGGCCTTTGAGACCGGCAGGTAAAAAAGCAAGAATAGCAGAGTAAGCTCCGTCTTTACCGCCTTCAAAACCGGGCAATTGATGATTTTTATACAATACAAATGCAGCGATACCCGGCAACATTACAATTACCGGCATCAGTAATTTCAAAAATCCTGCAAATAAAATTCCTGTACGTGCTGTTTCTAAATTAGCGCCCAATGCACGCTGGGTAATGTATTGATTGCATCCCCAATAATTTAGATTTACGATCCACTGGCCGGCAAAATACATGGCGATACCGGGAAGCACTACATATTTTTGTATATCGAGATTCTGCGGCATATCAATCGTTGCGGTGGTAACAGTTGGCTTGGCTAATATCATGTGAAAATGTTCCGGTGCCTGGCCAAGTAAAGTTTTAAATCCATCAATTACACTTCCGCTGGCAACGCCGTTGATTCTTTCATCTACAATTTGTAAGGCTAAATAAATGGTGGCTAATCCACCAATGATAAGCACAGCGACCTGTATAACATCTGTGTAGCCGATAACTTTCATTCCACCCAAGGTAATAACCAATGCCATTGCCATTAGTACGATCATTACTACATGCAGGTAACCGCCACCAAGCAATTCATTAATGGCTACGGAGCCTAAGTAAAGTATAGATGTAAAGTTTACAAAAACATAAAGGAATAACCAGAATATCGCCATGATCAATGCCACTGTTTCGTTATACCGGGTTTTTAAAAACTGCGGCATGGTGTATATCTTATTCTTTAAATAAATTGGAATAAACCAAATGGCAATGATAATAAGAGCAATGGCAGCGATCCATTCGTAAGCGGCTACTGATATGCCGACGAAAAAGCCCTCACCACTCATACCAATAAATTGTTCGGCACTGATATTGGAAGCAATAAGTGAAGCTCCAATTGCCCACCAGGTAAGTGACCCCTCGGCAAGAAAAAAATCATGGCTGTCCATTGACGCTTTCTTTTTACGGTTATATATCCAATAACCATAAGCGGCTACGATAATAAAATAAACTAAAAAAACAATGTAGTCAATTGATTGAAGTCCTTTCATGTTTACAGTTTTTTGTTATTAAAGTGGATTGGTTTATTTATTAAAACGATAGGCGACATCATTCCACCGCAATTCATTTTTAAAATTATGTATCGTTGTATTTTTATTGATCAATACCATTTCTATTTCTGCCATTGCAGTAAAGTCCTGTAAATTTTCAGCAGAAAGATTTTGGCTGAATACGGTGTGATGTGCACCACCCGCCAGTATCCAAGCAGCACAGCCTGTCTGCATATCGGGTAATGGTTTCCATAAAACCCTTGCTACTGGTAGTTTTGGCAGATCATATTTTGGTTTCACAGCTTCTGCTTCATTTACCAACAAACGAAAACGATTGCCCATATCAACCATCGAAGCATTTAATGCAGCACCACTGCCTACATTAAATACCAGGCGAACGGGATCAGCTTTACCCCCAATGCCCAATGGATGAATTTCGCAGGAAGGTTTTGCATCAGCAATGCTCGGGCATATTTCCAACATGTGTGAACCCAACACCATATTATTACCGGGTTCAAAATGATAAGTATAATCTTCCATAAAAGAATTACCACCGGGTAAACCAGCAGCCATTACTTTCATAGCTCTTACCAATGCAGCAGTTTTCCAGTCACCTTCGGCACCAAAACCATAACCATCTTTCATTAACCGCTGTGTAGCAATACCCGGCAATTGAAGCAAACCGTGCAGGTCTTCAAATGTATCTGTGTATCCTTTAAAATCACCGTCTCTTAAAAATTTTCTTAAACCCAATTCAATCTTTGCAGCATCTCTTAATGATTGATGTTGCGTTCCATTCTTTTTTAGGGATGGAACCAATTTATATTCTTTGCTATATACCTCACACAGGTCATCCACCTGCCTGTCCCTGATCTTATTGATAACAGCAACCAGGTCACCAACACCATGTGTGTTTACACTGTAACCAAATTTCATTTGTGCTTCTACTTTATCGCCATCTGTCACCGCCACCTGCCGCATGTTATCACCAAAGCGAACGAATTTTGCATTTTGCATATCATTCCACCCCGCTGCTGCACGGCACCAGCCATTTATCTTTTCATGCACAGCAGTATCCTGCCAATGGCCAACCACAACTTTTCTTTCTATTTGCATCCGGCTCATCATAAATCCAAACTCACGGTCACCATGGGCGCTTTGATTCAGATTCATAAAGTCCATATCAATGCTGCTCCAGGGAATGTCCCTGTTGAACTGGGTATGCAAATGCAGCAATGGCTTTTGTAAAATTTTCAACCCATTGATCCACATCTTGGCAGGGGAGAAAGTATGCATCCAGGTAATGATGCCTATGCAACCCTTTGCTGTATTAGCTTCCAGGCAGAGGTTATAAATCTCATCCGGCGTTGTCACTATCGGTTTAAATTTTATTCTTATCGGAATATTCTTCGATTGATCAAATGCTTTTGCAATTTTTTGTGAATGTTCGGCTACCTGTTGTAATGTTTCGGGACCATACAAATGCTGGCTGCCGGTTACAAACCAAACTTCAAACTTTTTTAAATCGGGTAAACTCATTGTCGTAATTTTTATTTTTATACAATTTCTTATCCCACAAAGACACGAAGAACACTAAGAGATATATTTTGTGGTCTTCGTGTCTTAGTGGGAAACCCTATTGCCCGTAATAACTGTCCGGCCCATGTTTTCTTTCAAAATGTTTTTTTATCAATGCATCTTTCAATCTTGGTGCCTTTGGATTTATCTGTTCAGTTAGCCATGCCATTTTTGCTACCTGTTCCAGCACCGCTGCATTGTGCACTGCCTTATCTGCATTCTTTCCCCAGGTAAAAGGAGCATGGCTGCCTACCAATATCATTTCCACTTCTTCGTAAGAAAGTTTTTTTTCTTTAAAGCAATTGATTATCTGAAAACCGGTTTCCTGTTCGTAATCACCTTTTATCATTTCATCACTCATCGGTGACGTGCAGGGAATATCAACCGTGTTATAATCTGCATGGGTTGTTCCAAAGATGGGTATGTCTCTTTGTGCCTGTGCCCATGCAGTGCCGTAAGTACTATGTGTGTGTACAATAGCACCGATCTTTTCCCAATGTTTATATAACAGGGCATGAGTTTTTGTATCACTTGACGGCCGTAATGGACCTTCAACAACATTGGCATCAAAGTCAACGATCACCATATCGTTAGCTGATAAATTTTCATAAGGAACACCACTAGGCTTTATGGCAAAGACTTTATTCTCTCTGTCAGCGACACTTACATTCCCAAACGTAAATAATACAAGGCCAAGTTTGGGTAACTGCCTATTGGCTTCGTAACACTCTTTTTTTATTTTATTATACTGGCTCATGATCACTAAATTTTATAAGTCAGGTTTGCTTTTCAATAAAAGCTCCCAGCTTTTTATATTTTTTAAATCGCTTTTTAAAATATGCTGCTCTTTTTTTGTTTGGGTAGTAGGTTGTTTCAAAACCGCTGCCCATGGCTTCCATAGCGTCTTCTACTTTATCATATATACCTGCAGCTGTGGCGGCAAACATAGCTGCACCAAGGGCACAGGTCTGTTCGCTTTTATGAATGCGGATTGGAATATTAATTATGTCAGCCATCATCTGCATAATAAAAGGAGATTTTTTTGCGACACCGCCCAGGCCGATCAAACCTTTTACCGGAATACCTTCATCAACAAAACGATCAACGATGGCTTTTGCACCAAAGCAGGTAGCTTCCACCAATGCATAAAAAATTTGTGGTGCATCAGTACCTAAACTTAAGTTACTCAATGCACCTTTCAGTAATTGATTGGCATCTGGTGTACGGCGGCCATTCATCCAGTCTATGGCAAGTGTTGCATTTACATCAGGATTTAACTTTGCCGACTGTGCAGATAATTCAGCGATCAGTTTATCATTAATTTCTTCCTGTAATTTTTCAGCAGTTACAGTATCAATTACTGAAGAATTATACAGCAGGTTTTTTGTGGGCCATTCAAGCACTGACTTAAACCATGCATAAATATCGCCAAATGCTGATTGGCCTGCTTCCAAACCTATCATACCCGGAATGACAGATCCATTTACCTGTCCGCAAATACCTTTTACTAATTTGTTTTCCAGGTCGGCAACTGGCGCAACCAGTATATCGCAGGTGGAAGTGCCCATTACTTTACTAAGATGATAAGGTTCTATTTGTCCGCC
>JBDTUK010000130.1:0-13031 GCA_040007795.1 Ferruginibacter sp.
GATCGTACGCAGGAGTGAAATGCGGGCAAGTAAAATAATGCAGGACAGGGTTATCAATACACCCAATATAAAAATTTACTGGAACAGTGAAACCGATGAAGTGTTGGGAGATAAAAAAGTAGATGCGGTTCGCATAAAAAACAATAAGACAGGGGAGAAGCAGGAAATTGCAGTGAGTGCATTTTTTGTTGCCATTGGCCATCAACCCAATTCCGGTATTTTTAAAGGCTGGCTCGATATGGATGATGCAGGATATGTAAAAACGATCCCGGGTACATCAAAAACAAATGTTGAAGGTGTATTTGCATCAGGTGATGTGCAGGATAAAATTTACAGGCAGGCAGTTACTGCTGCAGGCACCGGTTGTATGGCAGCGCTGGATGCTGAAAGATATTTGGGAGAAAAAGGGTTGCATTAAAAATTGATAATTATATAATTGATAATGGATAATTCCTCCAGACTATTACCCCTTTCATTTTTTGTAGACTGTTGTGCTGCAAAAAAATTATCCATTAATTCATTATCCATTATTCATTAACATCGATGACAACAATCCATCTTCATAATTTAAAATTCTTTTCTTTTCATGGTATACATGAAGAAGAAAGGATATTGGGTAATGACTATGAAGTAAATGTTGATGTGGCCTTTGATGAAAAAGGAACCATTACCAAAATAGGGGAGACCATTAATTATGAAACAATTTTTGAACTGGTAAAGCAGCGGATGAATATTCCTACTGCTCTTTTAGAAACAGTGGTGCAGGATATAGCGGATCAAATTCATGCTGCCGATACCCGGGCCAGGTCCATTACCGTTTCTGTGGAGAAAAAAAATCCGCCAATCACTAATATTAAAGGCGCTGTTGGCGTTACTTATACTAAAGAATTTTAAATGAAAGTCCTTATATCCGTACTTCTTGTTTTTTTTGCCCTGGTGCATACTTCGGCACAGGATGTAAGTGCGCTTTTAAAGGAAGGATACCGTTTGGAAGCGATCCCCAATGAAAAGGCTTCCTTTCAAAAATTTAAGGAGGTATTAAAAATTCACCCGACCAATATACCTGCATTAAATAAATGCAGCGAACTATGCAGCCGCATAGGCCAGCGTGAACTGACTGATACAAAGCTCCGTAACGATTATTATACGGCTGCAAAGATCTATGCAGAAACTGCTTTAAAGATTGATCCCAATAATTCGGAAGCCAATTGTGTAATGGCCATAGCACTTGGCAGGTCATCCATGAATAAAAGCGGAAAAGAAAAAATACTAAATGCAAGAGAGATCAGAAAATATGTTGACGCTTCTATAAAAAATGATCCGCAGAATTTTAAAGCATGGCATGTATTAGGCAGATGGCACTACGAGATCAGCAACTTAAATATCCTGGAAAGGTCCATCGTTAAACTATTATACGGAGGATTGCCGCCAGCTTCTCTTAAACAATCCATTTATGCCTTTGAAAAATCCAAAGCCTTAACCCCCGAGTTTATTTTGAATTACTTTGAAATGGCAAAAGCCTACAAGGATAATGATAATAAAGATAAAGCCATCGCCACCATCCAGTTGATGTTGACCCTTCCCATTCAAACCGAAGACGACCCCGCCATTAAAGAAAAGGGGAGGAACCTGTTAAAAGACTGGAAATAATAAAGTTCAGTGATTAACGGTATTCGCTGCAAAAGGTTTTAGTGTAACTTCGAACACTAAAATCAATTTATGACAAAAAAGATATTCCAAATTTTCATTTTTTTAATTTCTGCATTTACAGTTTTTGCACAGGATGAAAAGAACAGCCAATCAAAATATGATCCACATGTATTGTTCTCTCCCCGGTTTTATCCCGGTGGTGGAACCATCAGCAGGGCAGCAACCGGCGAACCCAATGTGGGCTACTGGCAAAATAAAGCCGATTACCAGATCAATGCTGCTTTAAATGATGAGACCAATGAAATAAAAGGAAGTGTGACCATCACTTATAAAAATAACAGTCCGCATGCCTTGCCTTTTTTGTGGCTGCAACTCGATCAGAATTTATTCAATAAAAACAGCAGGGGGCAGGCAAGGATGCCGGTAAACAGCCGCAGCAGGTATGGCGACAGCAAAAGTAATTTTAGTGGCGGCTATAATATCAGCGCTGTAAAACTGGTAAATGAAAATGCGAATGCAAATTATGTCATTACCGATACCAGGATGCAGATACGTTTACCCAAAGCCATGAAACCCGGCGGCGACGTACTAAAAATTAAAATTGATTTTTCTTTTACACTGCCTGAATATGGTGCCGACCGTTGTGGCATTTTAAAAACAAAGAATGGAAATATTTTTGCCGTAGCGCAATGGTATCCACGTATGTGTGTGTTTGATGATGTGGAAGGCTGGAATACTTTGCCCTACCTTGGCCCCAGTGAATTTTATTTAGAGTATGGCGATTTTGATGTGAACATTACCGCACCGGCAAGTCATATTGTGGTTTGCAGTGGCGAGCTACTAAATGAAAATGAAGTATTGACTCCGGCACAGGTTAGCCGCATGGCACAGGCCAAAAAAAGTGATAAGACGGTAATGATACGTACCGAAGCAGAAGTAACCGATCCTTCCTCACGCCCAAAAGGAAATACACTTACCTGGCATTATAAAATTAATAATGCAAGAGATGTAGCATGGGCAAGCAGTAAAAGTTTTATCTGGGATGCAGCAAAAATTAATTTACCCAGTGGCAAAGCATGCCTGGCGATGAGTGTGTATCCATCAGAAAGTAATGGCGAGAAAGCCTGGGGCAGGGCAACCGAATATACCAAGGGTAGTATTGAAAATTACAGCAAGCGTTGGTATGAATTTCCTTACCCTTGTGCAACCAATGTAGCCAGCAATGTGGGCGGTATGGAATATCCCGGTATCGTTTTTTGTGGCAGCAATACAAAAACCTCGGGCCTGTTTGGTGTTACGGATCATGAATTCGGGCATACCTGGTTCCCCATGATAGTAGGCAGTAATGAACGTGAATATGGCTGGATGGATGAAGGCTTCAATACTTTTATAAATACACTGGGTACTGATGATTTTAATAATGGCGAATACAAAACCAAGCCGGGTAATATGGAACGTACCGCCGGTTTTTTATTTGGCGAAGGCACTGAACCCATTTTAACTACACCCGATGCTATGAAGGAACAAAATATTGGGCTTGCGCTCTATTTTAAACCCGGTATTGGATTAAGTTTATTACGAAATGAAATATTGGGGCCTGATCGTTTTGACTATGCATTTAAAGAATACATCAGGCGATGGGCTTTTAAACACCCAACGCCATGGGATTTTTTCAGGAGTATGGATAATGCTTCTGGCGAAACCTTAAGCTGGTTCTGGAAAGGATGGTTTATAGAAAATTATAAATTAGACCAAGCCATACTCTCGGTAAAGTATGATAAGGATGATGCAGCCAACGGCGCCATTGTAACCATTGGTAACCAGGAGCAACTGGCAATGCCCGTTTATATTACCTACGAAACAAAGAGTGGCACAAAAGGAACTTTAAAATTACCGGTAGAAGTTTGGAACAATACCAATACCTGGAAAGTGAAACTGCCTACTACAGAAGAATTAAAAAAAGTAGAAATTGATGCAGATAAAGTTTTTCCGGATGTAAATTTTGGGAATAATGTTTGGCAGGGGAATTAAATAATCAAAAGGAATAGGAGGGTACCGCAGCTTGAATGGCTGCGGTACTTTTTAGAAAGTGCCACAACAAGATTTCTTCTCTTTAATAAGTAAAGAGAAAATCCAAGTAGTGTAATAAAAATATTTTCATGTACAAACCCTTCCTTTTACTCATTATATTTTCTATCACGCTAACTGCCGATGCACAAATTGATATAAAGAATTATGTAAAAGAAAATGCTGTCCTGGTTTCAACGATTCAACCGGATTCTTTAGATTTCTCAGACCTGGAAGCTTTTGGAAATGCAATCGGCCAATCTAAAATTGTAATGCTTGGTGAACAGGATCATGGGGATGCTCCAACATTTTTGGCAAAGACCAGGTTGATCAGGTACCTGCACGAAAAAAAAGGTTTTAATGTACTTGCTTTTGAAAGTGATTTCTTCGCTCTTAATTATGGATGGAGCAGCCTTGAAAAAACAGAAAATAAAATTGACAGTTTTTTAAAAAAGAATATCTATGGCATCTGGACAACCTGTGACGCCTGTCAGAAATTATTTTACGAAATAATCCCCGGAACTTATAAGACAAAAACACCGCTTGTCATTACGGGGTTTGATAGCCAAACGTACTTGAAATATTCATCAAATAATCTTACTCAAAAATTTGACAGTGTATTAAAAGCATTGGATCTGCCCGTCACCAGAACAGAAAACTATTCTTCCTATATTTTACCATTGATCGATACCCTCACCAAACAGCCTGTCTTTTCTAAGGACAGTTCTTTTTTTAATTCAATACTCAAGCAACTTTATATCATACAATCAGAATTAGCGCTAAAGATCGAACCAGGTGATTTCTGGAGCCTGGTAATGAATAGTCTTATTCAAAGGGCGATAGAATTCAAATATATATTCATAGATTTTAGCAAAGGCAACAATGCAAGAGACATGCAGATGTCAAATAATTTAAGCTGGTTAAATTCGGTTAAATTCCCAAATGATAAGATAATTGTTTGGGCGCACAACTACCATATTTCAAAATTTGGCGGTAATTATGCTGAAAATAGTTCAAATGCTAAAAATAGTATGGGAACAGAATTTACAAAAGACCCACTGCAAAACACCAATACATATATCCTTGGGTTCACTTCATATACCGGAACCGCCGGAAGGATTCCAGGCAAACCCTATGTAGTTGAAAAACCGGCAAAGAATGGTTTTGAAAACTGGATAGACAGCTCATACAATTATGCTTTTATTGATTTTAGGAAATTCAATTCACTGAACCCAAATGCTGAAGTTAATTTCAATATGAAGGGCTCTATTATCAAGCCACACAAAAATCATTCGGCACAGTGGGCAAGGATATTTGACGGTGTGTTTTATATCAGGAATATGTATCCATGCTCAATAGCAAACTAAGATCGTATCCGGCGGGACTTTTATAACGATATCTTTGTGAGTATAACGATATCCCGGTGAAATGAATAAGTTCCAAATAAATATATTTTATATGAAGAAGTATTTATTTTTTTTCTTCCTTCTTACTTTAACAACAGGTTCCATTTCAGCCCAAACAAAAAAAGATAAGCTGGATGAAATAATGAAAACCTATCACGGGTACAATATGTTTGACGGAGCCGTGTTAGTAGCAGAAAATGGAAAAGTTATTTATAAGAATGCTTTTGGACTGGCAAACAGGGAATGGAATATTCCCAATGCTACTGATACCAAATTCATGATTGGCTCAGTGTCAAAACCCATTACAGCTTTTCTCATGCTGTTACAGGTACAAAAAGGCCTGGTAAGTCTCGACAAAACAATTGCAGATTACCTTCCTGAATTTTCCGGTAAACCGGCTGCTAAAATAACCATCAGGCAATTGCTCAGCCATTCATCCGGCATGCCCAATTATGATATCATCAAAGATTTTTTTCCACGGATCAGCCGTCAGAATTTTACAAGGGAAGATTATGTAAAAATTTATATGGACTCTGCGCTGGCTTTTGAACCGGGCACAAAATATTATTACAGCAGCTGGGGCTATTTTACATTGGGATATATTATGGAAAGGGTTACAGGTAAATCATACTCCCAATTAATGAAGGAAGATATTTTTGATAAGTTGGGTATGAACAGTTCAGGTTCCTATTTTCATACACAGATTGTAAATAAAAGGGCTACGGGATATGATTATAGTTTTGGAGGTTATACCAGTTCCGATTTTCGTGACCAGTCGAACACCATGGGAACCGGGGATATTTACTCAACCGTTGATGACCTTTTTAAATTTCACCTGGCCATAAGCAATAACAGTCTGCTTAATAAAAAACTTACTGAAGAAATGCTTACCCCCGGCCTTCCACCTGCACAATATGGTTATGGCTGGTTCAACAAGAATTTCAAGTATACCCCAGCAGACAGCGTAGTATCCAATTTTCATTTGGGAATGACGGAAGGTTTTATTTCCTTTATGTTACGCATTCCATCTACCAATAGCATGGTGGTTATTCTTTGCAATAGTTCTCCCACCGATTTTTTTGGAATCACAAAAGACCTGGTAAAAATTTTGTACAATAAACCGGTACATGTAAAGCAACCCGTTCATAAAGCTGTGGAAAAATTAATAGCCGAAAAAGGAGCAGCTAAAGCCGTTGAAGAATACAAACGCATGAAAGCAGACAGCGCTAATTATTATATTGACTGGATATCCATGAATTTTATTGCTGAACAATTACTCACCTTAAAACGATATGAAGAAGCCCGGATTATTTCTGAGAATAATGCCGCAGAATTTCCTACCCGTGACCTGGTGATGGTAAATATGGGTAACATTTATCTGGCATTGAACCGGAAAGCCGATGCCATCATTTTTTATAAAAAAGCATTAGCCATTTACCCGGAATATGAAGAAGCAAAGAACAGGTTAAAAGAACTGGAGGGCAATAAATAAACAAACCTATAAATAAACGACTAAGGATAATGCTGGTTTTTCCAAACGGTGCAAAAGTGAATGACAGACCAGGCTTGCCTAAACCTGATTTATAAGTACGGCAGAAGCATTAAATAATAAAGCACCAGGAGTTTTATTTTAATGATCCAACTCACTTGTACTTTACAATCGTCCATCCAGCTTTCTCTGTGGCAATGACAATCTGTTGTTTGTAGCAAAATATTTTTTGATGGGTGGGATCTACGGGAATCTTATCATCAGCAAAATAATTAACCGGTTTGCCTTTGTCAAAAACAACTATTCCCTTTTGTTGCCGGAAACTAACGATGGCCCAGCAGCGGCCCTGTTCATCAACTGTTATGGCAGTAACATATGGATTATCCTTTTCAGGGTAAGCCTCTTTTAATATATCTTTCATGTTCCTTACTTCTTTACCATTGCAGAAATAAGCCTCTCCAATACTACCCATATAATCATTTCCTTTCCCGTCGAAATAATGACGGTATATCAGTGATGGTGAGCCGGGAATCAATGTCATCTTTTTATCTTTATAAATATATACGTTGCTCAGGCTTACATATATTTCCCCACCTGGCGCTATGGCAATAGCGTGAAGTGCCTGGCTAGCAGGAAACCCTTCGATGGAAGCTGCCGGAATAAATGTTGTTACTCCTTTGCTGATGGTTGTTATACCTTTATAGCTTGCCATCCAGATGGTTCCACTCTTATCAATAGCAAGGGCATTCATCTTGTTTTCTCCGGCAGGTGCAATAGAATCAAATACACCAATACTTTTTTCCCTGTATAAATTTTTTTCTGTAAGTACATAATTGGCTTTTCCATCGGTGGCCATATCTAAAACATAGCCGTGCAAAAAAGTAGTACCCGATCTGTCTTTACCGTTGCTCCAGTAAATATTGTTGCTCTGTTTAGTGTATAGAAACCCGTTTGGCATCATCCGGTTTGATCCTTCAATATTGCTGGAACGGTTAAGAGCCTTAAATAAGGTATCTGTTTTTTGGGGCGAAACAGCAATAATACCAAAAGGGCTTATTTTATAAATACTGTTTCCGTAAACACATATTTCGGTACCCGGCGAGGCATAAGTAGGTTTAAGGATAGTTGGTTTAAAAATGATATTTACTTCAGAATCGTTGATGGCCTTAGTATCAACCTGCAATGCTATATCCTCATTAATAAAAAAGATATCCTGCTTATCACTAACTGCCAGTCTGCAATTTCTGAAAGTATTGGCTTTATCAAACATGTCCCACTTCAGCTTGTAGGGAAATGTTTCAGCCTTGAAGTAGCCTCTTATTTTTTTACCCGTTGCAGAAGTATAATAAATATCAAGCGCACTCATCGTCCATACAGACTGGCCGGGTACATATAAAGCCGAAGTGTTGAAAGCATTAGCAACATAGCTTTGGCTTTTTGTGTCGGCATTATACATGAACAGGGTGGAAGCATTTTCTATATTCCCAATGTATTTTCCACCGGCCGGAAAAGCTTTTGTCAATTTTGAGTAACGCATATCGGGCAATGGCACCTGCTTCCAGGCTTCATTTCGATAACTTAAAAGTTTGATACCGTTTGTTACGGTTATTTCATTTTCATCCATCGCTACATGGCGTATCGCATCGTATCCCCTGAAATCATAAGGAGGCGTTATATCTTTAAACTTGCCATTTGCCAGCAACAGGTAAATTTTAGTGCCGGTATATATTACCACTTTATCTTTATAGTTGGCAACACCAATAATGCCCGGTATTGTTTTATTACTGTCTGTTTCATTATACAACTGGTATTTAGCAGTTGCAGGATCAAGAAGTACCAACCCTTCATTCGCCAACATATAAATGCCCTTGCCCGCCACAGGCAGGCATGTTTTTACCGCTGACCAGTTAATGGAATATTCTAAACCGGTAATGGTTTGTGCATGCGGTATAAAATACAGGCAGCAGGCAATGATAATGATGAATATCTTTTTCATGTAATAAATGTATGACAGCTCCCGCTAAGATACAATACCCTTAGCACGGTATTTTTAAAACCCAAATTACTCCACCCGGGTTCTTTACTCATGAACCTGGTAACTTCATATTTCAATACACCCATCTGCCTTGGTTCGACATACGTACCGAAATAAAATAAATTTGCTTGCAGCATTGTCCCAGTTTCTATTTTAACTTCATATTTTTATCTTCCCTATAAAGAATAACAATTTCTAAATAACCAAACCAGAGCAGCTATGCCTAAATCAATAAAACTTTCCGACACCGAACAGGTAACAGCACATATAAAAAAACTGGAGCCTGCCCTTGGTAAAATAATTGAAACCCTGCGGAAGATCATCTTAAACACCGACAAAGAAATAGGGGAGCGAATAAAATGGAACAACCCGAGTTTTTATTATACCGGCGAAATGAAAGAATTTGACCCGAAAGAATATAAAAGAGAGCTCATAGTTATGAATCTTAACAAGGGCAGAATAATGCTTGTACTTCCGGGCGGAGCAAAAGTTAAAGATAAGTTAGGTTTGCTGGAAGGCGATTACAAAGATGGCAGAAGGCTTATCATATTCAAAGACATGAAAGATGTGAAAGCCAAAGAAAAAACATTGCAGGCGATAATAAAAGAATGGCTTAAATTAGTTGACAAGTAAAACAAAAAAATGTTGAAGAACAGTATTAGAATTATTTTCTGGGTTCTTTTTTTTGGATTCTTTCTTTACAAACTGATTCCAAAATTCAGTTATATTACTGAAGGCATTCCTGATTATATAGGGAAGAAATTATTGATTGACCGTTTCTGGTTTGTTCTGCATATTACAACCGGGATCATAGTTTACATTACAGGTTTGTTTCAGTTTATTCCTTATATCCGAAATAAAAACTTATTACGGCATCGTAAATTGGGCAAACTGTTTATCATCTCCTCTCTTCTCTGTATTCTTGCATTATATTTTGTTATTCCCGGCAACCTGTGTGATAGTTGCAGGCCATCACAATACTTTGTCACCAGTTTATGGCTGCTCTTCGTTTTGCTGGCTTTTTATTTTATAAAGCAAAGAAAGATAGCCCTGCATCAAAGGTTTATGACCAGTGGCTTTATCTGCGCTGCTTATTTTGTTACAGTAAGGCTGATTGATATGTTCGCCATGGATTTCTTTTTCAAGATCACTAAAAATGAATCGGATGCATTTCTATTTTCTGATATTGCAGCCTGGTTGGTACCCTTAAGTGCTTTTTGGTCGTATTGGTTTGTAATTGACAGAAGTAAAAGGACTACTACATAAATGACATGAACCAGGATTAGATATTTTATCCGTCAGGTTCCTACCTTCACAAACCGCATCCGGCTTAATTAGAATTATAAGGCCTTACTTAGTCTTCCACCTTCCACTGCGCAAATAAATAAACGACATGATGAAAATAGTTGACCAGTAAACCAATTCATTACTCCAGGCCATGGCAAGCGATATATAATTCAACTTTATAAAATACCACGTATAAACCAGGTAAACAGTAATGGCAACTATTTCAATCAGTAAATTCACTCTTGTTTTTGCGGTACCTGTAACACCATTTAGCCAGATATTGGCAATGCTCATCAACATTAAACCAAGGCTAACTATTCGCAATACAGGTATACCTTGTTTTACAAAATCTTCTCCCTGTCCGAATAACCCAAAAAATATTGTTGGAAAAATATTTACCAGCAGGCACATGAACAAGCAAAAGCTAATGCTCAGCCACATGATCTTAGTAATGGCTTCCAAAACTTTGTCTTCCCGTTTCTGACCCATTAAATTACTTACCATCACATTGGTTGTACTGGCAAATGCCCACACAAAAACACCGGTCAATCCAAATACATTACGCATGGTATTGCTGATGGCTTTGGCTGTTTCGTCATGCAGGCCTTCTATCAAAATAAAAAATACCAGCCAGGTTGTAACACTTATCACATATTGCAGCATCAATGGAGCCGATATGGTTAAAATTTCTTTGGTGATGACCTTGTGATAAGTGAATTCCTTTAATAACCCGTATTGTCTTTTTAACTGTGTACGATATAGAACGATCAGCACGACGAACATTCCAATCACTTCTGAAATAACAGAGGCAACCGCAGCGCCATTAAATCCTAATGCAGGAAATCCAAAGCGCCCTTTGATGAGTAAAAAATCGAGCAAAATATTTATACCTGCTTCAAAAATAAAACCGATCATCAAATAACGGCTGTTCAAAGAGGAAACCAGGAATGCATTACCCATTTGAAATAAAAACAAAAAGGGTAGCCCTATTATCCTGATCTTTAAAAAACTAATTTCCTGTGGATAAGCCACCGGATCGGCAACCTGTTGTAAGATGAAGGGTGCAATAAACCAGGTGATGAGAATACCTGCAACTGCAAACTGCAAACAAATTCTTATTCCCTGTGCTAAAATGGTTTTAAATACTTCCGGATTATCGCTTCCGGCATACCTTGCGAAGACTGTCTGCAATGCATTGTTCAATCCATTTCCGGCTACGGCAAATATCAAATAGAAGACACCTGTTATACCGGCATTACCCAATGCCTCGGTACTCAGGTTACCCAGGAATATACTGTTGGTAAGCATATTCACCTGGGGTATCAGTATCGCCAAAGTGATAGGAAATGCAATAGACAGTATTTGTTTATTGGTGACCTTAACTTTTAAATCTCTCGTTACAGCTGTACTTTCCATAAAGTCAGCAAAATTATCTTATTTTGCCTCCCCAAATGCAACATGTGAACCCTTCTTTTAATATACAAAGCGCAGGAATTTATACCGATTCAGCCCAATTATTTATAGAAGCAGGCCCAATGGGTATTTCCTTTGCCATCCTGAATACCGGGGATTGTTTTCAGGCAGTGGTAACTTATTCTTTTTCCAATAAGATGAATGAGCCGAAGCAGTGTGAAAAAATAAAAGAGATATTGCTACATGATGAGCTATTGCAAAAACCGTTTGCAAAAACACATATCATCTGGTCGTACCCCGAAAGTATTTTAGTACCGCCAAACCTGGTGGATGCTGAGAACAATAATGATATGCTGAACCTTGTTTATGGCGATGCCCCAAAAGGAGTTATCAAAAGCGATTTTTTGTATAAACATAACCTTCATAATGTTTACAGGGTTCCGGAAACAGTTCGTGAGTCTGTAGAAGCTAAATTTCCTTATGCAACACAAACGCACCAATATTCTTTATTGGTGAACAGGGAAACGAATGGTGGAGATGAACTCTTCGTTGTGTTTTACACAAGCAGTTTAACACTTATGCTGCTTAAGGAAGGCCACCTGCAGGTGATACAGAATTTTGCATTCAGCAGCCCGGAAGATACCGCTTATCATCTGCTGAATGTTTGCAAGAGTTTTGATGTTCAACCTAATAAAGTGATCCTGCACATCAGCGGTATGATTGATGAAAAGTCGAATCTGTATGCAGCCATTTACAAATATTTTTTACACATTGAATTTGATAAACTGCCCGGCAATTATACATATGCCGAAGAAATAAAAGATCATCCCCCTCATTTTTTCAGTCATTTATTTGCATTGGCGGCATGCGTATAATCAGTGGCATACATGGGGGCAGGAGAATTAACCCACCTGCTAAAATGCCTTACACAAGGCCTACGACGGATATTGCCAAAGAAGGGCTTTTCAATATCCTGCAAAACAATTTGGAGATAGATGAATTAAAAGTACTGGACCTTTTTGGTGGAACGGGTTGTATTAGTTACGAACTGGCTAGCAGGGGAGCGCCTGATATTACCATTGTGGAGAAGGATAGCAAGATGTATGATTTTATAAAGAAGACTTCGGCAGAACTGGAATTTGAAAATTTTAATGTGCTCAAGTCGGATGTCTTTCGTTTTATAGAAACAACAACCGGGCAATATGATTTTATTTTTGCAGGACCACCTTATGCACTGGCAACCATTGATGAATTGCCGCTAAAGGTTTTTGAGAAAAATATTTTAAAGCCCGGTGGCTGGTTTGTACTGGAACATACACCAAGAAATGATTATAAAAAATTTGCGCATTATAAAACAGAACGGAACTATGGCACTACTATCTTTTCTATCTTTGTAAACTCAACCGGCATTGAGTAATAGACAATGAGCAATAAGCAAAACATCTGCGTATTAACAAATAAACGGACCTGCCTGCCGGTAGGCAGGTTAACGGATTAACCAATTAACTAATAAACCAATAAACCATCTTGTTCAGAAGCTTCAGATATTTATTATTCCCTGTATCGCTGGTTTATGGTGCCATTGTATGGTTGCGCAACAGGATGTATGATCATAATATTTTAAAATCATCTTCATTTAATTTTCCCATTATCTGTGTAGGAAATTTAGCGACAGGCGGCACAG
>JBDTUK010000131.1:0-6482 GCA_040007795.1 Ferruginibacter sp.
GTTTCTCGTTTTTCGTTGCTTGTTTCTCGTTTGGAGTTTTTCAAATTAAGGCACCCAACGAGAAACAACCGAACGAGTAACCAGTAACTAGAAACATTTTTATTTCAAATTATCATACACCATCTGCAACACTTCTTTTGCGATCTCTATCTGTCCGTTGGTAACACCCACCAATGCTTCGTTCAATGTATTGTTAGCAATTTCCATGCAACGTTCTTCCAGTTCTTTTCCTACTGGTGTTAATACGATCAGGTTTTTCCGGCGGTCTTCCTTCGATGCATTTCTCTTCACCAGTTTTATCCGCTCAAGGTTATCAACCAGCCTGGTGATACTTGGCTTATCCCTGAATGTAGCATCACACAATTGTTGCTGGCTCATACCATCTTCTTTCCACAAATGATAAAGCACACTCCATTGTTCGATCGTAATTTCAATATTGGCCTGCTTAAAGTTTTTTTGCAGCCGCCTTCCTATTGCCGTGCTTGCCTTGCCGGTTATAAAGCTGTATAATTCTCCCTTCTTAAATTGGTTGTTTGGCATATAGTTGTTTATGCAACTAAACAAAGATAATAATTATTTTGGTCTGCAAAAATTTATTTTTGTACCCAACGGTATCACATCAGGCTGCTTCATTTGCACAGTTTAACCTGATGCACGAAGGTCACTCTTGTACCGCTAATCTATATTGATCCTATATGACAGCGGTATTAACCATTATCATTTTATTGTTCCTTTGCTATTCGTTATTGATCATTTATTACCGTCAAAGCTGGCTGGATATTCCTGACTTCAAACCACAGACCACAAACCACAAACCACAAACCAGGATAACCGTTATCATCCCTGCACGGAACGAAGAAGAAAATATTGGCCGTTGTTTAGATTCTGTTTGCAACCAGTCTTATCCGGAAGACCTGTATGAAGTATTGGTGGTGGATGATCATTCAACAGATAACACAGCTGAAATTGTAAAAATATATGCAGCAAAAAATGTAAAACTCATTTCATTAAAAGATTTTGTTGAAGGAGGAAAATTAAATTCTTATAAAAAGAAAGCAATTGAAATTGCCATACAACAATCAACGGGTGAATTGATTGTTACAACAGATGCTGATTGTATTGTTCCCGAAAACTGGTTACAAACTATTGCGGCTTTTTATGAACAGTACCATCCTGAATTTATTGCTGCTCCTGTTGCGATAGATTGCAGTAACAAATTCATTGAAGTTTTCCAGGCGCTTGATTTTATGACACTGCAGGGAATCACCGGGGCATCAGTACATAAAAAAATACACAGCATGTGTAATGGTGCAAATTTAGCATACACAAAAAAAGCATTTGAAGAAGTGGGTGGATTTACCGGCATCGACAATATTGCCAGTGGCGATGATATGCTGCTGATGCATAAAATATACAAGCGTTATCCTGAAAAAATTTTGTTTCTTAAATCAAAAGAAGCGATTGTACAAACTGCACCAGTGAATACTGTTGGAGAATTTTTTAACCAGCGAATCCGCTGGGCAAGTAAAGCAAGTAAGTATAATGATAAAAGGATATTTTCGGTGCTTTTATTGGTTTATCTCATTAATGTTATCCTTTTATTATTACCCACCCTGAATCTTTTCAATCCGGAAAAATTATTAATTTTTAATTATCAATTATCAATTATCAACCTTTGGCTGTTATTGTTATTGATAAAAACCGGTATTGAATTAATCTTCCTGTACCCCGTTGCAAAATTTTTTGGCAAGCAAAAAATGTTATGGCTTTTTCCGCTGCTGCAGCCCTTTCATATTATATACACCGTAATTGCCGGCTGGCTGGGCAAATTCGGCAGCTATAGCTGGAAAGAAAGAAACGTAAAATAAACGCATGAATTTGTAATTTACAGTATGGCAGCTAACAATTTTTCCTTCAGGGCAGAAATGTGGAGGCGACTCAAAAAAAACAAGGGCGCTTTACTGGGACTGTTCATTATTATACTCGCTGTACTCATTTCTTTATTCGGTTATATAATTGCGCCGGACAATTCTCCCAATGCCGACATGCAAACGGTGGAGATACAGGCAAAGAAACCGGGTTACTCACAACAGTTTCTGGTTATAGAAGACCTTAAAAAAAGCAGTCATCAAAACTGGTTCAACATTTTATTAAAGGGCAGGCAAAACAATTACCGCTATATTCCAATTAAAGGATACAATACAAATGGCGATAGTCTTTTTATCAATAAATTCATTGATGATGATACCACAGTTGTACAATATTATTCCATCAATCAATTAACACATAACAACCCAGCAGCTATTCAAAATAATATTATCACAAAAAAATACCGACTGGGTACTGATAAGTTTGGACGGGATATCTTAAGCCGTTTAATTATCGGCACCAGGGTCAGCCTGGCAGTTGGATTAATTGCAGTGCTTATTTCATTAACCCTCGGAATTATTTTGGGAGCGCTTGCCGGTTATTACAGAGGTTGGATAGATGAACTGATCATGTGGTTAGTAAATGTTACCTGGAGCATTCCAACTTTATTATTGGTATTTGCTATTACCATGGCCATGGGAAAAGGATTTTGGCAAATATTTATTGCTGTTGGCTTAACTATGTGGGTGAGTGTGGCACGTTTAATTCGTGGACAGGTAATGGCCATTAAAGAAATGGAATATGTACAGGCTGCAAAGGCATTGGGTTTAAAAAACAGCAGGATCATTCTCCGGCATATTTTACCAAATATACTCGGACCCGTAATGGTAATTGCTGCCAGCAATTTTGCCACTGCAATAATTGTAGAAGCAGGTTTAAGTTTTTTAGGAATTGGTATTCAGCCTCCGCAACCCAGCTGGGGCTTAATGATAAAAGAGAATTACAATTTTATCATCACACATAATCCAATGCTGGCACTGGTGCCGGGTTTTGCTATTATGCTTCTTGTGCTTGCCTTTAATTTACTGGGCAACGGATTGAGAGATGCGGTGGATGTGAGGGAAACGTAAATCCGATACAGGATTCGGGATCCCGGATCTTGCATCCTGTATCTTGCATTTTGTGCATGTTTCAGCTCGCTGGCGCCACCTGCACATTCCTGCTAAACCCTTCTTCCAGGGAAATAAAAGTTTCTGTTCTTTCAATACCCTTTATTTTTTGCAACTCATCATGTAAAACAGAACGCAGTTGCGTAATATCCTTACAAACTATTTCTATGAACATACTATAGTTACCGGTGATATAATTTAACCGAACGATCTCCGGAATATTCATCAGGTCTTTGGCAACAGCATCATACAAAGAACTTTTTTCCAGGTAAATTCCAACAAATGCGGTGATATCATAACCCAGTTGTTTCAGATCCACATTCAGCTTTGTACCTTTTACAATGCCAAATTCCTGTAGTTTTTTTATACGTACATGGATGGTACCCCCACTCACAAACAATTTTTTTCCTAATTCAGCATAGGAGATCTCTGCTGTTTCCATCATTTCATGAATGATCTGCAGGTCCAGTTTGTCAAGATTCAATTTAGCCGCCATATTGTAGTTTGTTTTTAAATATTTTTAATAATATCCACAAATATTTGAAATATTTCTATACTTTCCAAATTTTTAATAAAATATTATTAAACATAATGGGATTTACCCTAAATTTGTGCTAACAAGCCTACAGCAGGTAGGTAAGTTCTTAAAAATTGTGGGGTGATGAAATTTTTGGCAGACATGCCCCCTTGTCTCGGGGGTGAGGATAACAGGACAAACGTAACATAGAGCCGGGTTGATAGCAATATCAGTCCGACCGGGGTCGACCACCGAACTTTGTGTTATAGCTAACTGCCTCGTGAAGGTTCGATCCCTTCCCCTACAGCGGATGAATATCGAATAATGAACAAGGAACATGGAATGCCGATCGGAGACATTTCATGATTCAACGTTCCTTGTTCCTTGTTCAATATTATTTTAAAGCCTTCGTTCAACAACGAAGGCTTTTTTATTTGTGCTAATTAATATTTTCTGCCCGTAGACAGTACTTTATTTTTTTCACAAATAATTTGAGCTGCTATGCTCACTGCAATTTCCTGTGCTGTTTTGCTGAAAATATTTATACCAACCGGCATGAATATTTTTTCAAGTAAACCTGCTGCAACTCCTTCTTCTTTTAATTCTGTAACTAATGTTTCAATTTTATAATCACTGCCCATCATGCCCAGGTAAATAAACCGTTTATCTAATAATTGCTGAAGTGCAATCTTATCTGTACGATATCCCAGCGTCATAATGACGACATAATCATTTTTACAGTCTTTAATATATTCTCCCAGTTGTTCATAACTGGGAATGATAATTTTCTCATTTGCAAAAAAATTCTGGAGAATGGTATTCAGTTCCGGGCGGTCATCGTAAACCTTACTGTAAAAACCAATAAAACACATCAGCTCTGATAAAGCAAGGCTTACATGGCCACCGCCAATTATATGGATTACAGGTCGATGATTTAATTTTTCGCAGTAAAGCCAGTCTTGTTCTGATTGAAATTGCAGGCTGAATTCTTTATCATTTGGTGATGATTCTTGAATACTAATTCCTTTTGGAGAAAGTTCAATTTTCTTATTTCCCTCATGTACAACAACTTCAATAGTTTGTTTATCTGAAACTGTTAATGGTATGAATGCATTCAGCTGGCTGCCGTTACAAATCATTCCCGACTGGTCTTTTGGATGTTCCTTGTCGTGATGCTGGCGCATCAACAAGACATTGCTTTCACTTTGTTGCAACATGTCTTTTGCTTTCTCCACCAGCTTATGTTCCATAATACCGCCACCTATTGTCCCCAAAAAACTTCCATCGGCTGCAACTGCCATTTTAAATCCCTGCCTTCCCGGCGAACTTCCTTCACTCTCTAAAACATATAATAACTGCACATTAATGGCCTCCTTTAGTTTTGATAATATAAAATTCCAGATATCCATTATTTTGCTTTCCTGTTTTCTAATATTTTTTTAAATGAACGTCCCCTTATTTCGTCCAGCGTTAATCCTGTTACTAAAACCTCTTCTTCAGTAATAGCGCCGCTGTTTAATGCCCGTAAAAAATAATTAAGTAAGCCTTGTCCTGTTGCAGCATCATCAAACACATCACCGATCAATGTTGCTCTTGCTGCTTTTTCAACAAAAGTTTTTAACCGTTCTACCGCATCGTCATAACTTTCTAAAAAGAAAGCATACACGGCAGCATAACGCATGGGGAACTGTGCCGGGTTCAAATCCCAACCCTGGTAAAAACCATTCCACAAAGAATGGCGAATATGATCATAGCCTTTTTTCCAGGCATGATGAACTGTATCTATATTTTGTTGAAGTTGTTCCTTCGTTAAATTATCACCACGATGTGGCCCGATAGGCATGGTGTTGGTAGCGCCATCACTTAACCAGATACCGGTATGTGCCAGTGCAACCTTCGTCATGTGATGTGCAAAATCACAAACCGGGTGATCCATCTCCTGGTACTTTGCCGTGATGCTGCAACTGGCTGTATAATCATAAGTACCAAAATGCATAGCAATGCACCTTCCGTTACTTGCTTTAATAAATTTATATAATGGATTCGTTCCGTCAATCGCCATAATGGATTGTGTTGTCTCTACCATCATCTCCATTTTTAAACTTCCCTTTTCCATTTTTAATTCTTCTTCAAGAATGTCGAAAAAGTTTGCAAGTGTTGCCGGTTGTTCGGGAATTGTAACCTTGGGCAACATCACTATAAAATTATCCGGCAGTTTTCCCCCGGTTTCTTTTACCAATGTACTTACAAAAATATCCAGGGTACGCAAGCCCCTTTCTTTCATTTCTTCGGTGAAGGGTTTTATGCGGATGCCGATAAAAGGAGGCAATGATCTTTCTTTCATTCCCTTTGCTACTTCCAGTGCTGCTGTTCGGGCTGTTTCATCTTCTTCCTCATTGCTGCGGTTTCCATAGCCGTCTTCAAAATCAATACGAAAATCTTCAATGGCTTCTGTTTTCAGTTTGGCAATTACTTTATTATATATTTTATTGCTGAAGCCTGAAGCAGTATCCATTTCAAATACTTTTCCAAATACTTTATGATCGGGAGCGTATGTTTCAAATATCTCCAACGCTCTTTTACCAAGCGATGTGGCGGCATCATATTTAAACAGGTTTGCACCACCGTATAATGTGTGCACGGGCTGGCGTTCACTTCTGTCGCCCGGATAAATTTGCTGAAAGACAATATTGGCTTCTTTTAAGCTGCTAAATAATTCTTCTCGTTTTTTTGTTGGGATAGATAAACTCATTTTTTTATTTTTTTTATTTCACGCAAAGATGCTAAGTTAGATCAAAGGGGCAAAGATTAATACCTGCTACTTTGCGGTTCTTTGCGCCTTTGCGTGAAGCTCTATTAACTACCTCTGTAAGTTGAATACCCAAAAGGGTTGATCAATAATGGTACATGATAATGCATATCATCAG
>JBDTUK010000132.1:0-23083 GCA_040007795.1 Ferruginibacter sp.
AAATGTTTTTGTACTCTCTATACCCGATTACAGTGTAACCCCTTTTGCTGCCGGGTACGATACTGCCCGGATACGTAAAGAGATAGACTGGTTTAATGCCATCAATAAAAATGTAACAACCCTATTCAATTGCCCATACCTCGATATTACGGCTTCTACCCGGGAAGCCGGAAACGACCGAAGCCTTATTGCCCCCGACGGTTTACATCCTTCGGGCATTGAATACAAACGCTGGGCAAACAGGCTTGCGCCAATGATGTTGCCGGTGCTCAGGTAAAAAAATTGGAATTCCGTAAATCGGGAAATTAAAAATAGTTCATCAATTTTTTTTTGGCAGCATCGGTATCAATGCGCTGGTTCTTTTTTTATACGCTTCAAATGCGGTATTGCCTTCATATTTTTTTTCGAGGAGAGGAATTCCTGAAACAAATAACAACAGGCCGGTTATAGTAAGTGGACTGATAATAAAAAAAATACTGCCGGGTATGGGAATGATCATAATAAAAATACCCCACCACATCAGCAGTTCTCCAAAATAATTGGGATGACGGCTGAACCTCCATAGACCGGTTTGCATAATATCATCTTTATGTTTCCGTTGCTTTACAAAAACCGATAACTGGTAATCGGCAACCGACTGAAAATAAAAACCAGCAAGCCAGCAACACAAGCCAACAATAGAAAAAATAGTCCATTGCACCGGGGCATTAACAGCAGCAAATATTACCGGCGAAATGATGATGAGTAAAATAATACCCTGTAATAAAAATACCTGCAGGTAGCTACGCCAGTAAAATGTTTTACCCCATTGCTCACGCCATTGCCGGTAACGGAAATCTTCTGTTTTATTTTTATTGCGCCGGTAAATGTGCAGGGCCAGTCTTAACCCCCAAAGCGTTACCAATGCATATAGCAATAAACTTACCGGGGTTGATGGCAGGCTGATAAAAAGATACAGGCAAATTAAAATATAACCCGGCCCCCAGGCAATATCAGCCACATCATTTCTTTTTTTTAAAACCGCAATCACAAACCAACAGGTGGCATAAACAAAGATGATCAGGAGGCAATATATAAAAACAGTACCCATCAGCCCAGCCATTTTACTATATAGAAACCGGCGGTACTTACCAATGCAGTAAGTAATGCACCCCATGCCATGTCAATGAACACAATAGTAATTGGCCAGTTTTTAAGGGTGGCTAAATTAGTAAGATCGTAAGTAGCGTAGGTAAAAAATCCAAACAGTGCACCCAGCAGTATTGCTTTACCCAAACTGTTTTTTTCAACAGCCGGCATTATGGCAAAAATAAAAATACCTACTATAAAAATGAGATAGAAGATGATGGCTGCTTTCCAGTTTACGGTATCGCTTAAAAAATCGCCCAGGTATTTGCGGTACAGGTTTTTGGCAATAAAGCCAAGCCATACCATATCAATTGCAAAAAATACCAGCGTGGTAAGCAGGTAACTTAATAAAAGTTTTGAGAGTGGCATGGTAACAGTAATTGATGATCACCAAATTTAAACATAAAAAATCCGGTCTTCTTTTTTGTTTTCCCGGTAAAGACGGGGACAGGTGATACAAAACGAAAAATATTAACCTGCCAAAATTTCCTGAAAAATAAACCGGCATCATTTTTAGCAGAGCTAAGAGGTAATTATTTTTTTAACCAAAAACAAAAGAACATGCACTACAATCAGTCATGCGTGCGCCGTCACAATGTTATGGCGCATGAAGCCGCAAAAGGCAACAATTACGGAAATGCCGGACGTCCGGCATTCATCCGCTCCATGCAACGGGCAGCAGTAAACATTTACAAAACTGAAACCAGTTATGAGATGTTGGTATTTGCACCCGGCCGCATCAAAGAACACTTTCACCTGGATGTGAATGGTAATGAACTTACCATTTCCTACACGCCACCCGAAGGCTTTCCCCGGCCCGAATGGATCTTAAGGGAATACAGCCGTGGCGGTTTTACAAGAACCTTTACGCTTGATGAAAGCATTGACCATGGTAACATTACGGCTAAATACGCCGATGGTGTACTGCTGGTTAGCCTTCCCATCATTGCCGGTAAAGAAAACCAGAAACAGGAAATTGTGATCAGCTAAATCGCCGGAACATGAACGGGCACTTTAGGGTGCCCGTTTTTTTGATGACCTCATTTTGTTACTGATAATTAATTCCTGTTTGCAATGTATATAGCCATCCTTATCATTTTTATACTGGCCCTCGGGTTTACGGTAGTAAAGCTGCAAAAAAAGAAACCCGTAAAAGCAGGGCCCATACCGGAATCATACCGGGCCATGCTGGCAGAGCATGTTCCCTTTTATCAACAGTTGAATGAAACCAAACAAAAAGAATTTGAAGAAAGGGTACAGCATTTTTTAGCACAGGTAAAAATTACCGGCGTTAAAACCATGGTGGAAGATATAGACCGGGTGCTGATAGCGGCCAGCGCTGTGATCCCCATTTTTAATTTCGCCGGATGGGAATATGCAAACCTGCACGAAGTGTTGCTCTATCCCGATTCTTTTGATCATGAGTTTGAACAACAGGGAGCCGGCCGAAATATACTGGGCATGGTAGGCAGCGGAGCCATGAACCACATGATGATACTATCGCAGAACGAACTGCGTGACGCCTTTATTAATAAGACCGGCAAGGGTAATGTGGGCATACATGAATTTGTACACCTGGTTGATAAAACCGACGGAAGTATTGATGGCGTACCATCAGCCATACTGGATAAAAAATATATCATGCCCTGGCTGCAACTGATGCAAAAAGAAATGGAACTGATACGTGACGACCGCTCCGACATCAACCCCTATGGCGCCACCAACGAATCTGAATTTTTTGCCGTGGTAGCTGAATACTTTTTTGAACGCCCCGAACTGCTGAAGGAAAAACACCCGGAGTTGTATGAGTTGTTGGGGAAGATATTTAGTGAGCCCGCTACTGAAAAAAATCTGTAAAAGAATAAATGATATGGGTACTCAGACATTTCATAAGTAGTTTATTCGCCATCAATAATTTCTTTTACTTTTTGTTCCAATACTTTTTGGTCGGGCAGGTAAAGCTGGTATTTTGAAACAAATATTTTATTTGAAAGCCCCCGGTTGCATACTTAACTAAAAACTCATGTTTATCTGCCGCAATAATAATCCCTATCGGGTCATTATCGCTTTCGGTATTTTCTTCTTCTTTAAAATAATTCAGGTAAAGGTTCATCTGTCCAATATCCTGATGCTTTACTTTCTTTGTTTTAAGATCAATCAAAACAAAACATCTTAAAATGCGGTGATAGAACACCAGGTCAATAAACAGGTGTTCATTATCAACTGTAATTTTAAACTGCCGGGCTACAAAAGAAAAACCTTTGCCAAGCTCCAGTAAAAATCGCTGTAAGTTGTCAATTAATTTTTTTTTCTAAACCCTTTTCTTTAATGATATCCTGCTTTGGTATATTCAAAAACTCGAACACATAGGGGTCTTTAATTGCATCTTTTGGACTTTTAACCAGTTGCCCTTTTTTTGCTAAGGCAAATACACCCTTTTTGTCTTTACTTAATGCCAACCGCTGAAATAAAGCGGAATCAATTTGCCGTTTCATTTCCCTGAAACTCCAGTTCTCTTTAATAGCCTGTTGTTCATAAAAGCTTCTTGCCAGATCGTCCGAAACCGTCAGTAGTTCTGCATAATGGCTCCAGCTTAAAGAAATGCCGGACGCTGTCTGGCGAATTGAACTGGATTTACGGAAGATGAAATAAGGCAATAAAATAAAAACGAGTGTTAGATGCGCCAGTTATTATCTTATTTCTTTTCCAAAAGGCATCATCGAAATTTCTATGAGCTTGAAATGTTGACGGGCAAAAGGAATACCGATAATGGTAATGGTTAGCAGAAGGCCAAAGAAAATATGCACCAGCGCCGTGTAAAGTCCGCCGCTTAATAACCACACTATATTAAACAAGATAGAAAGACAGCCTGTATTGCTGGAACTGCTCACTACTTCTTTACCAAAGGGCCATAGTACCAGCCCGGCCAGTTTAAAACACTGCAGGCCCCAGGGGATACCAACTATGGTAACGCATAACATAATGCCGCCGAAAAAATAACCCAGCGCTGCAAAAAAACCGCCGAAGATGAGCCAGATAAGATTGCCTAAAAGATTCACTTGCTTTTGATTAAACTGGTTTTAGCTACTGCTGAATGAAGATACAATAAAGGGTTAGCTGGAACTTAAATTTGGTTTGTTACTACATTGATCAAAATGGAGACATACAGGCCCTCTATGTTTTTATACTCTGGAAATAATATCCTGGATACGGAATCACTATCATAAATATTTTGAATATCAGTATTTTACACTAATTTAGCACCATAACCTGGTAATCGTAACGTATCGTAACCTGGTAATCATAACGTATCATAACCTGGTAATCGTAACGAACCGTAACCTGGTAATCATAAAAAACACAGATTTTAACATTGAAAAGGGTAAAAAATGGCATCCCCAAGCGAAAAATTAGCTGCATCACTGGAAGTACTTAAAAAAATTCAGGAAAATAGAATTACAGCAATTAAATCAGCAGAATTAGGAGAAACTCACAGGGTACGTCTATTAAGGAATGGATTTATTAAAGAGGTAGTAAAGGGCTGGTATATAGCAACTCCTCCTGATGAGCAGCAAGGTGATAGTACATCCTGGTATGCTTCGTACTGGCAATTTTGTGCACAATATTTAGCAGACAGATATGGAGAAGGGTATTATATATCTCCGGAACAGGCATTACAAATACATTCTGGTAGCTGGACAGTACCCCAACAACTTATTGTACGTACAGAAAAAGGAACCAATCACATCACCCCACTTCCTTATAAGACTTCTTTGTTCAATTGGGGAGTTCCGCTTCCAAAAAAAGCAGTCATTGTTTCTATAGAAGGTATAAGAATGATGACGATGCCATCAGCACTGGTATATTCTTCGCCAGCAGTTTTTAAAAATGATACGGATGATGTAAGACTCTGTTTATCGATGATAAGTGATTCATCTGAGATACTGGCAATACTTCTAGATGGAGGTCATACAACAATTGCAGGGCGGCTTGTGGGGGCATTCAGAAATATTGGCAATAATAAAATTGCTGATGAAATAATAAAGACCATGAAATCGGCGGACTATAATGTAAAGGAAACTGATCCGTTTGAAACCAGGGCGCCAATCATTTTTTCAGCGAAAGAAAAATCGCCTTATGTAAACAGGATAAAGCTGATGTGGAATGAGATGAGGGATGTTGTTATAAAAAATTTCCCAAAAGCACCCGGACTTCCTGACAATCATGAAGAATACATGAAGCAGGTTGAAGAAATATATGTAACAGATGCATACAATTCCTTGTCGATAGAGCGGTATCAGGTAACACCTCAATTGATAGAAAGTGTACGAACAGGTGCATGGGATAGCGAAAATAATGAAGAAGATAAAAAACAAAAAAACGCAATGGCGGCCAGGGGCTACTGGCAGGCAACTCAAAAAGTAAGGGAAAGCATCTTAAAAATATTAAATGGTAAAAATGCCGGTATAGTTACTGATGCAGACCACGGTGATTGGTATCGGGAATTATTTGCCCCCAGCGTAACAGCAGGTATTTTAAAAGCATCTGACCTTGCCGGTTACAGAAGCCATCTGGTATATATCAGTAACTCCATGCATGTGCCTCTGAACAAAGATGCCGTTCGTGATGCCATGCCTGCCCTGATGGAACTTTTAGAAAATGAGCCCGAGGCTTCAGTAAGAGCCGTACTCGGGCATTTTATTTTTGTTTATATACATCCTTATATGGATGGCAATGGCCGTATAGGACGGTTTTTAATGAATGTAATGCTGGCATCGGGCGGATATCCCTGGACAGTGATACCGGTTACCGAACGTAAAACATATATGGAAGCATTGGAAAAGGCAAGTGTAGAAAAAGATATTGAGGCGTTTGCAAAATTTCTAAGTTATTTGGTAGCAGAGGCAATGGAAGGGAGACAGGGGGTTATTTGATTAAAAATAGAAAAATGTCAAGTTTCATAAGATCATAACCATACACTGTTAAATTGGCATCTTCAATCTTCCCCGGTTTCAATTTTTTAGCAGGGCTCCGATGGGGACCTTGTGTACTGCGAAAACGCAGCATCCGCGGCTAAGCTATTGGCTTGGGGGAGAGAGGTTGTTGGGAAAGGTGAAGATACTGTTCCGGGAATTTACATAACTCCGTTTTCACAGGATTATTATGCATACAATAAAGTTATTGCTGATATGCTTTATGCCGGCTGCTGGGAACACCAGGCCGGGGCAGCGGGGGAACAGTGGCCAAGGTGAGGTGGTAAGCAGAATTAAACTTTGATTCCAAACTTCTTTAATTTTTTCAAGGATTCATAACACTTTACCAATGCTTGCTCTTTAATAACTTCCTTTTTTGATAGTGATATTTGTACCGATTTCACGTTTGCAAGTTCAAGGGTATTAAAAATATTTGTCTGACTTGCAACATCGATAATTCGTTTCCAATCATCCTTAGATAAGAGTAAAAGTTTATCGTAGATAAATTTCACTTCAATTATTGCTTCGCTCGTTAATTTTGATAATGATTTAATTTCTTCTACAATTGCTGGATTTGTCTGTATAAAGTCAAGAACTTTTTTGCCAAATGTCATTTCTCTGTTACTCATATTTTTCTGCTCTTTCAGTTTCTTGAACAAATCAAACATAAGTATATAATCAAAGCCTTCAGGTTTGTTGTTGTCAATGTATAATCTGAAACCGTCCCAGAATTTTAAACCCATTTTCTGAATTTCACTTATCAGAAAAACTGCATCTTCAATATTATTTGTATCAACATCTTTTTCATTTTCTCGTTGTTCTTTTTCTTCGTCTGAAATCAAATAATCTTTCAATACAAAAATTAAGTTTTCAGAATATGGTGTTTCTTTCAGTTTTTTCCAAGAGGTTTCACGTTTAGCATATTCAGAAATCAAACTATTATTGGCTTCTGTAACAAGGTGATTATACACAAAAACCAATAACATTTTGAAATAACTACTCAGAATGTCATCGGCATTTTGTTCTTCATATATCTTCCACAAGTCAAGGCGATTATTTGTAAGATAATGAAAATATGAAACTGTATAAGCAATGCTAAACGCTTTCAGATTGGTATCTCCGATTGCATCTACATTTTTTCTTCCAAAAAGGTTGTCAACTGTTTTAAATAGGATTGCATTGGCAATTAATTTTCGATAAAAATTTTCACCGGGTAATTTATTTTTACTAACAGACTCATTTACTTTTTTGGTAAAATGTATAAAATTTTTCTGCGAACCTTGCGATACATAATGCGGCTCTAATTCCCAAATATTAATAAACTTGGCGACATCAGATTTTACAAACTTCAAATTTGACGGATTTTGTTCCTTAAATTTCTTCTGTTGTGTTGGAGTTTGCTTATTGAGTGTTTCACGATACTGGCCATTTGCACGTTCAAAGAACCATAATAGTGAATGATTTTTGTTTTCAGGATTAACTACATATTTTTTCCTTGATAAATTTTCAATTTGAATAAAATATGGATTGTTTGAAGATAAATCCAATTCGGAAACTTTGTTTTGACTATTTGCAAAGCGTGATATGTTCGGAACTTCTGTGTTTTTCTGCTCTTTATCTTTGATAACAGTCAGTTTCATCTGAACAAATATTTTGCTCAAATCAGCATCTTTAAATTTTTTCTGTGTGTGATAAAGTGAAGCAGTTGTTTGACCTCCATTCACAATTTGAAAATCGTTGAGTTTGGTTATAACTAATTGATTATCTATTAACTTTGTTTCAACACTTTCAGCTGTTGCTGTGATTCCATTGTTATAGGGTAGAAACATTTGCGGTTTATTGCGAATGGTGTCCCTTATCCCCTTATTGAATTTGCCTGCTTGCCCTAAAAATGCACGAACATTACTCTCTAGTAATTCATTTGAAAATTCTTTATACAGGTTTGCTAAAATTTCTCCAGGGACTATTGCTAAATAGCAATCATACATTTCATCAATACTAGGAACTTGCAAACATTGCAAACCTTTACCATTTTCGGAGAAATTCTCAAATTCAATCTCTATCGGTTCGTGTACGCTGTTGGATTCATCGATTTTAAATAATCTTGAAATATCCCAAGTATGCACAAAAACATCAATATTGTTAATGTCAATCTTCTCTTTATCATGATTTGAAAATCCGTTAATTAGAAAATAGACATTGATTCGGTCAAAATCATTGCCTTGTTTTCCTATTACTTTTATTAGTTCGTTAAGTTCCGAATGAGATTGGTCAATATAATCAATGTGTCGTTTTAAAGCCGAATTAATAAATCGTTTTACCTGATTAAGTGATTTTGTGTATTCGTCTTTGGTAATGTTGTACTCGTAACTGTCTATTCTATAATTTGTGATAAACAAATCTAATGTTTCAAAGTACGTTTTGTTATTCTCGTCTTTGAATATGTCTTTCAAACAATAGCCGTTAATTTTCCAGTCAATGCCTCCCTGACTGTTAGGGTGAACATACGATAAAACTCTGGCACCTTCTGACTTTCCGATTGATTCAAAAACTTCAACACAATATTCAGTAAACTTATCTTCAAAACTTGCACCTTCACCTTCTGAATAAACCAGAGAAGCAACATCAGATTTTAATTCTTCAATATAATTCTGTAACGCTCTATTCATTTTCTATATCTTTTGAAGTATCCCTTCGGGTTCCATTATAAAATTCTCAACAGCAGAAAGTTCAATGGAATAAGAAGCATTGTAAATCCCTAACGGAAGCTGAGGCTTGATGATTTTAGGAAAGTCAGAAGTTACCTTAAATCCAAATGTTTTTTTAAGCGAAAACATTTTGTTGTAATATTCTCTGTCATCTTCACGATAGCCAAGTAGCAGTAATCTTTCATTGAAAAAATTGAGTTCATCACTGGTTAAAATATTTTGTCGAGTTTGTTCAACCAGTGAATTTAGAGAAAATCCGTTTTCTTTCACATCTTCCGTTGTGTATAGAATCAAAAATAATTCACTTAAATTTTCTGTATCTAATTGCCTTTCGTTTGTGATTTTTATTTTTGGGTATTTTGATGAAGTCAATTTTATTTCAATTCCTACTGAACCGAACACAAAATCTTTGTCTTCAAAATCGGCCCCAGTCCAAGCATTTAATATGTTTGCAGGATTTTTATTGTTGTTTAATAGGTAATTGAAAAACAGTAATTCTCCAATCAATCCCTTTTGCTGTTCAATAGTTAAACCATTGAAGTTGATTTTATCAAAAAGTTTTTTCCATTTAGAAATTATATTAAGTGTAGTTGTAAGGGCTTCATTTTCAGTGACACTTTTAACAATATCTTCTAAAATATTTTGAATGAATAATGAGAAAATATCTTTCAGGTCATTATCCAACAAATAAATATAGAGTTCAATAGTTTTTTCATTATCATTTGCCAAAGAGTAAATTTCAACTCCTTTGAAACGATAATTTTTAAGTTCAGGAATTATTACATTTTTTGAAACTGACATTATGTACAAATGCTGACCTGTAATATGGTTGGTTGCAGCGTAGCAATTCAAATGTGATATTTCATCAATTCTTGTTTTGATGATTATATCGCCGGTAGGTTTTTGATTTTCCCAAATTGATTTTATGTTTATCATCGGTTACTCGGTTTCTGTGTTATCATCATCGTCCATTACTTCATCATCAAAACCTTTGTTGATAGTTGTAGTATAGGAAACTTTTATTTCATCATCTATCTTCGGAAAATGTAAGCTGTACCCAATAATAGGAATGCCATTGTTTACATTTGATGCCCCTCTCTCGTCCAAGGCATAAATAAGTAACAATCCTTTCTTCTCTAAGGCCCTTTGCTCTTTAATTTCTTTGTTAGTTGTGTTATCCTTAATTGATAAATCAACTTGCCTGTCTTTTAGGTCGTCAATTTGATTTTTTGCAATGAGATAAAATTCGCTACTTCTTGTATTTTTAGGTTGATTGCGTACACTACAGCCAAGTGTAATTGTTTCATTGCTATACACTAACTGAAAAGTCATTAAATCATCTTTAGGGCTTCTGGAATCGTCTGGATTACTTTCATATCGGTTGATGAATACTTTTTCATCAGTATTTGAAACTATACATATGCTCCATTCTGTAATTCTGTTGTTTTTCGCTTGGGTTCTTATATAGTCGCTTAATGTAGCATTGCTGATACTTGGTTGTTCAATTTTAAAAGCATCTATAAAATCACAAATCGGCTCTGTGTTTAGATTTGGATAAAATAAATATCTGATTTTACCTCTGGTTTCAATTCTATTCTCTTGTGATGGGAAACCAATATTTTCAATAATTATTTTCAGTGCATTAAAGTTATTTTCGATTGTATTTTTGGTCTTTAGTAAGCGATATGTTTGCGGATTGGTGCCTGAAAATGATATTTCAATATTTTCAGAGAAATTTAATTTTGCAAGACTTGTAATTGTCATTAAACCGTGATGATTTCTTACTTTTAATCTGAAATCTTTTGGACGTTGAAGTGCGGTAGTCATTTCATCAAAATCATTTCGCATTTCTTCGGTCGCCATTGTTATATGGTTAAACCATTCAAAAATTTGCCCTGTTGTATAAAGCCTGCACAAATCAACATATCCTGGGCGATATCCAAACCACCGACCCATTTGCATTAACGAATCGTACATTTTCGTTGTCCTGATGTAATAGCTTACAGACAAACCTTCAAGTGTTATACCTCTTGATAAACGACTACCACCAACTGCAATAACTGACAATCCGTTTTCATATCTGCCATAATCAATTTCTTCAATATTATGATATTCCAAGTTTGTTGTTGAACGTGTGCCGTGAACAGAGCGAACAACAATTTTCAAAGCTGCCTTTTTCAATTCTTGTTTAACTTCTTTCCAAGCATGTTCTTTAATTCGAATATCTTTATAATCCAGATTTTCAAGAACATTTTTTGAAGTTGGTAAAAAATCTAATTCGTATAATTTTTTAAGATCGCTAAGTAAAACCTTGTCTTCACTTTGAATAGCATTTTGATATTCCTTAGTCTTTTCATTTACCAGATAGGCGACCCTGTCAATCCACTTAACTAATAATGCAACATGAATAAGCATTGAATTGTGTTTGTTTTCATGTCCTCGCACTCTACGAACAGCACAAGTAATAATAAACGATTTTATTGCACGTTCCAAACTTGGCGGAAGATATTCCGGTAAGTCATCTTTGTTTGTTCGGTTAATTGTTCTGAAAAATGGCGGGTCGTAATCATCAATTTCCCTAAAAATATCTAATGGTTCTTTTGTGAGTTCGGGAATTGGATTTTCGTAACCAAATATTTTTGCTGCTCCGATGTAATTTGATGGAGCTTTGATATTTATAATAAAATCTCTTGGAAATAAGTCTTCTCCGATTTTGTATTCTTTATTTTTAACTGATGTCGTTAATGTTTCATTGAAATCCTGTGTAATAAACAAATTCGCATAAGGTGTAGCTGTATATCCAATAAAAGTATTTTGGTTGAAAATATTCAGGAGTGTTCGGATTAAACGGTTTATCGTTTTAATTTCATTGATGTCTTTTGAAGCATTTACAGAGGCGGAATCGGCTTCATCATCAATTATTATTGCGGGGGCATCAAAAAGTTTAGGAGAACCATCAATTAACTTGGTTTTATCGTTTTTAGAAAACCAATCAATAAGGTTTTCCAAAATGCTTTTGTTTTTTTTAATAACAAAGACAACAGGATTTTTACCAATTGGAATATTTAATCTATTAGCAACAGCTTGGTTGAAATCACCTTCGTCACCAGTTTTGTAGTATGAAGATGTTAAGGAATAAATATCTGTTTCTACCTTATATTTGCCAACTCCAATTAGTCTATTCTCCCCTTTGTTATTGATAAAAGCAGAACTGTTTCTTCCAATATATCCTGAATCAATTCTTTCCTGTGTTTGTCTTCGTAGTGAACTAATTGTACCTGCAATAACTATGATTACTTTATAACCTGCGTCTGTGGCTTTATCAATTAAACCGACATAGTTTGAAGTTTTACCCGACTGCACGTGTCCTACAACCATTCCTCGCCTATCCCAAGACCCAGTTTTTTTAGGATTAACACATTTATCGAGAATTTTATCGGTAAAGTCGTCCAAATCATTTACGGGAAATGACGGGTCGTTTTCTGACATATACAGTTTATATCTGTTCCACAACTCAAAATTGATATTCGCCTTTTCTTCGTTAAGCCAAGGCTCAACTTCATCAGAAAGAATAGTTATTTCTCCTTTCCCAACACTGAAATCAGCACGAAGAATTTCAAATAATTCTTGCTTGTCAAAAGTTTGCCCTTCAACTATGTTGATTGCAGATGCTTTTTCAATTACAACTAAAAGAACTTCATCAGTAATTTGCCCCTGATGTACTTGTAACAAAGTATGAGCTATGGCTCTTGCCGATTGAAGCAGATTACTCATTTTAGATACTCATTGATTAAAGGGAATAAATTAAACGGCGTAGCACTCATAATTTGTTGCCTTGCCAATGATTCAGGTATTCCTTGTGATATATTAATTTTATATAACTCCACTGCCAAACTGATTAATTCATCGCTTGGGTTTTGTATTTGCTTCTCTAATTCGTGAAATGCGGGGTCTTCATTTTGGTTACTTAAAATCAGTTCTATCGGAACATTTTCTTCCAGCAGTTTCAAAGCTTTGCCGGCAAGCTTGCTGCTTTCTGAAAGCAAAGAGCTGATTATCGGGTGCTTTCTGTTTATTTTATATTTCTTGATTCCTTCTCTGGTAATTTCATCTTTCCACAATGGTTCGTGATTGGCGTTACTTATTTCAGAAATTGTTTTTTGCCCTCGCCAATTGTAGATTTTTGCAGACTTTATTATTGCAATTTTTGCAACTCTTGAAAGCTCTCGCCTTATTTCAATCGGTGGTGTAGCTGTTGATTTTTTAATATCCAGATGCCAATTAAAGTCATTTGCATTTGAAATATTTACAGCTATTCTCGCAAGCTTAGAATAATCACGTTTTTTTTCTAGTCCAAGCCAGTCACCAGAAACTAATAGTCTGTCGCTGCGATAAATATAAAATCCCTGTCCTTGAAACCAACCCAAAGAGCCACCAGAATTCTCATAATCCTCTTTACTGATTTCAGACATATGAGGCAAGATGAAATAAGTAATTTCAACATTGCTAAATTTTTCAGGTAAGCCCATTTCTGGTTTCGATTTTAGATTCAACAAAAATGGATTATACGGTTCAACCAAATCATTCTGAAAGAAAATTTTTATCCGTTTACTTTCTATGAATTTGTGAAATACTAAACTTAAATGCTGTCTTACATTCTGCATTTCCTGATAAAATGCATTTTTCACACTTTCATTATTGCCAGCTGCATTTCCAACAATTCGGTCTAATTTTTCCCATAAAACTAATGTGCCCGATTCCTGGTTGTTAATTTTTTCTAAAAATGAAGTATCAGAAATATAATCTAGCAACTGCCATTCATTTTCTGTATTGATGAAATCAATATCCCAACAACGTTTTGTTATTGGATAATCTTTCCTTTTTGTAATACAAGTAAGTCTTTTGCATTGTGAAAATGAAGCTGTTTTTAAGCCCATTCCAAAACGACCTAAATCTTTTTCGTTACGCTCTTCTTCGGGGTCTTTACTGCCTGGCGTCATTGCAACAACTAGTTCTTCTTTGTTCATTCCTGTTCCGTTGTCTGAAACCAAAATAAAAGAGTCCTGTCCGTCCCATTTGTAAGAAATACAAATTTCTTCAGCACTTGCAGAAATACTATTATCAACTATATCCGCAATTGCAGTAGACAGATTGTAACCAAAACTTCTGTAAGAATTGATTGTAGATTTTGGATTAGGGTTTGCTATTTCTGCTTTTTTATATTCAATCATATCAAGTCCTTAATCTTATCTGCAATATTTTTAGCCATTAATGGTGGTACAGCATTCCCAACTTGTTTAAATGCAGCAGTTCTGTTTTTCCCTTCTTTCACACCTTCAAAATAAAAGTCATCAGGAAAAGATTGAAGTCTTGCTGCTTCTCTCACACTTATTGACCGGTTCTGTTTTATATCCGGGTGTATGTAATAATGTCCATCCTTGGCAATATGTGCAACTACTGTTTGTGTAAATGAGGCTTTATCATTCACTACTTTAAAGCGGTCAAAAAAAGAATGTTGGTTATTATGTGTCTTTAACCGATTAGGTAAAGTTGTATAATCAAGTCTTGACCCTGCTTTTAATTGCTCCACGGCAATGCGGTATATTTCTTTATCCTGTTCTGTATGTGGGCGGCTTACATGTTGTGTTAAAACATCAATGCCGTTACGGATATGTGAGTGGTCCAGGTATTCATTTGCTTCTTTCAAATATTTACCACCCTTGTCTTTTCCTTCACCGGCCTTTAGTTTAGGTAAATCACTAAAAATTGATTTAACCTCGTATTGTTTTTTATGCATGGATTTAAGCTCAGGTATTGTAATATTGCTACCCTTTCTAAAACCAATTATTATTATTCTTCTCCGGCTTTGCAACACACCAAAATCATTGGCGTTTAACAGAAAGTCTTTTATTTCATAACCAACTCTGTAAAATTCAGCTTTCATTTTTTCTAAGTATGCACCTTTACCGGCAGAACGTAGGCCAAGTACATTTTCAAAAACAAACATTCTGGGATTGTACTTCTTTAAAAACTCTGCATATTGTAAATACAGGTGATTGCGTGGATCATCCACCATTCCGTTTTTGCTTCTTGCCCTGCCTACCAATGAGTATGCCTGGCAGGGTGGTCCTCCAATAATCAAATCGACTTTTTCTTTTCCCAGCAGTTTATCTATCTGTTTAAAAATAGCCAGGTTGTTCTCATCACTCAATGCAAGATTAATTACACTTTCTTTTTCCTGCTCGGGTATCAATGAATAAAGTTTATTCCTGTCTATTGCTCCTGTCAGGTATTTTATATAATCCTTGTAAGCTGCTTTTCCTTTACTCTTCAGGTAATGATAAGCCGTTCTGGTTTGCAATGTGAAACAGGCAGCCTTATCCATCTCCACATGTGCAATGGGTTTGTAGCCTGCTCTTATAAAGCCTTCCGATAATCCTCCTGCTCCTGCAAAGAGGTCAATAAAATTCAACTTCTTTGTCATGGTTTTGAAAATTCTTTAGAATCAAAAAAATCTCTTAGCGATACATCAAGAGCCACCGTAATTTTTTTCAGTGTGTTTAGTGAGATATTTTTCCTTCCCTTTTCAACGTGTGTCAGATATGATCTTTCAATATCAGCTTCGTTTGCAAATTTTTGCTGGGATAGTTTTTTCTGATTTCGGAAATGGGTTATTCTTTTTCCTACAAGCTCATTTAAGTCCATAATCAAATGTATTTTTATGTGTTCTATAATCCGGTATGCTTTAGCACACAGTGTGTATTGGTTAACAACATTTTTTAATTAAAAGGCAATACTATCTCTTGTGTCTCAAAGCATATTTGCTTTTAAGTCACATTGCAAAAATTCCAAGTAATTCAGGAGAGTCTTTTCAGGAGAGAGTTAAGTGCCGCTTCAACCTTAACGGGCTTCAATTTACATTCCCAAACGTTTATTACTTTCCATCCATCTTTTTTCAAAGCCTTTGCTGCTTTTTCATCATTGGCTTTGTTGCCGTTTATTTTATCTGTCCACCATTTGGTTCTTGTTTTGGGCACCACAAAATATTTACAGTTTGCATGTCCATGCCAGAAGCAACCATGCACAAAAATTACGGTTCTGTATTTAGGTAAAACAATATCGGGTTTGCCGGGTAGTTTTTTATCATGCAGTTTGTAGCGGAATCCATTTGCAAAAAGGAATTTTCTAACCAGCATTTCCGGCTTTGTATTCTTGCCTTTTATCTGCTGCATATTAAAGCGTCGCTGCTCTTTAGTGTGTACGTCTGCCATTGTACAAAGCTAAGTGGAGTTTAATAATCAACAGGTATAGATTGAGCCCGGTTTACAAATTAAAAATAAGACTTACCTTTATGTGGTAAGTTGAGTTAAAAATTACCGGAGAACCGGTATATTATATGTACAATGATGATACACGGAAAAAATTACAGGATATCATTAGCGGAAAACACATTACTTGGCAAGCAGATACTTGCACAGCAGCCCGCAATTTCCTTTGCAACGGCTTTAGCCCAAACACAACGGTTAAAAAAGACTTCGACCATCAATCAGCCGTTAAAAAAGAGCAGGCCAAAAAACTAGTCACATTTATTGATGAAAACCTGCTATGGCTGCAACCACCTGATAAGACAGAACGCTTTCTGACCCAGGGGGGTGAAGCAGAAATTTATTTTAACCAGCAGGGAGTTGATGTGATAAAAGTTAATGATGCTGTTTACTATTCAACCTGGCTGGATTTTTTTACGAGCCTGCTTATACATAATTTATTATTTGAAGAAACCCATTATACATTGAAGGGATTTGTTTTTGAGGATGCTGTATTAAAGGCAGTACTTCAGCAGAATTTTGTTCTTTCTGACAGTGCTGTAGATCTGAAAGCCGTCAAATCTTTTCTTGAATATAATGGCTTCGAAAATACCAAAAGGAACGATTATTATAATAAGGAACTGGGACTGATATTGGAAGATATTCATGATGAGAATGTAATCATGAATTCGGGCGTAATGTTTTTTATTGATACGGTTTTTTATATCAGTTTTTCGGAAGCATGAGCTTTTTATCGTGCGGTCTGTAACGGAATCCATTTGCAAAAAGGAATTTTCTAACCAGCATTTCCGGCTTTGTGTTCTTGCCTTTAATGCGGCTCATGTTGTAGCTCCTCGTTTGCTTATCGTGTACGTCTGCCATGCTGTAAATTTACAATTAGCAATCCGGCTATACTATATACTTTACTTTAAAGCCCTTAATATCTTTTAAGTTTTCAAATTCTTTGTCGCCGGTTATTACAGCTGCATTCAGGTGTAAGGCAAGTGCAGCGGCATGTGCATCTGCATAGGAGAGTTTACGTGTTGCTTTTATGGCGGCGGCTTCAAAGGTCAGTTGCAGATCGGCTTCTACAATGGTAACCGGAAACTGTAATAATTTTATACGGCAGTTATCTGCCAAAGGTTTACCGTCTTTTCGCCAGGTGGCATAATATATTTCGCCGGCATTATAAGAACACAGATACAATTCATGTTTCCCGTTCAGGGCATCCTGCAATAATTTCTCTATCTCATCTGCCCCTTTCTCTGCCCTGAAAAAAGCGATCAATGCAAAACTGTCTAATACAAAAGCAGCCATTATTTATTCCTTTTAATTTTTACAGCTTTTTTGTATGCCGCATGGGGTTCGCTGATGAGGTTCAGCTTTCTTTCTTCAAGTGCTTTTTCTTCTGCTTTATGGGTGGGCCACCATTCTGCCATAGGCTTATCTCCTTTCTTTACCGGTATCATCCCTTTGGCGTTTTTTATAAAAGCAGCATCTACCTGTTTTAAAATTATTCCGGCAGCCGTCTCTTCAAAAAATACTTTAGTGCCGGGGTTCAGTTTATACTTATCCCTTAACCCCTTTGGAATTACTATCTGCCCCTTGGTTGTTAATACACTTGATTGCATAATATAACTTTAATTCTTACAAATATAATTAAGTAAGATAATAAAATAAAGTAAGAAATATTGTTATTTTTAGAATATTATTTTAAATGACCCCTGCGCTTACCATAAATAAACAGGGTAAGCATGTAAGACAGAATATAACAATGCTTTTATGTTGGTGAATGCTGGTATCGGTAGCCCACTCAATACATTCTAAAACTATATTTCAACCCCTGCTTGCATTTTACAATTAATCGCCATACCTTCTGCCGTCAAACTATTAATGCAAATACTGCTTTAGTGGTTTGGAGCCTTCACAAACTTTTTTAAACACAAAACTCTTTTAGATGAAAAAATTATTTTTTATGGGCTGCCTGGCACTAGCGGTTGCCGGTTGTAACAACGAAAAAAAGGATGTTGCTAAAGAACCTGCCGAAACTGCAACTGTAACCCCGGCAGCAAATGTTGAGCTTCCATATAAGCTGGACAAGCCTTACAAGGGCTGGCAGATGGGCAGCACAGAGAATGTTGTAGCTGCCATGGGATCACTTAAAGCTTTTGTTGATAAAGATTTTGCAGGCCTTGCCGCCTCCCTGGCTGATTCGATTGATATAATGGTAGATGGCTACCAACAGAAACTTAGTAAAGACAGTGCAGTTAAAATGTTCAGCAACATGCGTGGACAATACAACGACCTTACCATTACCATGTACGATTATGAGTCGGTTATTTCGGCTGATAAAAAAACAGAGTGGGTAACTCTTTGGTACAAACAGGCATGGAAAGATGCTAAGGGAAAAGCAGATTCACTCAACATTATTGATGATTGTAAAATGGAAAAAGGTAAACTGGCTGTACTGGATGAAAAGATCCAGCATTTTCAGGCTAAAAAATAATAGGTTATTTTATTTAAGCTGCCCCGCAATCAACTGCGGGGCATTTTTTAGCACATTTGCTAAAACCTCAATCACATTCTTTCTTTACTTTTTTTTCTTGATACAAAAAAGTAACAAAAAAAATCAAGACAAACCCAAATGGCTCCGCCTGTTTTGTCAGCCATCGCCACGTGACCAGTCAGCTTCTTATAAAATCAGCAAAATAATTCTTACGAGAAAACACAAGTTTTATTTTCAACCAATTCTTTTATTGCTATTAGTGTGGCTTTATTATTTTAGGCGTATAGTAAAATAGATATTTACCATGGCCAAAGTGAGTATGCTGATATATAAAGAGCGGCAGCATAAGTATTAATTAAAAAACTTTCAGATTAAGGTTAGGTTTCTGCGCCTAAGAGTAGGATTACAAATGCAGAAGCTACAGTAGCACAACCGATGACCATAGCTACTTCCCGGGATCGGGCTGTATTCGATCCCGGGGCTCTTTTTTTGTTTCTTCTGAGCGGAGTCGAAGAATTTGGAGAAGCAAAAAAGAAAAGTAAAAAAAATGTTTGGAAGAATTATTATTTTATAACAGTCTCCGTACTCTTATTATAAATAAACTGGTAAAGCATATAAGACAAAATATCAGCTACCATTTTTAAAACCAAAAATATCAGCGATGCTTTTATGCCGGTAAATGCCGGTATCAGTATCATCAGGTGCATGGGCACAATACGCAGGTAGGGCAAAAAGAAAATGGTACCGATACTTAATTTTACTTCCTGCTCAACCTGTTTGCGTTTTATAAAACCGGAAAGGGTTTCCATTAAAAAAGCGGCCACACCAATGAGCAGAAAAACCCTGTCAACATTAAAGATGCCAAAATCAACCAATAAAAAAATTGCATAGCCTAAATGAAATCCACCATAGTGTACTAAAAAGAACCAGGCTACACAACCCTTATTTTTTTCGGTAACCGGCGCATCATTCAGTTTAAAATTTCCGGCATCGTAATTATTAATAGTGAGCAGGTCAATGAAATTGAATAAACCGATAATTACGCTTTGCAGCCAGTAGATCCAAACAACGGTTGTAAATCCGCCGGGATGTTCCTGGTAATACCAGATACAATAAAGGTTTCCGGCAAGCAGGAAAAGAAAAGAAGGATTGGCAAAATATTTTTTAAGCATATTGTCTTTAATTATGATCACCTGCCACGATATGAAGATAAATAAAGCATTGCAGGATTCCGATATTGAAATTATAGACCGAAACACTACCCGGCCTTATCCCATTTTCTTATCCCGATCTTTTCTGCGTTGTTAAAACCACCCAAAAATTTCTATATCTTCAGTTCCATGAAAAAGATGCTGCTTTGTTTTTTTCTGCTTTCCTTTCTTTTGGTTTCTGCCCGGCAAAAACAACCTTATAAGATCATTGCCTATTATACAGGTAATGGCGAAACCATAAAACAATATCCCGTTGATAAACTCACCCATATTATTTACAGTTTTTTAAAAATGCAGAACGATACACTTACTTTCAGGGATTCTGCTCAACAAAACACTTTGCAACAACTGGCTGAGTTAAAAAAAGATCATCCACAATTAAAGATCATGGTATCTGTTGGCGGCTGGAGTGGTTGTGCACCCTGCAGTGACCTGTTTGCTACTGAAGAACACCGGCAGAACTTTGCCAGGACAGCCATTGCTCTTTTTAAGCAATATGGTATTGATGGCCTTGACCTGGATTGGGAATACCCGGCCATTGAAGGATTCCCCGGTCATAAATATGATACAGCCGATAGAAATAATTTTACCGAACTGATAAAAACACTAAGACAGGAAATGGGTAATGATTTCCTGTTGAGTTTTGCAGCCGGTGGTTTTATGAAATACCTGGAGCAATCTATTGACTGGGATACAGTAATGCCACTTGTTGATTTTGTAAACCTGATGACCTATGATGTGGTTGGAGGTTATGCCACAGTAACCGGTCATCACACAGCATTATATGATTATATGCCGGGACAGGAGTCTGTAAGTAAATGTGTGAACTGGTTGCTGGATAAAAAAATACCTGCTGATAAACTGATCATTGGTGCAGCTTTTTATGCAAGGGTTTGGGAAAATGTGCCCGACACAAATCATGGTTTGTACCAGCCGGGTAACTTTAAACGTGGTGTGGCTTACGCTGATTTTGAAAATTATTTTAGTGACACTTCAGGCTTTCAGTATTACTGGGACAGAAGGTCAAAAGCACCGTATCAATACAATCGGTCGCAACAATTATTTGCTACGTTTGATGATAAGCGGTCAATAGAACAAAAGTGCAAATTCATACGCCGGAAAAAACTGGGTGGTATTATGTTTTGGGAACTGGTGCAGGATCTGAAGGAAGGCGGGCTGGTAGAAGAAATGGAACGGCATCTCTATAAATAATGAACAAGGAACAAGGAATGTCGAATTAAGAAGTAGAGAGCTTACGTTCAACGTTTAATATTCCTTGTTTCTTGTTCAATATTCCGGTGGGCTGTGCCGGGCTCGAACCAGCGACCCCCACGTTGTCGACGTGATGCTCTGAACCAACTGAGCTAACAGCCCTTAACTGGTCTGGCCACTACGCAGAGTTTTCAACAAGAACAGTTTTTGAATCAGTAAAAAACTTTAATTTAAACAGTACTTGTAGTGGCCTGACCAGTGATCAAAATTCCGCACTCTTCGGATACCTCGGAAAAGGAATTACATCTCTTATATTTCCCATGCCCGTTACAAATTGTACCAATCGCTCAAAGCCAAGCCCAAAGCCTGCATGAGGACAAGCCCCAAATCTTCTTGTATCCAGGTACCACCATAATTCTTCGGCAGGCACATTCATTTCTTTCATGCGCTGCATAAGTTTATCCAGGCGTTCTTCACGCTGGCTGCCGCCAACGATCTCACCAATGCCCGGTGCTAAAATATCCATAGCGGCTACGGTTTTGCCATCCTCGTTCATGCGCATGTAAAATGATTTGATGGCAGCAGGATAGTTTGTCAATATCACCGGTTTCTTAAAATGTTTTTCCACCAGGTATCTTTCATGTTCACTTTGCAGGTCCATTCCCCATCCCGTTATTTCGTACTGAAATTTTTTCTTTTTATTGTGATTGCTCTCTCTTAAAATATCTATCGCTTCGGTATAAGTGAGCCTTTCAAAATCATTGTTAACTACAAAATTTAATTTATCGATCAGGCCCATTTCACTTCTTTCAATTTGCGGCTTTTGTTTTTCTTCTTCTTCCAAACGCTGTGCTAAAAATTCCAGGTCGTCTTTATTATTATCCATAGCATGTTTTATCACATACTTGATGAATTCTTCGGCAAGGTTTGCATTATCTTCCAGGTCGTTGAAAGCAACTTCGGGTTCTATCATCCAGAACTCGGCAAGGTGCCGGGTAGTATTACTGTTCTCTGCACGAAAGGTTGGGCCAAATGTATAAATATCGCTAAAGGCCATGGCTGCCAGTTCGCCTTCTAATTGTCCGCTTACTGTTAAGTTAGTGCTGCGGCCAAAGAAGTCTTCTTTAAAATTTATTGAGCCGTCTTCGTTCTTTGGTGCTGTTCCATCTAAAGGCAAGGCCGTTACTTTAAACATTTCACCGGCGCCTTCTGCATCGCTTGCGGTAATGATAGGCGTATGCAGGTAAACAAATCCTTTATCATTAAAAAATTTATGAATAGCAAATGCAAGTGCATGTCTCACACGAAACACAGAACCGAATGTATTGGTACGAAAACGCAGGTGTGCGATCTCCCGTAAAAATTCGAGGCTATGCTTTTTAGGCTGCAGCGGAAATTTTTCTGCATCACTGTCGCCGAGTATTTCAATAGATGTTGCTTTAAGCTCTACTTTTTGTCCTTTGCCTAAAGAAGCGATCACTTCTCCCGTTGCTTTAATGCAGGCGCCGGTAGTAATGCGTTTCATAGTGGCATCATCCAGCATACCCAGCGTAGCTACTACCTGTAAATTATTATTACTGCTGCCATCATTAAGTGCAATGAATTGATTGTTGCGGAAGGTACGTACCCATCCCATCACGGTTGCCTGGTAATCGGCCTTATCATCAGCCAGCAGGTCTTTGATCCTGATTCTTTTGTTAAACATATCTTATTAATTGGGGGGCAAAGATAAGAATAGAACGCTGATGACGCTGATGGAGCAGATTTTCGCAGATTTAAATCCGTGTTTATCCGTACAATCCGTGTTATCTGTGTTCTATACCTCAAAAAAACTTGCATTTTATAAAAAAAGCCCTATTTTTGAGCTGGAACAGGCTGATAAGTTTATCCAATCATTCTCTTTATCAGGCGGGTCAGATTCCATCAATATAAATTCTCAATCACTATTTTCAGACTTAAGACCGGATTTTTGAAGAAAATCATTTTTCATTTTTTATGTACGATATTTCACAACTGAACGACCTGCTCGTTCCTGAGTTGC
>JBDTUK010000133.1:0-11095 GCA_040007795.1 Ferruginibacter sp.
CCGTGATTCCTCCGTGAAAGGGAGGCGTCTTAACCCCTTGACCAACGCGGCGTTCTTGTTAAAGGAGGGCAAAGATAACGTGTGGCAGTTTTGCAGCCAAATATTTTACAACAACTGTATCAGTTTACAGATTTATGGGTATATCAGATCAAAACCTTTGCCTGTATTGAGTTTGGAATAGTTATTCACAACCCAATCAGACTAAAAATAATCCACAGAATATCTTTCACATCCTGTAATTTTGCCTCTCAATTTTAAATTCAAATTAAAGCTATGAGTACAGTAAAAGTTGCAATCAACGGTTTTGGCCGCATTGGCCGTTTGGTGTTTCGCCAGATCTATAACATGGAAGGTATTGATGTTGTGGCTATCAATGATCTGACCAGTCCTGCAGTGCTGGCACATTTATTAAAGTACGATAGTGCACAGGGCCGTTTTGGCCAGGATGTGACTTCTACCGAAAATTCAATTGTGGTAAATGGCCACGAAGTAAAAGTGTATGCACAAAAAGATCCGGCACAAATTCCCTGGGGTGCTCATAATGTAGATGTGGTGATTGAAAGTACCGGCTTCTTTACTGATAAGGCAAAAGCCGAAGCACATATTACTGCCGGCGCAAAAAGAGTAGTTATCTCTGCTCCTGCAACAGGAGATCTGAAAACAATTGTATATAATGTTAATCATGCGATACTTGATGGCAGCGAAACGATCATCAGTTGCGCAAGCTGCACCACCAACTGTTTGGCACCAATGGCAAAAACACTGAATGATAAGTTTGGTATTGCTTCGGGTATCATGAGCACAATACATGCTTATACCAACGATCAGAATACTTTAGATGCTCCACATCCTAAAGGAGACCTGAGAAGAGCAAGAGCTGCGGCTGCTAATATTGTTCCTAACAGTACCGGCGCTGCAAAAGCAATTGGCCTGGTTTTACCGGAGTTAAAAGGAAAATTAGATGGTGGCGCACAACGGGTGCCTGTAATTACAGGTTCTGTTACCGAGTTATATTCTATTTTGGATAAGAAAGTTACAGCCGAAGAAGTTAATGCTGCCATGAAAGCTGCCAGCAACGAAAGCTTTGGTTATACCGAAGATGAAATTGTGAGCAGTGATGTTATCGGAATTACTTTCGGTTCTTTGTTTGATGCAACACAAACCAAAGTGCAGGCGGTTGGAGATAAACAATTGGTTAAAACCGTTAGCTGGTACGATAATGAAATGAGCTATGTATCGCAATTGGTGCGTACGGTGCATCATTTTGCAAAATTGATCAAGTAACCTCACCCTGCCTACCGGCAGGCAGGCCCAACCCCTCTCCTTGAGGAGAGAGAACTGGAAGATCAGTGTAGAAATTGAACTTAATTTATATGAGGCTTTCATTTTTTGAAAGCCTCTTTTTTATGATAAACACTTTTGATTTTGTATCTTCACAGGAACAAATTAATAATGTATGGAAACGGAATTATTAAAAAGGATTACTATAAACCCAGGTATTTTTAATGGAAAACCTATTATAAGAGGGATGCGCTTTGCAGTAACAGATGTTTTGGATTTGCTTTCATCGGGAATGACTCCGGAGGAAATTATTAATGATTTCCCTTTTTTAGAAAAAGAAGATATTAAAGCATCGCTACTTTATGCATCGCTACGCTTAAAAAATACGGTGATAATAAATGCAGCCTGATTGGGAAATATGGCTTGATAATCAGTTGTCATCTTACCTGGCAAAAATGATGGCAGAAGAATTGAATATGCCAGTAATGTCAGCTTTTAAATTGGGGATAAAAAATTTTGAGGATAAAGAAATATACATCAGGGCTAAAAATAAAGGGAAAGTTATTTTAATTACAAAAGATGCTGATTTTCCAACATTAATTACGGAAATGGGTTCGCCACCCAAACTTATCAAATTGAATACAGGGAATTTGCCTACGCAAATTTTATGGAGCAAGTACAAAGATAATTTTATAACCGCAATTCAGATTCTGCAAACTACTGATGCAGAGATTATTTTTATTGAATAACATTTTACATTATGAGTAAATTCTCCGATTATAATTTTTCAGGCCACAAAGCACTCCTCCGTGTCGATTTTAATGTACCATTAGATGTTGATTTTAATATTACAGATGATACAAGGATGACAGCAACACTTCCTACCATAAAAAAAATATTGGCAGATGGAGGCAGTGTTATTTTAATGAGCCACCTGGGCAGGCCAAAGGGTGGGCCCGAAGATAAATTTTCATTAAAGCATTTAGTAAAGCATTTATATAGTTTATTAAATCCCGGGCATACAAACCCTTCAATTGGGGATGCAAGTACGAGGGTGTTTTTTGCAGACAACTGTATTGGTGAACAGGCCACACTTACTGCTTCGATGATAAAGCCCGGAGAAGTTTTATTGCTGGAGAATCTTCGTTTTCATAAAGAAGAAGAAAAAGGCGACGAAGCCTTTGCTGAAAAATTAAGTAAGCTGGGTGATGTATATGTGAATGATGCATTCGGTACAGCACACCGGGCACATGCATCAACGGCTGTTATTGCCAAATTTTTTCCTGCAGAAAAAAGAATGTTTGGTTTATTGATGGAAGCAGAAGTTTTGAGTGCGGAAAAAGTATTGCATAGCGCAGAGAAACCTTTTTGTGCCATTATTGGCGGCGCCAAAGTTTCTGATAAAATTCTCATTATTGAAAATTTGCTGGAGAGAGCCACAGATATTATTATTGGCGGCGGAATGGCTTATACATTTTTAAAAGCAAGGGGAGGTAAAATTGGTTCGTCGCTTTGCGAAGATGACCGTTTGCAAACTGCGCTGGATATTTTAGAAAAGGCAAAACAAAAAAATGTAAGTATTCATTTACCCGAAGATTCTATCATAGCTGATAAGTTTGCGGCGGATGCAAATACCGATGTTCGTCCAAGTGATGCAATTCCCGATGGATGGGATTGGATATTGGTCCCAAGGCTACCGGTATTTTTAATGAAATAATTACTAAATCCAGGACCATTTTATGGAACGGCCCGATGGGGGTTTTTGAAATGGAAAAATTTCAGCAGGGTACAAAAGCCATTGCAGAATCTGTTGCGGCATCTACTGCAAACGGGGCTTTTAGCTTAGTTGGGGGCGGCGATAGTGTTGCAGCAGTCAATAAATTCCACCTGGCAGATAAGGTAAGCTATGTAAGTACTGGCGGCGGTGCTATGTTGGAGTATTTTGAGGGGAAAACTCTCCCCGGGATAAAAGCGATTATTGAATAATGCCCAATATTCAATGATCAACGTTCAATTCTCAGGGGCGTTTAATTGAAAATTGAGCATTGAAAATTGTTTATTGAACATTTTAAAAGGTTTTCCCGTCTTATTCGTCTAGTATAGAAAAAGTATATTATTTTTAATACCTAACACTAAAACAAAAAAATATGAAACGCACCGGATTATTAGTCTTGATAGGAATACTTGTTATCCTCGGCTTTTGGGGATGCAGTGGTTACAATGGTTTGGTAAAACAGGATGAGAATGTAAAGAAGGCCTGGAATAATGTTCAGACGGAATATCAAAACCGTTCCGACCTGGTTGGCAACCTGGTTAACACCGTTAAAGGTGCTGCCAATTTTGAACAAAACACTTTAACAGCGCTTGTAGAAGCAAGGGCTAAGGCTACCAGTGTAAATATTAATGCTGATAATCTTACTCCTGAAAAAATTGCTGAATTCCAGGCTGCACAAGGCCAGATGAGTGGTGCTTTGAGCCGCTTACTTGCCGTTGTTGAAAATTATCCAGACCTGAAGGCAACGCAAAACTTTATGCAACTCCAGGGGCAATTAGAAGGTATTGAAAACAATATCAAAAATTCCAGGAAGGTTTTTAATGAAGCCATAAATGTGTATAATACCAAGGTAAGGTCTTTCCCAATGAATATCCTGGGCGGTATGTTTGGATTCCATGCAAAAGAAGGGTTTAAGGCAGATGCCGGTGCAGAAAAGAAAGTGGATGTGAATTTTGATGACCTGAATAAAAAGAAATAATAACTTTTGATATTAGACAGCAATGAAGAATAAAAGATATTCAGGCTTTATTATCGGCGGAATTTTGGTTGTGCTTGGGATATTTTTTATTGTGACCTATAATTCATTGGTAAAAAAAGAAGAAAAAGTAAAGTTACAATGGAATGAGATCCAGAATGCTTATCAACGGCGGACGGACCTCATTCCTAATATTGTAAATGTGGTAAAGGGCATTTCTGATTTTGAACAGACAACATTGCAACAAATTGCTGAAGCAAGAAGTAAAGCAACATCCTTGAATATTCATACCAATGATGTTTCTGCAGATGAATTTAATAAACAATCTGAAGCACAGAATAACCTGGCATCTGCAACAAACAACCTGATCATACGGATTGAAAAGTATCCAACTTTAAAAGGTACAGCAGCCTATTCAGGTTTACAGACACAATTGGAAGGCACAGAAAGAAGGATCAAAGTGGCAAGACAGGATTTTAATGACGCCATAAATATTTATAACCGTTCTGTAAGAGGTTTCCCGACAAACCTGGTAGCAGGCATTTTAGGATTTAAAACGAAAGATGGGTTTCAATCAGATGCAGGGGCAGACAGATCAATAGAAATTAAATTTTAATGGGCATATTTCCATTTTTTAAAAAGAGAGAATTTTTTTCTGCCGAAGATAAGGCGCAGATAGTGGAAGCTATACGTATGGCCGAAAAAGAAACCAGTGGCGAAATAAGGGTTTATGTAGAAAGTAAAAATTCATATGTAGATGCAATAGACCGGGCGGCTGAAATTTTCTTTAAATTAAAAATGCAGAATACCGACCACCGCAATGCGGTGCTTTTATACATTGCGATGGATCATCAGGAACTGGCTTTGTTTGCTGATGAGGGCATCTATCAAAAAGCGGGTGCAGCATACTGGAATGATGCAGTAAAAAATATGGTTGGCCAGTTTACAAAAGATAATATCAGCAACGGAATAGAGCAGTGCATTGGGCAAATAGGGCAAACCTTAAAAGAAAAATTTCCATACATACCAACAGAAGATAAAAATGAATTGCCCGACGAAATTGTGTTTGGCAACTAATAAAAACTTAAAAGAACGATCGGTTTACTGATCAGCTAATGAAAAAATTTCTCTCCATATTTATTTTAATGTTGGTTTGGGCAGTATCTTTTTCGCAGGATTCATTCGACCTGGAAAAGTTACTCAAGCAAAAACCAACACAATTAGTAAATGATTTTACCGGCACACTTACTGCAGATCAAAGGCAGGCACTGGAAAATAAACTGGTTGCTTTTGATGACAGCACCTCTACACAAATTGCTGTTGTTATCATTCCTTCTTTAAACGGAAATGAGATCGCAGATTTTAATATAAAATTAGGCAGGGCATGGGGTGTGGGTGGAAAAGAAAATAACAATGGCGTTGTTTTACTCATTTCCAAAGGCGACCGAAAATTAAATATAGCCACTGGATATGGTGTAGAAGGCGCATTACCTGATATTACCTGTAAACAAATTATTGATGACATCATTGTGCCCAACTTTAAGGGAGATGATTATTACCGGGGAATAGAAGAAGGAACGGATGCGATCATACAGGCTGTTAAAGGAGAATATACAGCGCCTGCCGGTTATCATAAAGGCAGTGGTGGTGGCAGCTCAATTTTACGAATCGTTTTTATTATTATACTCATCATTCTTTTTCTTGCAATAAAAGGCGGACGTGGTGGTGGAGGTTCATTCATGAGCCGTCGTGGTTTTGCTGCCTGGACAATTGCCAATATGCTAAGCAACAGCGGACGTGGTGGTGGAGGTTGGAGTGGTGGTGGAGGGAGCTCAGGCGGTGGATTTGGTGGATTTGGTGGCGGAAGTTTTGGAGGTGGTGGCTCAAGCGGAAGTTGGTAAGAGCAGGCATATGGTCGAATTGTTTTACAACATCGTTATTTAAAAACCTTTAGATATACAAACTCAAAAACAATTGAGCAATAAAAAAGCGCCAGTTAAAGGCGCTTTTTTATTATAGTTAGTATTTTTTTATTTCAATCCATTAGCAATATAATCTTCAATCTCTTTTCCTTTTGCTTTTCCAAGTTTGTTTAAACCACCTTTAATGGTCGGGTCAACAAAACCTCTGAATTGCTCAGGTACCTGGTTGCGGAATTTAATGATCAGATCAATTCCTTTTTTTACATTGCCTGTGTTTTGTACTTTTTCAAGATAGTTGGCAAATGTTCCAGTAGCCTGAACTTTCTCCTGGCTTAAAGGCATTTTTTCATAACGTCCGGCAAGAAGATCAAAGTCTGCTTCTGTGCCCTCTGACATTAATACATCACTAACCACATCACCCAGGTCACCTTTTGCATCGGTACTATATTTTTTTGCAAGCTCATAAGCTTTTGCCGGTTCCAAACTCTTTAATCCTTCCAAAGCAGCGCCTGCAATTGAATAACTGCTGTCATTTAAATTCTTTTCATAAAGAGATTTATACTTTGCATCTTTTGTTTTTGCTAAAAATGAAATTGCAGCAGCCTTTGTTGTTTTGTCCTTATCAGTGTTTGCGATCATTTCTATCTGCTGTATAACATTTGCATCAGACTTGAATTTTGAAGCGCCAAGTCTTGTTATCGTATTCCTGCGCAACGGTGCAAATTTATCTTTTAAACCTTCTGCCAGTTCAGGCATTGCTTTCTTGTTGAAGAAATCAAGAGCTTCCCTGCGGTCCATATAAAGTGGTGCATATTTCCATTGATGAACAAAATTTTCAGTAGTCTTATTATCTGTTTTTGCCCAGAGGATTACTTTGTCAGCATCTACATTTATCAGGTCGGGTTTTTGGGTATAATTAAAAGTAAATGTATCGATCTTGTTTTCTGCCCACACATTGTATCTTTTTTTAGAAGTGCCGTTATATACATCAATAGCTATCGGCAATTTGAAGATCTTTCCTGTAGTTTGAGTTTGCTCAATGATCACCATAGCTTTCCCTGCAGCATCATCATAGTTGTAATTAATTTTCACTATAGGATGACCACTTCCATAAAACCACTGATTCCAGAACCAGTTCATGTCTTTGCCGGTAACTTCTTCAAAAGCCAGGCGCATCTGTCCTGATTCACCGGGTTTGAATTTATTAGTAGTTAAATAATTGTTCAGCGATTTAAAATAAGCTTCATCACCTACGTAGTTACGAAGCATGTGGTGTATGGCGCCACCTTTTGGATAACTTACATTATCAAAAACATCTTCTTTATCGGCATAATAAAAACGAACCAGGTCTTTCTTTGCATTTTCCGCATCTCCTAAATACCGCTGCTTGTCCTGCTGATTTTGTTCATCGCCTTTATCTTTTCCGTATTTATATTCAAACCAAAGTGTTTCACTGTAATCGGCCATGCTTTCATTTACAGTAATATTACTCCAACTCTCGGCAGTTACCAGGTCTCCAAACCATTGGTGAAATAATTCATGTGCAATGGTAGATTCCCATCCAATGCCATCCACCAGTTCTCTTGCATTTTGATAAGCGCTCTCCTGGTGCAGCGTTGCTGTAGTATTTTCCATAGCGCCACTCACATAATCCCTTCCAACTATCTGCGAATATTTTTGCCAGGGATAATCAACAGCCAGTCTTTCAGAAAAGAATTTGATCATTTCTGGTGTAAGTCCGAATACGCCTCTTGCGTAAGGAGCCTGGTTTGGCTCTACATAATAACTTACTTCTTTGCCTTTATAACTATCCTTAATAATTTTAAAATCGCCTACTCCCATAAAGAACAGGTAAGGGGCATGTGGCAGATCCATCTTCCAGTAATCGGTTCTTGTGCCATCAGCATTTTTTTTCTGGCTTATTAATAAACCATTGCTCAGTGTAACATACTTCGCCGGAACGGTCATATAAATTTCATCAGTAGTTTTTTGATTTGGTTTATCAATAGTAGGCATCCATACGCTGTTGGCTTCTGTTTCGCCCTGTGTCCATATTTGTGTGGGTTTATCTTTCTCTTCTCCTTTGGGATTGATGAAGTATAAACCTTTTGCATCATTAATAGCAGCACTTCCTTTTACTTTAACTTCATTGGGTTTACTTGTATAATCAATATATACTGTATAATTTTCACCGCCTTTGTAGGTTCTGTCAAGTTTGATTCTTAGCTCCATACCATCATAATCATATTTCAAGGCAGACTTAGCAGTTCCCTTCATTATTGCTATTTCTTTTATATCCATGCCTTTTGCGTCAAGTGTAAGCGAATCGGTGGGATAAAAATGCGGCTTTACAGTAAGCCATTCTTTGCCATACATCCAGGCTTTATCATAATCAAAACGAACATCCAGTTTGGTATGTACAAGATCATTAACTTTTGTGGTAGTTGCCCTGTAAATCTTTTTCCAGGATGTATCACTGGATTCGCCGCCGGGCTGGGCTATAACAAAAAAAGGACTTGCAGCTAACGCAAGTAAGAACAGCATTTTTTTCATACATAAATTTTAGAGTGCAAAAATAGGTAAGGGATGGTTAAAGCAAAGTCAATTTTTATTTAAATGGTAACAGCATTATATTAATAAGTATTTTTGATAAGGTCAATTCTGGTTGCAAATGAACGATATTCTTAAAAAATCAACATTATTTTCTTTCACCTTATTTCTGCTTTCATTGAGCCTATGTGCTCAGAAAAACCGGTTTATTTATATTCAAACTGAAGATAAGCAGCCATTTTATATCAGGATGGATAAGAAAATTCTGAGCTCTTCTGCTTCAGGTTATATTATTATTCCTAAACTTACAGACAGTACATATGCTCTTTCAATTGGGTTTCCTAAAAATGAATGGCCGGAGCAAAATGTTACAATTCAGGTTAAAGAAACAGATGCAGGTTACCTTTTAAAAAATTCAGGAACAAAAGGATGGGGGTTATTTAATCTCCAAACTGCGCAGGTACTAATACCTGAAAAGAATGCTGAAAAAAATAAAAACCTTGAAACGGAGCTGGCGGGGGATGAATTTTCAATTATCCTGGCAGCTGTTGTAAATGATCCTGCAATTGCACAAAGGGTTGTTGTAAAAAACGAAACAATGCCTCCGGAAAAATCATTGGAAACAAAAATGGAAGAAAATTCAGTAGTAAAAGAGAGTTCACTTTTAGCTAAAGCTGAAATTAGAAAGTTGAGATTTGATGTTACTGCCGAAGGAGTCGATATGACTTACCTGGATATTGCAAACGGGATTGCAGATACTGTAGAAGTGTTTATTTATGCTGTTAAATCGGAGTCAGTTGAAAAGCCAAAAAATAAAGTGGGAAAACAAGGATTGGCAAAGATGAAAGGTGATTCGAAAAATAAGAATCCGGAATTTATTGATATGGAATTGCAGAATCCAAACAAGAAGCCGGACTCAGGTAAAATAACAACATTGGTAATTACAGAAAAAGAAAAAAAAGAAATACTAACAAATTCCAATTGTAAAAATCTTGCTTCCAGGGAAGATTTTCTGAATCTTCGCAAGCAGATGACCACTATAGAAGATTATGATGATATGATAAATACAGCCCGAAAAAAATTCAAAGACAATTGTTTTACAACTGAGCAGATAAAAAACCTGGGTTCTTTATTTTTAAAAGACGAAGGAAAATATAAATTCTTTAATGCTGCTTATCCCTATGTTTCAGACTCAAATAATTTTAATGCACTTGAGAATCAGCTGACCGACAAATATTTTATCACAAAATTTAAGGCAATGCTTCATCATTAAATTTTAATGATGATAGATATTTTATGTCACGTTATTTCATAGAAGTTTCATATAAAGGTACCAATTACTCAGGCTTTCAGGTACAGCTTAATGCTAATTCTGTTCAGGCGGAGATAGAAAAAGCATTGCAAATTTATTTTAAACAGAAATTTGTGCTAACTGGCTCATCACGTACAGATGCAGGTGTACATGCGTTACAGAATTTTTTTCATTTTGATTCCTTGGAAACTATTAATGATGAAGTATATAATCTTAATGCAATCCTTCCGGCAGATATTGTTATCAAAAAGATATATGAAGTAAATGAAAAAATGCACTGTCGTTTTGATGCAGTTAGCAGGGAGTATCAGTATTATATTTATCAGGTTAAAAACCCTTTTCTTCAGGATAGGGCATATTACTATCCATATTCGCTCAATATTGATTTATTGCAACAAACTGCAAAAGAGATCATGAATCATGTTGATTTTGCCAGTTTTTCTAAACGTAATACGCAGGTAAAATCATTTCTTTGTAATATTCACGAAAGCGAATGGTTAACACAAACGGACTGCTTGGTTTATAGAATAAAGGCCAATCGATTTTTGCGTGGTATGGTTAAAGGATTGGTTGGAACAATGCTACAGGTAGGTAGAGAAAAATTAGCAATTGATGATTTTAAAGCTATAATAGAAGCGAAAGATTGTACAAAAGCCGACTTTTCAGTTCCCTCACATGGATTGCTCCTTCATAAAGTTGAATTCTCATGATCCTTATTGTATAGGCGATTATATCAACATCAGTATGTTTTAATACGGGTCCATTTTGGGCATGATTATACTATTTCTGATATAAAAAATTTGGAAATTAAACTCTGGCGAAATAAAAAAATAAAAAAATATTTATAGCTGTAATATAATACAGCAAATGATTTGCTTCGATATCATCCTTTACTTTTTTTGCTTGTGAATAACTATTTAACAGAATTATTTTGGTAACAGTTTATCCGCCCTTATCTTTGCCGTCCGCTTTTGAAAAAAGAGCCAGTTCTTAGAAGAAAATTTCCTCAAATTCCGCAAATTATTTTCTTAAAAAATAAAGAAAGATTTGGGTGAGAAAATAAAGGCCCTTACCTTCGCACTCCGAATTAAAAAACGGGGTAAAAAGTAAAGCCAAAAGATCTTTGAAAGTTTGGAAACAGCAGCAAATAATCATTTGATTATCAAGGTAATGTTAGCGCAAATATTAATTTAGAATTTGACGTTAATTTCCAATGAAATTACACAGTCACGTTCAAACAACTCATTTACAATGGAGAGTTTGATCCTGGCTCAGGATGA
>JBDTUK010000134.1:0-9980 GCA_040007795.1 Ferruginibacter sp.
GTGGTGCCGGTGGTGCACAAATGTTTAAAGAAGAAGAAAAAGGAACTACCCGTATTAATTTTGAACGTACCAATGAAGCGCTGGAAACCGGTGCCTCTGTTATAGCCGCTGCCTGCCCCTTTTGTAATACCATGATGACCGATGGTGTGAAGAACAGCAATAAAGAAGAGGAAGTGCAGGTTATGGATATTGCGGAGTTGGTGGCAGCATCAATGAGTTGAAGAAATAGAAACACGGATCACACGGATAAGACTGATGATCACCGATAGTCTTATTTGTATATCCGCTAATATCTGTTTAAATCTGTGTCATCAGTGTTTCTATCTCTATCCTTAACTTTACAAAATGAATCTCGATTTTAAAGAACACATACCAGCCGATTTTAATGATAACTCCCGTGTGTGGATCTATCAAAGCAGCCGTTTATTTTTTATCAGCGAAGCATTAGAGATGGAAGACATGCTGAATGAATTTGTGGCCAGCTGGAAAAGCCATGGTACACCGGTAAAAGGATTTGCCAATTTATTCTTCGGGCAGTTTATTGTACTGATGGCAGATGAAACTGCAACAACAGTTGGTGGATGCAGTACCGACAGTTCTGTTCATGTAATAAAAGCCATTGAAGAAAAATACAAAGTGCAGATGTTTGACCGCCAAAACCTGGCATTTGTTGTAAAAGATAAAATACAATTGCTGCCGCTCAATCAACTTGATTACGCTGTTGAAAATAATTTCATCAATGCTGATACTTTGTATTTCAACAATACCGTACTATCTAAAAAAGAAATGCTTGATAAATGGATAATTCCTATAAGAGAAAGTTGGTTGGCAAAACGCCTGGCACTAGCCTGATACAATAAAAAAACTTCAAATCATTTTACTCCTGTCATGCTGAGGCACGAAGCCTGCCTACCGGACAGGCAGGCATCCCACTCTGAATAGAAATCATGTTTTATTGAGATGCTTCGTGCCTCAGCATGACAAGACAAGGAGTTCAATTAAATTATTATAGTAAAAAAAATAAAGCAGCTATTTTCCCAATTTCTTCCTAAGCAGTTCAACATTCTTATTTTTCTTCACTTTCTTCTTAAAGATATAACTCAGTGCAATGCGGTAGTTTCTTGTATTGGTTGTACTAAAACTTTCTAAATTGAAATTGCTGCCATAGGTATAATTTGTATTCTGCTGCTGGCGAAAGGGATCAATAATATTTACCGTAATACTAAACCGCTTGGCAAAGAATTTTTTCTGCACTCCAATATTCATACTTAATGTATTTCTCACCGTTCCCTGCGGATTGGCAAAACGGTTGAAGGTAAAACTTGTATTGCCATTTATAAGGTCAGTAAACTGGTAGCTGCCATTCAATGTTGAATAGAATGAACCGCCATTACGGAAATATCTTACTGATCTGTCGTACAGGCCATATACATTATACGTGTAACCAAAACTTAAATTGGCTTTTGCTTTTTTACTTATTGTGTATCCACCCCAGGCACTTGCCTCATATTCTTTTCTTCCGCTTATGTTTTGCCAGGTAGTAAATGTTTTTCCATCGGGCAGTAAAGTTCTTATAGAGCTGTAAATATTTTGCAGTGCATTATACCCAACCGAGACATTCACATTGTATAACTTGTTCCATTTGCCAACAATGAAATCAAAATTATCAGCATAATAAGGCAGCAGGTAAGGATTGCCCGACCTTGTATTGTATGGGTCGCCATAATCAACACTGGGGCTCAGTTCATTCAGCCTCGGCCTTTGAATGGTTCTTTTATAACTCAACGTAATGTTCACTTCATTCTTCCATTTCTTCATCAGGGTAGCAAATGGCAATGCCGACCAGTAATCATTTGCATAGTGATTGTTATCATTTTTTATATCGAAGTTGGTTTCGGTATGTTCAGCCTGCAAACCGGCATTGATATAAAAATCAACCATAAAATCATATCGCAATGAAGCCCTTAATCCGAATATGGTTTGATGAAAAAGAAAATCATTGCTCAGCAGTTCATTCTTTACAAAAACATTTTCAGGTTTCTTCAAAAATTCAGTGTTCAGCACATTGTGGTTATTGTACCGGTTATAACCGGCACCGGCATTCAATGAGAGTTTATTTTCCTTCAGCGGCTTATCATAATTTATTCTTAAACTAATGTTGTGGTTCTTGCTGAAAGTGTTTTGCTGTTGCGATGAATCCGATCCGGTTGTTGTGTAGTCAGGGTTCAGGTATTGCTGATAAAAATCCCTTGCATTATTATTTGCATTATAGTTAAGCCCGGTAATTATCTTCAGTATTTCCTTAGGGTTCTTTCCTTTGTAAGTATAGGTAAGATTGAAATTAGGATTCCAGCTTTCATTGTCAGTACCGGTGATGCGGTTGCTCAGCTTATAAATATTATAATAGCGGTTCAGGTTGCTGTATTGCGTTTCATTTTCATTTGCAGAGTTATTGCTGTTGTATTGTGAAGTAAAATTCAGGCTGTTCCTTTTGTTAAGGTCATAATCCACACTCAGCCTTATATTAGGCCGGCGGTTATTACTACTGCTTTCTCCAAGGGTATTAAAAAAATTTGTTGAATCGATATAAATATTCTGGCGGTTGCTGTAGCTGTTACCATTGTATTCATTGTAACCAAAGCCTGCCGAAAAATTAAGTACAAATTTATTTTTTCGATAACTCAGGTTGCCATTAATTCCGGCTTCTCCCCTTGTGCCATAATTTACATTTATCCTTCCGTTAAAACCAACCTTTCCTTTTTTGGTTACAATATTTATAACCCCACCCCTTTCATTGGCATATTGCGGTGGCGGTGTTGTCATCACTTCAATCTTTTCGATCATGCTGCCAGGCATACTTTCCAAGAGGTCCTGCAATTGTTTGCTATCCAGTTCAACCGGTTTATCATCTATTAAAATTTTCACTTCCTTGCCACGTAATAATATCTTACCATCATTATCTACATTTACCAATGGTGTTTGTTTTAATAACTCTGTTGTTGTTGCACCCGAACTTAATGCCGATTCGCCGGTATTGAAGGTCATCTTTCCATCCTTATTTTCTATCAATGGTTTTTCAGCATACACAACCACTTCATTTAAAAGAGCGGACTTCTTATTCAGCTTAATATCATTCAGGTCAAAATCAAATCTTTCCTGTCGTATATAGATACTGTCAAGCGAAAGGCTTGCATACCCAACCACAGTAACCTGCAGGCGGTAATAACCAAAAGGGAGTTTATCAAAGATAAATTCACCGTCTTTAAGGCTTTGCTGATCACGATTAACAGATGAGTCGGAAAGTAATACCATACGCAGGTTAGCGCCCGCAATGGCCTTGCTGTTATCGGCATCCAGTATGCTGCCAATTACAATGCCCGGGTTGGGATTATTGTTTTGTGCACGCAGGGCAACGGGAAAACACAGTAAAAGATAAAGCACTGTATATCTTATCAATGGCTGATGAATAAGGAACAAAATTAACGAATGAACCTGTCTGGCTTATATTTTTATTTAAGTGGATAAATCCTTCTATGACCGGACCCGATAGCTATCGGGTTTATCCCGCTCTTTTGCCGTTAACATATTTTATTATGGTTCTTTATATAAGGATGCCTACTTTTATCCATCCAAAAAAATAAATTATATGAAGAGAATTCTTTTTGCATTTGTTTTAGCAGGCTCAATACTATTACCTGCAATTTCTATGGCACAAGGGGCCAAAAAATTTATTGATCCCGCCAACATGGACCTTTCCGTTAAACCCGGCGATAATTTTTATTTATACGCCAATGGCAACTGGATAAAAAATACACCGGTACCTGCATCAAAAACCCGTTGGGGAAGTTTTGATAAACTGGCTGAAGAAAGTTCACAGGCATTAAAAGATTTATTGGAAGATGCGGCAAAAAACCCCGGCAAAAATGACCTGATGAAACGTGTGGGCGATTTTTATGCCAGCGCTATGGATAGCATGGCCATTGAAAAACTTGGGTATCAACCCATCAAACCTTATATTGATAATATTGAAAAGCTAAGTTCAAAAGCAGAGCTGTTGGACATGATAAATTACCTGCGGGCAAGATCTGTAACCGGCGCTTTATACAATATTGGTGTAAGGCAGGATGCAAAAGATGTTACTAAATACATCATCGGTATTGGCCAGGGCGGCACTACCCTGCCAGACAGGGATTATTATTTAAAGAATGATGCCCGTAACCAGAAAATAAGAGCCGAGTATAGTAACTACATAACAAAACTGTTTACACTTTGTGGTATGGGTGCAGATAAAGCTTCGGCCAATGCAGCCACCATCCTGCAACTGGAAACAACCATTGCCAATGCACAAATGAGCCGTGTGGAAATGCGTGACCCGGTTAAACTCTACAATAAATTTTCGGTAGATGGCCTGAGCGCTAAAACACCGGGCATGAACTGGCAGGATATCCTGACAAAACTGGGCTATAAAACCAAACAGGATAGTTTGATCGTTAGCAATCCTAAGTTTATGGTCTTTGCCGATTCATTGTTATCTGTAGTTTCGGTAAACAACTGGAAAGTTTATTTACAATGGGGCGTTATAAAATCTGCAGCGCCATACTTAAGTAAAGATTTTGTGGATGCAAACTTTACTTACAACCAGGTATTGAGCGGACAGAAAGAGCAAACCCCACGCTGGCAGCGTATGAGTGGTCTGATTGACGGACAACTAGGTGACCTGCTGGGACAGTTATATGTAGATAAATATTTTAACCAGGCAGCAAAAGCAAGAATGCTTGAACTGGTACATAATCTTGAGCAGGCTTTCGATAGCCGTATAAAGAAATTAGACTGGATGAGTGAGGAAACAAAACAAAAGGCATTGGCCAAGTTACATGCCTTTGTTGAAAAGATAGGCTTCCCCGATAAATGGAAAAATTATGACGGCCTTGTTATTAAGAGAGATGATTTTCTGGGCAACTTACAACGCTGTAATCAATGGCAGTACCAGGATAATGTAAACAGGCTGGGCAAACCCATTGATAAAACAGAATGGGGAATGACACCGCCAACTGTGAATGCATATTATAATGCTGCAAAAAATGAAATTGTTTTTCCCGCAGGCATACTTCGTTTTCCTTTCTTTGATTTTGAAGCCGATGATGCCATTAACTATGGCGGTATTGGCGCTGTGATAGGCCATGAAATGACGCATGGTTTTGATGACCAGGGCCGCCAGTTTGATGCTGATGGAAACCTGCACGACTGGTGGACAAAAGCCGATGCTGATGAATTTAAAAAACGTGCCGATGAAGTGGTGCAGCAATACAATGGTTATGTAATATTGGATACCCTGCATGTGAATGGCAGGCTTACCCTTGGCGAAAATCTTGCCGACCTTGGTGGTTTAAGTATTGCGTACGCAGCTTTTAAAAATACCAAACAAGGCAAGAGCAATAAAAAGACAGATGGCTTTACACCCGACCAACGTTTCTTTTTAAACTGGGCACAGGTATGGCGCAGTAATATTTTACCCGAAGCTGCTGCACAACGTATACTTACCGACAGCCACTCGCCGGGAGTACACCGTGGCAACGGGCCGCTTACCAATATAGATGCATTTTACAAAGCCTTTGATGTGAAGGAAGGAGATAAAATGTATAAAGCACCAGATAAGAGGACGAGGATATGGTAAGATGAAATGAATTTAATTATTGGACCGGGATGTTGAAAAGCATTCCGGTTTTTTATTAGCGGCTGTTGTTGTATATTGTAATAGCAATTTCTTGTACAGTTTTATCATGACTATCAATTGAAAAGTGTACAAGCAGTTGCGGCAATAGAAATGTTGGCGGTAATTTTTTTCAGACATAGTATGTAATTTCACGAGTTGTATCATCTTGACATAAAATAGAAATGATAAAACGTTTATCAGTTTGCCTATTCATCTTCTCTCTGACACTTTTCTCATCTGGAGTTTTTGCAAGTCCTCAAATGCCAGACTATATAATTTTCAAGGGCGATACTATTGCTACTTACAACTTAATTTTAGAGCAGTATTTACAAAGACACGACACTACAAAAACCGAACAACTATTTGGTCTTAGTTTCAGAAATAGCACAAATGGAAGTTTCTCATTCAATTGCTGGCGAGGGTATCAAGCGATATATAAAATTGACAATGACAGCCTTTTTCTTGTGGACATTATAAATTGTGGTGAGCGAAGAAACGGTAAAATTGACAAAGCCGCTTCTTTTAAAAAAATGAAAGAAGTCTTCGGCAACGGTTTTATTAATGACAGAGTTTACATCAATTGGTTTTCAGGCGACCTTAATTTTCCATTGACCAATAAAGTATTAAGATGGGATGGAGTATTTTATAAAATTTATGAAAAAGAAACTGTAGTTAATATTTCTAATGGAAAGGTTTCAAATATTGAACACGTTAATAATTATGAAGCTGTGCCTAATGCGAAGGACAGAAAAGATAAAAGCAAAGTGTCAGATACCTTTTTCGAGCAACTGAAAAAAATAAAATGGAAAAAAATTAATGAATTCTGTGCAGAAGACTATATTGTTACAATTGATAAAGAAGGCAAAGTTTCAAAAGTGACGATGCGTCGTTATCAAAACCCTGACACTATTGAAAAATACTGGGATAGAGCTGAATATGACTCATGCATTCATACAATATTCAACTCTTTGCGAAAGCTAAGATTTGATATTCTAAAAGATAAAGGGAAGCCTATTTCTGAAGACATTTATATTGGTATTTGGTACGACTCAAAAAAAAGAAAAATTATAAGGGCGGTCTAATTCATAAAACTACCGCCAACATAGGATGAACTGTGTCAGTGGGGCGTCGTAATCTTCAGCAGCAAATTTTTCAATCAGCATTTGTTCAGGGCAAGCATCTATTCCCGTACTTCGCCAAGGCCTCGAATGTTGTGCGTCATGCTTTGGCGGCACTGCAAACTTTTAACTGACTGCAAGAGATCTAACTTTGTAATTATGACAATTCGCACTTACAGTAGTGATAACTAATTAAAATGATAAATAAACTACTCAAATAAAAAATGAACTTAAAGGAACTTCTTAAAACCAAAAAAGGTGCAGGTATCGAACTGCTGTAATTTCATTGGAAGTAAGGAAAACTGAATGGAAAGAAATAGGTTTCGGTTTTAAAGATTTAAAATTAAAAAAATATATTTAGGCATTGCCACAGCTGTTTATATTATTTTGCGGACCAATATTTGATTGACCCTATTGTTTCAAAATTTGCACAACCTCGACTTTCCGAAATTTTCAGTATGAAAGGAAATGTCCTGAAATTCCTCATAGGTTTGTTACTTTCGTGGACAACTGCAGCATTCTTTGAAGAAATATTGTTTAGGGGTTATTTAATAAGCAGGCTGATTGACTTGATGGGAGAAAATATAGTTACCAAAATAATAATTGTTCTGTTCACAGGAATAGCTTTTGGATTTGTTCATTCTTATCAAGGTTTAAATGGTGCTATTTCAGCTGGTGTTATTGGAGTGTTTCAAGCAATAGTTTATTTTCTTAATGGCAAAAAGCTAACAATACCAATTATCGCCCACGGCGCATTCGATTCAATTGGTTTCACACTATTGTTTATTGGTTGAAAGATATAGCACGAACGCACAACGCTTTGACAAAGACAAAACATTTAAAAAAAATAAAAAAATAGCATATGAATAAATACTCTGCATGGCTTAAAACAGCCGCAATCTTTCAGTTCATTACCGCAATTATTCATTCAATCTCACTTTTTGTTACGTTACCACCAAACAACGAAACCGAAAAGCAACTCTTTACTTTAATGGACACTTACAAGTTTGATTTAGGTTCAGGATTTCACCGAACAATGGGCGAACTGACATTGGTCTTCAGTGTCTGTCTTTCCCTAGTTTGCTTATTGGGCGGTTTGCTGAACTGGTATCTGCTTCGAAAAAAAGTCGGCCCCGAAATTATGAAAGGAGTAATAACCATTAATCTGATTGTATTTGGAATCCTTTTTGGTCTAACGGTAGCATTTACTTTTTTATTGCCAATCATTCAGACAGGTTTGATTGTTCTGTTTTTAATTCTTTCAGGATTTACAATGCGAAAAAACAACTTCCAAAAAACTGTAAACTAAAACACGGACAATACCCCCACACCAATTCCTTTTTTCTCCCTCAAAAAAAGTTGAAAAAATATTTTGCGCAACCAATTAGTTGCATATATTTGCAACCAATCAGTTGCAGATTAAATAAATCATAACCATGAAACGAGATGTATTCCAGGCATTGGCAGACCCAACAAGAAGGGCCATATTAATATTGATAGCGGCACAGGCAATGACACCCAATGCCCTGGCAGAAAATTTTAACAGCAGCAGGCAGGCTGTATCAAAGCATATCAAAATACTCACCGAATGCCAGTTGGTAAAGCAGGAGCAATCGGGCAGGGAAATTTATTATCATTTTAACCCAAAAAAAATGAAAGAAGTAGCCGACTGGCTTGAACCCTTCCGGCAAATGTGGGAAGACAGGTTTAGCAAACTTGACAAAGTATTACTCACCTTAAAAAATAAAAAGTAATGGCAAATCAAATAAAGATCACTGCCGAAAAAGACAAACAGGAAGTTTTCATCACCAGGGAATTTGACTATCCCAGGGAGCTGGTCTTTAAAGCACATGCTGATCCGGACCTGCTCATTCAATGGCTTGGTCCCGACAGCCGGATAATAAAAATTGAAAAATATGATTCAAGAACAGGTGGCTCTTACCGGTATTTTGTTTGTAACCAGGCAGGAAAACCAGTGGCTGCTTTCAATGGAGTGATACATGAAGTAACATTCCCCGAAAGGATCATGCAGACCTTTGAGTTTGAAGGCCTGCCTGAAAGAGGGCATGTTAGTTTAGATACCATGCTCTTTGAAGAGTTACCCGGCAACAGGACCAAATTAATTATACATTCCGTATTCAGGTCAATTGAAGACAAAGAGGGCATGATGCAGAGCGGTGTGGAATCAGGAGTTAACGAAGGCTATGTAAAACTCGACAACTTATTAGCCAAAGGAATATAGATAATTAAAATCAATATCAAGATGACAACAGATCCATTTATTATTGAAAGAATTTTTGATGCTCCAGTTGAAAAGGTCTGGAAAGCCATCACTGAAAAAGACCTGATGAAACAATGGTACTTTGATCTTCCTGAATTTAAAGCTGAACCAGGTTTTCAGTTTCAGTTCACCGGCGGTCCAAGCCCCGACAAACAATACCTGCATATATGTGAAATAACAGAAGTTATTCCGGAAAAGAAATTAGCACATAGCTGGAGATACGATGGATACGAAGGAATTTCATTTGTAACCTTTGAGTTATTTGCCAATGGAGATAAAACAAAATTAAAACTAACCCACGCAGGTTTGGAAACATTCCCAATGAGCAATCCCGATTTTGCAAAAGAAAATTTTGCAGAAGGATGGACAGCCATCATCGGCAAATCATTAAAAGAATTTTTAGAGAAAAAATAACTCAGTAACAGTTAAAATAAAACAGGATGGCAACAAATAATCAAACGACAATCATTGCTGAACCCGGTAAACAGGAACTTTTTATCAACAGGGAGTTTGAGGCACCCAGGGAATTAGTTTTTAAAGCATTTAATGAACCTGAATTATTAATGCAATGGCTTGGCCCCGGCAATTTGAAAATGGAAATAGATAAGTTCGATAGCAGGACCGGTGGTTCATACAGGTTCCTTCATTGTGATGCAGGTGGAAATAAATATGGCTTTAACGGCGTGATACATGAAGTGGCAGCACCCGAAAGAATAATAAGAACTTTTGAATTTGAAGGATTACCCGAGAGCGGGCATGTATCATTAGAGTTTCTCACTTTAGATATTCTTGCGAATGACAGAACAAAACTTACCATCCAGGCAGTGTTCCGTTCGGTAGCAGACCGGGACGGCATGGTAATGAGTGG
>JBDTUK010000135.1:0-16893 GCA_040007795.1 Ferruginibacter sp.
CGATCAACAATGCCGATGCATTAAAATAATATACCACAAACAATAAACAGAAACCCGATATCCAGGTAAAGTATGCTTCGTACTTGAACCAATGTAAATGTTTGGGGATGGTTTTGGGCGCTACTTTATATTTTTCGAGATAATAAAATCCACCGCCATGAACAGCCCAAAGGTTTCCGGCAAGTTCATCTCTTACATCTTTAGTGCGGTTGAGTGCATTTTCTAAAAAAACAAAATAGAAAGAAGCGCCGATCCAGGCAATACCAAAAGTGATGTGCATTAATCGGATAATAATATTCAGCCATTCCATCAAATGCCCTTCCCAGGGCGTACCCTTCACATATATATAAAGTGATGCAGTCATGGAAACACAAACGAGTATCAGTGCTGTGTAAACAAAATTTTGGGATGAGGCGATTTCTGCTTTCTTTTTTTCTACTTCAATGCCAGCTTTATCATCTGCTTCATATTGTTTGGATATAGTACGCAGGTAATAGGTCATTGCAGTAAGCATGACCAAAACGAACCCAAGCACCGACAATAAAATAATTCCCAGCATCAATTAATCTTTTTTCTTTCCGAATAAACGTAACCTGCTGATACCTCCGTCAGGAAAAATATTCAGCCTTACGTGTGAAACGGCAGCAGCATGATTTATTTCTTTTATGAATTCATGTTCATTATCTGCACTTAACTTTTGCTTTGGCAATATCTCTGCCCATTGTACTTTATCTTTTACCACATCTTCATCACTATTACTTAAGCATCCTTCAATAGAACAACCATCAGGGTAGTTACCTTTAAAATGGCAGGTATCTACAACAATGCGTTCAATATTTCCCCGCCTTGCCAGTTTTAAGATCACCCAATCCCTGTTACCGGGGGTACGGTTTCGTTTGGTTTCCCAGCCGTCTCCCATATTTACACCTCGGCCCGGCATGATCAGATTTCCCATAGCACTAAAGAACATATCGTTGCAGGCAATGGCTTTACCACTGTTGATAGCAGCAGCCAGATCAATTTCTTTATCAGCAGAAACTATATCCCAATTCTTAAATACTTCACCATACACTCTTAGCCTTGCAACTCCACCATCGGGATAAATGTGCAGGCGGATATGTGTATAGATCTCGTTACCGTTGCTTTTATAAAAATTTTGTGAGCCTGCATCTAAATGTGACTTAGGCAAAATTTCTTTCCATATAATTTTATCCCAGTCACTTATTGAAGATGTATCAGTAAGGTTTGCTGCTTCAATGGAAGCATGTGGTGGATGATTGCCCAGAAAAAAATTAGTATCAATATCAAAGCCAATGATCTTTCCGGGAGTTGCCAGTTGCACTACAGCCCAATCATGGCCTGGCGTACGCTTGCGACGGCTCTCCCACCCATCCATCCATTTGCCACGGTCGGTATATTTATCTGTTATAAAAATTCCCCGGGTTGGTTTAATAAGATTCTCTTTTTCTGCAAAAAAATCATCGGTGGCATATAAAACTTTCCCTCCCAGTCTTTCAGCAGCAAGGTCGGTTAGTTGGGTAAATGCCGGTGCTTCTTTAATTATTTCTTTTACTTTCTCAAAAGCCATTGTCCTGCGTTTTTTTGTAGAATTTTTTTATCATTATAAACAGTAATACCGTTTACAATTGTTTGCTGTACCGTACCATATAGTTCCTTTCCACTATAAGGACTGCAATCATACCTATGTAAAATATCTTTTGCCCGCACTATAAATTTTTCTTCAGGGTTCCATACAATCAGATCAGCATCATATCCAACTGCTAATTTTCCCTTGCGCTTATCAACCTGTAAAAACTTAGCAGGATGCTCAGTAAGCAAAGGAATGAATTTTTCTATGGATAAACTCCCTTTCATGGCAGACCAGCTTGCAGGCAGTAAAAACTGGAGTCCCGCAATACCGCCCCATGCTTTTTTCAGGTTACCCGTTTCCAGTTCTTTAATATCCGGTGGCGCTGGTGAGTGATCGCTTGTAATAAAATCAAGTACATCGTTCATCAAAGCTTTTTTCAATTGATCATTATTCTCTTTTTCACGAATGGGTGGCGCACATTTATACAAACAGTTTGAATCAGGAATATCGTCAGCATTAAAATAAATATAGTGGGCACAGGTTTCAGCTGTTAAGGGTAAACCTTCTGATCTTGCTTTTTGTATTGCCGGCAATGCTTCTGCTGATGATACATGTACAATATGTGTTTTACAATTGTGTTTAGCGCAAAGCTTTATCATCAGGTCAACAGCATCATTCTCCCATTGTTTTGGACGACTTGTTAAATAATACCGGTAACTGTTTGGGAAATCTGAAAATTGATTGTCAGTTTCCTTTTTATATATTTCGCAATGTGCTAATAATGGCAGATCGTATTTTCCAATGATGGGCATCGCAGCATCAATTTCTTTTTCATCCACGTTGGGAAATTCATCAATGCCAGAATGCGTAAGAAAACATTTAATGCCCAGCACCCCTGCCTGCATCAAAGCTTCCAGGTCTTTTTGATTTCCAGGAATTAATCCGCCATAAAAACCAACATTAACATGCAGTTTACCTTTCGATGCCGCTAATTTTTCATCAAGTGCATTTACGTTTGTTGTAACCGGGCTTGCATTTAAAGGCATGTCAACAATTGTTGTTGTACCTCCTGCAGCTGCCGCCTGTGTAGCTGTATCAAAACCTTCCCACTCGGTTCTTCCGGGTTCGTTGATGTGCACATGTGCATCAATAACTCCCGGCATTAAGATATGATCACCTGCATCCTCTGCTCTATCAATTTTATGATGATGTATTTCGGTGATGATCCCATTCTCAAAACAAATAGTTGCCGGTTGAAGTTTTCCATCCAGCCAGCAACGGTTACTATATATATTTTTTGTTTTGTTCAAATTATTAGTTGTTCTTTTTAACCGCTGTCGGGGTTTTAACCGCCGACAGGGTTATACAAAGCCATTAAAACTTTTTCCGGCGTGATGGGTGCTGAATAAGGGATATTAGCGTTGGAATTAAATGCAAGCACTGCATTACGAATCGCAAAGTAAGCACCAATACCGTACATGAGCGGTGGTTCACCCACTGCTTTTGATTTGAATATCGCCATATCATTACCATCTGTATTCAAAAAATTTACTTCAATGTTTTTAGGAACAGAATAGATATCCGGTATTTTATATGTTGATAAAGCATTAGATAATAATTTTCCATCAGCACTATACACAACCTCCTCCATCGTCATCCAGCCAATACCCTGCACTATGCCTCCTTCGCATTGGCCAAGGTCAACGGCACGGTTCATACTACTTCCAAAATCATGCACCACTTTTACTGCATCAATTTCGTAAGTACCCCGTAAACAATCAACAGTTGTTATAGTAAGCGCTGTGCCATAAACATGATAAGCAAACGGGTGACCCTTCTCAATTGTTTTGTCGTAATGAATAAAGGGTGTGGCGTAATGTCCTTTAGCGCTTAAATTAATTCGCTTCATGAACGCCTGTTGAATTAAGTTCTTCCAGTTGAATATGGAAGCCTCATCATTAATGTAAACCACTTCGTCTTTTATCTCCACTGTTTCTTCTTCATTATCCGTTAACTCTGTTTTGATAAAAGTAAACAGCCGTTCCTTTATTTGATTGCATGCATCAAGTAATGCTTTACCATTCAGGTCAGCGGTAGAACTTGCCGCTGAGGGTGAAGTATTGGCAATCCTTGTTGTGTTGGTACTTTCTAATTTAATTTTTGCCGGGGAAATACCAAAACATGTTGCAGCAACCTGCAGCATTTTTGAATTTACACCCTGTCCCATTTCCACAGCGCCTGTACTTACACCAACGGTTCCATCGGAATACACATGCACCAATGCCCTTGCCTGGTTCATCATGGTATTGGTGAATGAAATGCCAAAACAAACCGGCATGAGTGACAATCCTTTTTTATAAAACTGGTTTTGCTGGTTAAATAATTCAATTTCTCTTTTTACAGCTGCTACATCATAATCTGTCATCACTTTATCCCAACAATTTTTAGCCTGGCTTTCCAAAACAATTTGCCCGTAAGGAAATTCATCTCCATTATCCATCATATTTTTTTGTTGGATAAGATATGGTTCAATGCTTAATTTTTTTGCTGCATGATCAATTGCTGCTTCAATAACAAACATGCCCTGCGGACCACCAAAGCCACGAAAGGCTGTGTTTGGAGGCAGGTTAGTTTTGCAGGAGTGCGCAATAACTTTTACATGCTGAATATTATAACTGTTGGTTGCATGAAATAAAGTTCTTTCCAAAATAGCCGGTGAAAGATCTGCAGCAGCCCCGCCGTTTTGATAAAATGTTGCTTCATAAGCAATGATGTTATACTTTTCATCAAGCCCTATTTTATAATCACTGCTGTAAGGGTTTCTTTTCCCGGTCATGCGCATGTCTTCCATGCGATGTGGAATACATTTGGCTGGTCGTTTTAAGATCCATGCTACCATTGCGGCCATTGCCCCCCATGCAGAAGCCTGGTCTTCCTTGCCTCCAAAGCCGCCGCCAAGTCTTGGTACATCCACTTCTACTTTATTCATGCCCACACCTAACACTCTTGCAACTGTTCGCTGTACCTGTGTTGGCCCTTGTGTAGATGAAAATATTTTTACGCTATCATGTTCGGTTGGATAGGCATAAGCTCCCTGTGTTTCTAAATACAATTGTTCCTGTCCACCCGATTCTGTTTTTCCTTCAAAAATATATTTACACTTTGTGAAAGTTTCTTCCACATTTCCTTTTACAAATTTTCTGGATGGACTTAATAATTTACCCTGCTTAAATGCTTCTCTAGGATCGGTGATGATTGGTAAAGTTTCAATTTCTATTTTAATCTCTTTGATCGCCTCTTCTGCGGCATCTTCATTCTCTGCAACAATCAATAAAACAGGTTGGCCCTGGTAATGAACTTCCTTATCAGCAAGAAATGGTTCATCGGGTATGATGCCTCCGATCTGGTTCTCGCCGGGAATGTCTTTGTAAGAAAATATTTTTACAACTCCTTCCATTTTTTCCGCAGCAGTAAAATCAAGTTTTTTAATTTTTCCATGAGCAACAGGTGAATCAAAAACTTTTACAAACAGCATTCCTTCCATTACAGGAATATCATCCACATAAACAGATCTGCCAGTCACATGGCCTGCTGCATCGATATTACCACCCCCATCGCCTAAAGAGGGGTTGGGAAGAGTCTTAATATTTTTATCTGCTTTCACTTAGTTAGAATTCATTTTTTTCTTGCTAAAACTATAACCCAATTACCTGCTTAATGATATGTTCATGGTTTTTGAAATGCGCCAGAAACAGTTGTCTTAACAGCAATCTCTTGTAATCAGCTGTACCTCTTGCATCACTGATGGGTGCAATTTCTGTATTCATAACAGCAATGGCTTCCTTTAATACTTCTGTGCTGACTATTTTTCCCTTTAGAAATGCTGTTGTAGCTCCAAGGTATTTTGGAAAAGGAGCCACGCCGCCAGCGGAAAGATGGATATCATCAATAATGCCATCCGTGTTCAGTTGTAATTGACAAGCTGAATTTACACTGGCAATATCAAGGTGTGTACGTTTACATACTTTTTCAAAACTGAAATTATTTTTTTGTGGTGGGGTAAAAATGATTTGTTCAATTATTTCATCTGTAGTTTTGTCAATTTGTTTATATCCTTTATAAAGATTTTTTAATTTAATGGTTCTTGTTGTTCCGTTCTTATTCAACACAATATCACTATCAAGCGCCAGGAAGAAGATACTCATATCGCCAATGGGAGAAGCATTTACCAGGTTTCCGGCCATGGTAGCCATATTGCGGATAGGTGTGGAAGAGATGAGTTTGATGTATTTCTGCAGATCCGGGAAAAGTCCCTGTATCAATTCCGATTCAGCAAAAGCAGTAACAGTTACTGCAGCTCCAATATGGCATTGCCCGTTTTCAAAACTTATCTTTTGTAAGTGTCTGACATCAAACAAGTGCTGTACCAATGATTTTTTAACTGTCAATGCTTTTTGTACAACCAGGTCTGTACCGCCACCAACCACCATATTTTTTTTTGTAAGATCGTCTTTTGCTGCAAATACAGTAATGGACTCTTTTAATTGTAATAGCCTCCCTTTGATCTGTGCAAAATATTCAGGAATGAATTTGTTTTTTACCAACCAGTCTATTGTTTCTTCTTCTGGCTTATCTTTTACTTTTTCAGAAAGAATTTCTGCAGCACGTTCTATAGATTTATATCCTGTACAGCGGCAGATATTTCCATCTATTGCAGCAATGGCCTGGTCATACTGTTTTGCGTTTTCATTCAATACAAATCCGGTCAACGACATTACAAAACCTATTGTACAAAATCCGCACTGTGTCCCATTTGTATCAACCATTGTTTGTTGTACAGGACTAAGCTCTTTCATATTAATACCTTCTACAGAAACAATATGCTTACCATGAGCATTACCCAACGCCATCAGGCAACTCGTCATAGAACGATAAACTAATTTTCCACTTTCAAAATCACCCACTAAAATGGTACATGCTCCGCAATCTCCTTCCCTGCACCCGATCTTTGTACCAACAAGCCTTTTATAATAGCGTACGAAATCCAGCACCGTACTTCCCGATGGCAGTTCTGTTTCAATAAGTTTATCGTTTAAAATAAAACTGATCATCAATATTCAATTTTATCAGGACTTGCTTTCCATTTTTCAAATGCTTCAAGCGCTTTTTCCCTTAATATCTGCTTTGTAAAAAGTCTTCTTTCTTCTATTGGCTTTGCTATTTCTTCATAAATAAACTTATCGTCAAACTGAATGGCGGCGGCATCTTCTTTGCTATTGGCATAATACAATTTATCGGGTCTTGCCCAATAAATAGCGCCCAGGCACATGGGACAGGGTTCGCAACTGGTATAAATTTCACAACCGGTAAGTTGAAAAGTTTTAAGCACCTTACATGCTTTGCGGATGGCCACCACTTCGGCATGCGCCGTTGGGTCGTTACTGGCTGTAACCTGGTTAGTGCCACGGGCAATAACTTTTCCATCTTTTACCACTACTGCGCCAAAAGGGCCACCTTTTTGCTTTTCCACATTAGCAACAGAAATGCGGATGGCTTTTTTCATAAATTTCTGAGCATCGGTATTCATTTATTTAAAGTTTAAGTGCTGCACCGGCAGTTACAGGCATAATTATGAAGAATAATAAGCAAGCAGCGAAAGTGCAACAACAATAAAAATAACAAATTGCTTCCAAATAACCTTCTTATAAATCAATGTCATTTCAACATTTATAGCCTTGCTTAAACCGTTTAGTATATTTGTATGTTCAATCTTTTGTTTACATGAATACCGGCTATAAAAATCTTTCGGATGAACAACGCCTGGCTGCCGTTCAGCGGCTGACTGCTTTATGGGCATTCACCGAGTCGGGTTTGGGAGGTATCATGCATGCTTTACAAATACCTTTTACCGGTTTGGTTGTTGGAGGAATGGCTATTATCATTATCAGCCTTATAGCAGAAACTTCGGCACATAATTTTAAACAGGTATTGCGAAGTGCAATAATTGTACTTATTGTAAAAGCCATGGTGAGCCCTTACACCCCCTTCCCGGCTTATATCGCCGTATCTTTCCAGGCATTACTTGGATATGCTTTGTTTAGTCTTTTACAGATAAATTTTTTCAGCATTTTATTATTAAGCATTATTGCCATGCTGGAGTCTGCCATTCAAAAACTGCTTATACTTACCGTATTCTTTGGTAAATCTTTTTGGAAAGCAATGGATGAAATGATGGCGTTCATTGCAAAACAATTTGACCTTTCGTCTGCCAATGGAAGTCAATGGGTCATTGGGGCTTATTTGCTTATATATATAGTTGGCGGCATCTTCATAGCATGGATGGCCTATAAAACTATTAGAGGTTTCTTTGCTGAAAAAGGAATTTTTTCTTTAGATAATCCTGTAATAATTAATAAGACGATATTTAAAGAGGATATGCCCAAAAGAAAAACTCCTTATCAAAAATTATGGTCAATGATATTACTGCTGGTTGCCTTATCGGTTGTGCTATTCTTTTTTGCTTCCGATTCAAAACAAGGCTGGCTGGCTGTTGCAAAAACTATTACCTGGACCATCTCGGCTATTTTGATCTGGTTCATGTTAATTGGCCCATTACTCACCAAAGGCATACAAAAGCTATTGAAGAAAAAAGAAAGCAGGTATAGTGACGAGGTTTTGAGAACCTTGTCTTTTTTACCCGTGTTGCGCCAGCTTACGGGTTTTGCATGGCAGAGAAGCAGGCAATACAGTGGTTTGAAAAGGTGGAATTTTTTCTTTTCGGCATTAATTCACTGGTCGCTTACCTATTCAGATTCTGCAAAACCAGAAATACCTTTTAAAAAAACGGTATGAGTATTATTATTTTCTCCCGGCCAATACACAGCGGAAAAACAACAGAATTATTACGATGGTGCAACAGGCAAAAAAATATTTTTGGCATTTTAATGCCTGATATAAATGGCAGCAGAAAAATACTTGACCTGAATACAAAAGACGTTTTTGATATTGAATGTACAGATGCGAAAAATACAAGTGAACAACTCACTTCCATCGGCAGGTTTCATTTTTACAGCAAAGTATTAAAAAAAGCAAATTCCATCCTGTTGGATGCATTAGCCCTGAATCCTGAATGGTTGGTGATTGATGAAGCCGGCAAGCTTGAGTTGGAAGGCAAGGGATTCTTTGATGCAATAGCAAAAACAGCAGATGCTTATAACCACAAGAGAAATACAGGCAATTTACTTATCACCGTCCGGGACAGTTTATGTGAAGAGGTGATTTCATTCTTTAAATTCAAAGATTACAGGATAATCAATGAATTAGACGAATTAGTTTAGCCCGGCGCTAAAAAATTCCTGTCAAAAACGGAGGCGATCAAATTTATGATTCATTTACTCGTGCATTACCATTATCGGCATCTTGCTGTGGTACGATAATGTTTTGGTACGGTTGCTGCTTAACAATTTACCAATGAATGAGTGATTTTTCTGAATAGCAATGATCAGGTCAATATCCCTGCTTTCAGCAAAAAGATTTATTGCTTCATCCACATCATACAGTCGCATAAAATAAAATTCAGGATTATATTCTGCAAACAGTTGTTTCAATTCCTGTTTTTCTTTTTCATAATCTTCAGTTAGGGAAATATAATGGTCCTTATCAACATTCACCACATGTAATTGCGGATGAAAAACGTCTAAAAAATCCTTGATGGGAACTGAGGGTGTTGTGTTTACTGTATTTTTAAAATCAGAAGTAAGCATCACATTTTTTATGGGGCTAAATGATGCCTGTTCAGGAACGATCAGTACAGGGCAAGCTTTTCTCTCTGCCATTTTAAGGGTATTGCTTCCAAAAAATACCTGGGCAATAGCCGATTTACCGGTGATGCCCATGATCACCAGGTCGGCACGGCGATGGCGTGCAGCTTTTTCCAGCCCATCTACAAAATCACTTTCCTCGTGAGCCAGTATTTCCATTTTCACAGCATTGTCTTTCATTAACTCTGCTCTCAATTTTTCAAGGCTTTCTGTTGCCTGGATTGCTTCAGATGATTTTCCGTAACTATGGTATAATATCATGGTTACGCCATAATGACCAGTCAATAATTGGGCTGCATACCGTGCTGCATGTAACGAGGTTTCCGAAAAATCAACTGGCACAATAACTGTGTTCATATGAATAGTTTTAGTCTAAATAGTTTACAAACTTAGTTTATTTATACCTTCTTTTTGTCTTCTGCTGTTCTTTTTGTCCCGGTTTTTTAAAAGCCCGATTATTTATCTTTGCCCTCCATGGCTCAAAAAAAATTACAGCGCTTTGCCGATATAAAGACATTTGCCAATGTGCTGGAATACCCGTCAGGCATGAAGGGGAAGTGGAAAGGATTCTTTAAGAATAATAACCCCCTTATACTTGAACTGGCTTGCGGCAGGGGTGAATATACAGCTGGTCTTGCCAAACTATTTCCGCAACAGAATTTTATCGGCATTGATGTTAAGGGCAACAGGATGTACATTGGAGCGAAGAAATGTCTTACAGAAAATATAAGCAATGCCGGTTTTTTACGCACCCAGATAGAAAAACTGACAGACTATTTTTCGCCGGGTGAAGTTGATGAAATATGGGTCACTTTTCCTGATCCGCAATTGCGAATTTCAAAAGCTAAAAAACGATTAACACATCCCAGGTTTTTACGTTTGTATCAGCAGGTTTTAAAACCGGGTGGACACATTCATCTTAAAACAGATTCGCCAGATCTTTATCTGTTCACTAAAAAAGTAGCCGGTCTTTATAGTTTAACTATTGTTGAAGATTCCGATAATATTTATGCAAACAAGGAAGTGAAAGATGAATTGAAAATTAAAACACATTATGAAAGCCTGGACATTGCCCAAAGCAAAAAGATCCATTACCTGAAATTTACCTTGCCGGATGAAATAAAAAATATCGATGACCAATTACAGAAAATATTAAGGGATGAAGAACAACTGGGTTGAAGGAGAAGATTTTTATTACAATGAACAGGGCTATATTGTTCTTACCGCCAAATATCATTTAGACAGGGGGCATTGCTGTGGCAATGGCTGCAGGCATTGCCCTTATGAATACAAAAATGTTCCTGAACCAAAACGAAGCAGCCTCCCTAAACCCCTCCAGGGAGGGGCTTTAGAATCTGAAAATTAAGTGTACCTTTTCTGTTATGAAAAATAAAATTTCTAAAAAAATTCTTACTGTTAAAACTCCTCCCCCTTTGGGGTTGCCTGCAAAGGGAACGAACGAAGTTCATGGGAGGGGGCCGTACAGTTTTTTTTCTGATGTTTATGATGTGGTAAGGCAGGTTCCAAAAGGAAGAGTGACTTCTTATGGTGCTATTGCTGCATACCTCGGCACAAAGCTAAGTGCCCGTATGGTAGGCTGGGCAATGAATGCAGCTGGAAGCGCCAAGCCAAAAGTTCCGGCACAACGGGTGGTAAACAGGAATGGGATGCTGTCGGGTAAACATCATTTTTCTACACCAACGGCTATGGAAGAATTATTGAAGAAAGACGGAGTGGCTGTAAAAAATGATACCGTGGTTGATTTTAAAGTTCGTTTCTGGGACCCTTCTGAAGCACTGGCTTTATAAACTAACTTACATTACAATAACTGTTGAGGAGCAGTTGGTTTTATTATCTTATCATGAGCGATAACACACTTAGGGGCAATGTTTCTTTTGTTAACCACGAAAAAAAATATATCATTATTGAGTATGAGCAAAGCGGTAAGAAAAAAACAGTGAATGCAAACGTTGATGAAAAATTACAAAAGAAACATACTTTTCATATTGGGGATACTGTCAGTTTTACGGTTGGCATTTCGGCCCGTGGTGACAGGATGATAGCCAGTAATATCCAATACCTCTATAATAATGCCCTGGACGTGCTCATCAATAAAGCTAAAAATGAAAACAATTTTACAGGCTACTTAAAGGTAATTGATGACAAATATTTTGTGAAAGAGATTGACAGTTATCTTTTTTTTCCTGTTCCCTTTTCGCCATGGCAAATTAAGCCAACAGAAGATCAACTAAATGAAGCTGTAACTTTTGCACTGGACAACCTGGAGAAGAAAGAGAAAATAACAGCATCACTTTTTACTAACCGATTTATTCCTGAATATTATTCTGCTGAGCAGGCTTTTAAAAGAAAAACAGTTCTTGAATCAGAAGTTTACAAGATATCTCCCCATGGTATTTACCTTAATATTTATGGCACTAAAATACAGGCGAAGATTCCAGCCAATACAAAAAATATACCTGGAGAATTGAAAGTGGGCGACAAACTTGCTGTAATAATTGGTTTCCTTAGCCCATCACGTATCATTGTTAGTCCTGTTTTATAGGTCTTCCAGTTCTGCTTCACTCACCTGTAATTGAAGAGCAATCTTAAGTTTTGAGGGAGCCAGTAACGCAAATAAAAATATCAATACTACTGCCAGTGCCGGAAAAGCATAATTACCTGTAAGAAAAAAGCTGATAATAATAAAAATGACCGGGCCTTCTAAAAGGGCCCACTGTATTATACAGGCTGACCGGTAAGCAGAAAATTTTTCATTTATTCCGGTTTGCATATCTCTTATTTGTAAAAGTTTCTTTTTAAAAACAGACATGCCTGCAAAAACACCTGTTATTGATAATACTATTGCAACAACCTGGAGTACCTTATCAAGTTCTTTTGCAGGCGGCGAAATTATTCCGGCATAAACAAGATAACCACATACAGCTGCAAATAATATCTGCCCAACAAGCATTGCCTTGTGAAGTATATTTAGAGATTTTAGTGCTCCCCCTGTAACCATGCTCTTTCTTTTAGTTATAATAAGGGCTTATCATTAAGTAAACCATAATTCCAGTAAATGCAACATAAAACCAAAGGGGCCAGGTGAACCTTACTAATTTTTTATGCGCTGTATATTCTCCGGTAAGTGCCCGGTATGCAGTAAATAAAATGAAGGGAAGCATTATTGCTGCCAAAGGAATGTGGGTAAGCAGAATAAAATAATATACTATCCTCATGGTTCCGGCCTGCAATTTTTCTTCATTATTAAGAATACCGTCATGGTTGATGTCGCCAAATTTTGTTTCGCCAGCAAGCAAATGATGGGCAATGTAAGATAGCAGGAACAGTACCGATAAAAAAATGGCCGCAAGCATTATCTTTTTATGAAGCAGGTATTTTTTTTTGAGGGCAGCAATAAGGCCTGCACACAACAACAGCAATACCATGGTATTAATGGCAGCATTAGCTTTAGCAAAAACATGCACATCGAAACCAAGGTCAATATTTAATTTATACCTGCTTAAAAGAACTACTGCAGCAAAAACCACGAATGAAACCGTGTAAATAAAAAGTCTTGCGTTCTTATCGTTTTTTTTAAGAGAAGCCTTTAGCATAGTATTTTTTATTTTTTTTCCTGTTTGTTTTTTTGCCGGTTAAAAATAAGTACAACTATAAATACGATTCCAATCGCAATAAAGATGATGGGTAGTATAGGTATAAAGTCACGAAATACCGATGGTGCTTTTTTATCTCTCTCCAGCATCAGTAAAGGAATATCTCTAACCAATTGTTCCTGTTTAACGGTATCAAACCCATTGTACCAGCCCCTCACGATCCTGTTGCTATCTAATAAAAAAAAGTTTTCCGTATGCAGGAAAGCGGTATCCACTTCAGAATCTGTAACACTGGCTTTTAGTTCATTAAATGCAAGGTCATAAATTTCTTTCTTGTCCCCGGTTACAAACCACCAGGTGTCATGATTTGCATTATACCGGTCGGCAAATTTCCGGAGTTGGGGAACAGAATCATGCACAGGATCTACACTAATAGAAATGAATTGAACAATGCTGTCATTTTTTACAAAAGAGTTTTGCAACCGCTTCATACTACGGGCAAGACCGGGGCAAATGCTCGGGCATCTTGTAAAGAAGAAATCAATTACCAACACCTTTCCCTTTACATCATCCAACGAAACTTTTTTTCCCAGCTGGTTGGTAAATGCTATATTTTTTACTTTATGCCAAATAGTGTCTGTTACTGTTTTTCCATTCTTTTCAGATACAATAACACTGTCGGGTGTAAAATACCTGCCGGGCATGTGTACAGCTTCCTTGCTGTAATATTTTACGATAAAGTATCCTGCCAGGGGCATTACTATGGCAAGTGCCAGGGCTAATATTGCTTTCTTACTCATGTTTTTCGGTTGTGCAAATTTACGTCAATGAAAAACAAAACCACCGCAATTGTGCGGTGGTTACATAATTTTTTATACTGTCCTTAATTATTTTTTTGCGTCTTTTTCTACAGCCGCAGGTTGATGTTGTTCTGTTTGTGCCGGACGACTGCCGGCATTGGTGTTACGTAATACTTTCCAACTGTTGCCATCCCAGAGAAATGCTGTAATGAACCAGATAAATAAACAAAGGGGAACAACTATAGTCATGATCATATTCCTGATCTCGTCTCCCAGGTGCATAAAAATAGAAACAATATAATAAGCCTTGGCAAGGGTTAAAATACTAATCAGTCCTTTAAACATCAGTACCAGTGTAGGATTAGGATTTTCTCCCTTGTGAATATTATAAATAGCCAGGCCAATTGCCAGCTCTATTACCGTGAGTGCGGATAATACCCAAAAGGTTTTCCATATTCTTTTTGTTCCCGATCCATGTTCAGGTGCAAAACTTATTTCCGGTGATGATGCAACATTGCTCATAATTCATCTATTTAAAATAATTCTATAATTCGGTTTTATAAATTTATATCAGGTAAAAGCAAAGGAATACGAATACCCAAACCAGGTCTACAAAGTGCCAGTACAATCCTGCTTTTTCAATCATTTCATAATGCCCTCTCTGGTCAAAATGACCAAGCTTTGTTTTAATCAGCATAACGAGGTTTATAATAACCCCGCTAAATACGTGGAAACCATGGAAGCCTGTTATACCGAAGAAATAACCACCAAATGCAATAGGCCCCGGCTTGCTTACATGGATATGGCCAGCCTGCACTGCTTCATTAACCTGGGTAATTAGCTGATCGGTTGATAATCCTTTTAAAGAAGCCAATGTTGCACTGTGATCATGGTCCATGATCATGCTTTGTAATACAGCAGGCGAAGATTTATGCAATGCCTCAGTTAATGCTGCACCATCCAGGTAAACACCCCATGGATTATGAACAACCGATGTATTCCATGCCTCCAAAGCGCCATTTGATGCCAAAACAAAATGCTCACCGGTTAATAAATGCGTCCACTCCCATGCCTGGCAACCTAAGAATGCAAGGCCTCCAAAAATGGTTAGTATCATATATTTTTCAACTCCTTTCCTGTTCATTTTATGACCCTCGTGTACGGCAAGCACCATCGTAACAGAACTAAAGATCAGGATAAAGGTCATCAAACTTACAAATGCCAACGGCAGGTTTGCATGGCCCGCAAAAGGAAATGCGTTAAACACATGATTAGGATCAGCCCAGTTATTTACACTAAAGCGAATGGTGCCATAACTGATAAGGAATGCCCCAAACGTAAAAGCATCGCTCATTAAAAAGTACCACATCATCACTTTACCATAGCTCACATTGAACGGGCTTCTTCCTCCGTTCCACCACTTGGTATTTGTTGGTATCGCTGTTGTTGACATATAAAGTTCTAAGTTTTAAGTTTTAAGTTTTAAGTAAAAGTTTTAAGTTTTTGAGATTACTTATAACTTACTACTTATAACTTTTTCTTATCGTATCATTATTAAAAAAATCAATAAATATATCCAAAGTATATCTACAAAGTGCCAGTATGTACTTACCAGTTCAACCGGAACAATGTTATAGTTTCTTGTTTTTTTACTGAATGCCTTTGCAAACAGTAGTATCAGTGCTATTAAGCCTCCTACAACGTGGGCGGCATGTAACCCAACAATTACGTACAAAAATGAATAAGAAACATTTGCCTGCAGTGTTATTCCCTTTGCCCATAATTGCTGAAAACCCAGTAACTGAAAAACAATAAAAAGAACTCCTAATATTACAGTAGCACTTAACAGGCTCCTGTATTTCGACATCTCCCTTTGCTTAAATGCCTTCTCTGCCAAAAAAATGGTAGCACTGCTTAAAACAATTGCTGCTGTGCTGTACCAGAACAACTGAGGCAGATCAAACGTTTGCCAGTTTGCCTGGTTACGCTTAACTATATAAGCACTCGTTAACCCTGCAAACATCATCAGTAAACTGCCAATGCCCACCCACAGGGTAAATTTATGCGGATGAATTTTTTTTCTTTGTTCCATTGCCACTATACTCATAACACTTGATCCCCAAAGGGAATTTGTAAAATTTTCTTTATCCAAACATTTTAATGAAGTGCTCTATTGGCAAACATGGCTAATAAAACGATCATTAAATAAAAATAAGAACTGAACATTACTCTTCTTGCACTTTTAGCATCCATCCGTATAAACAGCAGCACACTTACATACACCATCCATAAATTGCAGGCCAGCAAAATAAACATACTGGTTATTCCACTGATGCCTGTGTAATAAGGCAGAAAACCCATCGGTATCATCAATGCACTGTAAATAATACTTTGCATTGCCGTGAATTTTGTTGGGCCCTTATCTGCAGGCAATAATTTAAATCCAGCTGCCGTGTAATCTTTATGTGCCAGCCAGGCTATTGCCCAAAAATGCGGAAACTGCCATAAGAACTGTATGCCAAATAATACCCAGGCCCCGGTCCAGCTGATTGGTTCGTTACCATAGGCAGCAACCCATCCAATTAAACAAGGCAGGGCTCCTGGTATGGCTCCAACTAATACAGAAACTGAATTAATCTTTTTGAGTGGTGTGTAAATAAAGCCATACAAAAACAAGCTGAATAAACTGACCATCGCACTTTCCAGGTTAAAATACTTCCACATCATAAAGACTCCCAAAGCACCGGTAATAAAAGCAAATATACCAGCTTCATTCACACCCATCCTGCCACTGGCAACTGGCCTTTTAGCAGTACGCATCATTAACCCATCTGATTTTTTTTCCAAAACCTGGTTAATGGCATTCGCCGAACCGGTAACTAACATCCCTGCAACAAAAAGTAAAAGAACTGATATTATTTTATCCCGAACATAAAATTGTTCATTGGGTGCAATTAAAAAACTAACCACTGTACTGAACACAACCATAAAACTTAAAGTGAATTTGATCAACTGAAAATAATCTTTCACTTTACTTGCCAAACCAAACGATGTTGAATTGGTTATGG
>JBDTUK010000136.1:0-12623 GCA_040007795.1 Ferruginibacter sp.
TATGGTAAGGGCAGATTTGTTTATTGTGGCCTGGTACTTTTCAGGGAATTACCGGCAGGCGTACCGGGCGCTTATCGGTTGTTTGCTAATTTGATTGCGAATAACAGGAGTAAATATATAAAATGATGTCACAAAGCCACACAAAGGAAACACAAAGGATCACGGAGATGATCTCTCTTTGTGTAACTCTGTGAATCCTTAGTGCATCTCTGTGGGAAAAAAATGCAAAACGAAAAATCATACTGGAACAAATGGTACATCGCTGTACTGTTGTTTTTAATTCTGCAGATAATTATTTTTTATTTGGTCACTAAGTCATTCTCATGAGCGGCATCGACTGGTCCATATTGATCGTTACACTTTTGGGTATAATCCTATACGGAATTTATAAAAGCCGTACTACAAAAAATTTAGAGGGATATTTTTTAAGTAACCGTACCCTGCCCTGGTACCTTGTTCTGTTAAGCATTATGGGTACACAGGCAAGCGCCATTACTTTTTTAACAGGCCCTGGACAGGCATACAGCGATGGAATGCGTTTTGTACAATACTATTTCGGTCTGCCGCTGGCAATGATCGTCATCAGCATTTTTTTTGTTCCTGTATTTAGCAGGTTAAAAGTTTATACCGCCTATGAGTTTTTAGAGAACCGCTTTGATCTAAAAACAAGAACACTTACTTCCTTTTTATTTTTAGTTTCCCGTGGGTTGAGTACAGGTATAAGTATCTATGCACCGTCCATTGTATTAAGTTCATTAATGGGTTGGAATATTTATTATACCAATTTAGTAATGGGTGGACTACTTATCATATATACTATGAGTGGGGGTGCCAAAGCAGTTGCCCATACACAAAAGTTGCAAATGATCATTGTGTTCATTGCTTTGTTCCTGGTGGGATATATGGCTGTAAAATTATTGCCGGATGCTATTGGTTTTACAGATGCCCTTAGCAAAAGTGGTGAAATGGGAAAGATGAATATCATTACCACAGGCTTTACCGACAAGGGTTTTGACTGGAAGGATAAATACAATATCTGGAGCGGACTGATCGGCGGATTTTTTTTAGCGCTCAGTTATTTTGGAACCGACCATAGCCAGGTGGGCAGGTATTTAACTGCAAAAGATGTAAAGGAAAGCAGGAAGGGGTTATTAATAAATGGCCTGGTAAAAGTGCCCATGCAGTTTTTTATTTTGTTGATCGGGATACTGATTTTTTCTTTTTACCAGTATAAAAAAGCGCCTGTTTATTTTGACCAGGCCAAAGTGACCATTGCAAAACAAACGGCTTATAAAGATTCGCTTATTGCTGTTGAAACAAAATATGCTGAAGCATCAAATGCAAATGATATTAAAGGATCGGTTGAGTTACGGAAACAATACAAAGCCGTTTTACAAAAAGCATTGCCGGGGCAGGACACGAATGATAACAATTATATCTTTCTACGTTTTGTCATGGATTATTTACCCAAAGGATTGATCGGGCTCATCATTGCCATTATATTCCTTGCGTCGTGGGGGAGTATTGCCGCAGCCTTAAATTCATTAGCTGCCTGTTCGGTAGTTGACTTTCATAAAAAATTCTTTGTAAAGAAAGAGACTGAACTAAAAGATTACAAAGTATCTCAGTGGTACACGTTTGGCTGGGGTGTTTTTTGTATCATCATTGCCATGTTTGCACAAAATATTGGGAACAGTTTAATTGAGGCGGTAAATATTCTTGGCTCATTATTTTATGGTGTGATACTTGGAATATTCCTCGTTGCATTGGGCATGAAATATATAAAAGGCCATGCGGTGTTTTATGCCGCCATAGTTTCTGAATTACTGATCATTCTTATTTACCAGCAGGATATTGTTTCTTTCCTGTGGTTAAATGCAATTGGTGCCATATTGGTTATTATTTTATCGGCCTTGTTTCAATTATTTATAAAGCAAAAAGAGCTGCCAAAAAACCTATAAGGTTTGCTGCCAGGATATGTAGTGGTGGAAGACCTTATAGCGTTTGTAAATGTTTTCCTGCTCAAACACTATAAGGGTTGCTTTGCTGCAGGGCCATTGCTGCAAACCTTATAGGTTAAAAAAGCGCTGCAAACTAATGCAACGCTTTTGATCAGGGTTTATAAATTTTTTATTTCAGTGTCTTCTGCAGGTCCTGGTTCAGCTTCACATAATCATCATTCTTTGCTTCCTTAGCCAGGTCCAGCGATTTTTTTGAACTGATCATTGCGCCGGTCATATCTCCCATTTCTTTTTGTATTCGGGCTTTGTATATCCACATCCAGTATGCTTTATCATTTTCTTCAATGGCTTTTGTTACATTTTCCAAAGCCTTTGGCATGCTCTTATCATACTCATTGTAAAACTGTGCAGCCTGCCAGTAAGGTTTCTTATCTGTTTTCATAGCGGCTTCTATCTGTGCCCTCACTTTGTCTTTAAAGTCTGCTTTAATGGAAATAGAAACTATTGTTTTATCCCACATAATATCCAATGAACAATATTCAGGCCCCACATTTGAAAAATTCATGGTAAAGCTTTCCATTTTATTTTTCATTTTCATAGGTTCTGCTTTAAAACGGGCAACATCTTCGGTTTCTTTGTAGCCATCCGTTCCCCAGTTTGTCAATCCCTTATTTAAAATTATTTCCCATGAATCAATACCAGGAATGGTATACAATACATAGGTCCCGGTATCTATTTTTTTTCCACCTATTTCAAGAGGTTCTGTAAGTACAAGTTTGGTTGCGGCATTGGCACCGGTGCGCCATACTTTATTATAGGGAACCAGGTCGCCATAAATTTTACGGCCCTTAATTGATGGCCTGGAATAAGTAAGCTCTAATGACCCTATCCCAAAGGCTTGTTTAATGGTTTGTGTTGGAGAAGGAGCAGGCATAGCTACCTGTGCTGAGGTTGCCAAAGAAAAACAGGCAAGTGCAATGGCTGGTAAAAATATTTTTTTCATAATTATTTTTTAGTGGGCAAAGGTACGGAAAGAGAATTTAATGAAAGTTGTTGTTCATTGTACGGGTACGCTAACGCTCATTTGATATGCGGAATACTTGCGCTGGCGGGATTACTTAAAAATATCCGAAATTATTTGGCTTCATATAAAAAATCAAGCTCTCCTTTTTTAACTGACTTTGAATATTGTTTTGCTATATTTTTTGGATCAATAAAATTAATTACAATTCCATTAGCTTTTTTTAAATACAGAAGGTGAAATGTTCCTTGTTCAATACCAACATCAGGAACATAAGATGCAGGAGCATCTTGCCAACCGGTTTTATTGTTATCTATCCATTTTGTAAGATTTGAATAAATATTATCATTTGGCAAAATTTTAAGCTGTCTCAAATTTGTAAATTTTGTTAAAGAATCTGTGCTATAAAATTTCAAATTAAATGGATTTTTTTTATCAAAATAAGTATAAACATTTATTTCCTCATTACAACTAGTAAGAATAAAAATCATAATAAGTAAAGTGACAAAAGAAATATGTATTTTCATTGGTAAAAAATTATTGATGATGCTGATTAAAGATTATGTATGATTCTTGTATTCACCAAAATAAATAAAAAATTTCAAGCTTACAATTCTATGTGTATAGGGAATGTGCCTAAATCAGAATTTTACCTTAACACTCGCCGAAGACCTCTTACCCTTTTTTACTTTCCATTGCGGGCCCTGCATGATAAGGCGTTTGGCGGCTTCATCATAAGCTTCGCCCATTGATTTGTTTATACGGAGATTTGTTATGGAGCCGTTTGCCCATTAAAAGCTTTGACCCGATCATGCAAATTCCCTCTTTGTGAGTGAGCCAGTTCTCAGTACTTTTTTTGTATTCAACTTTAACTTACGATTTTTGAGAAAGTCGCTAAATTCTTTCTCTTCTTTTTGCGTTAAGGGTTTGTTTACAAAAACAAAATCCTTCTCATCCATTTTTTTAAAGTTTGCCATAATTAAAATCTTTAAAATATTTCTTAACTAATGTGTATGCTTCTCTGGTATCAATAAACATTCGGTTACCACCGGCAAATTGTTTGGCTCCTAATGTTTTGTTGTAATGATCTATAAGTTGTGATTTGGCTATGAAGGAAACTATACCGTCATAACCTTTTTCAAAAGAAACCTTGCAACCGAAAGCGACTAAATTACCTGCTACTCCCTTATATAGTTTTTGCCTGCCTTTGTTGAACTTTGCACTCTCAATGAGTGGCATAAAAATATGATCAGTTTTGTCGATGAAACAAATCAAGCCTTGAATAATCGTTGGGTTATTAATTGTTGTCAACTTGTATATTTCATTCGTTGATACTTTTAATTCTTTGTGCCAGTCAAAACCCCAATCTTCCTTTTTAATCAATTTGATATCTTTAAGAAATATCTGTGTAATTTCTGTATCAAATACTTCACCAGACAGTGAGTTCTCAATCGAATTCGTCAACTTGTCAATTTCAAAATCAAGCTCTATTTCCTTTTGAATTTTCACACCTTAAAGATACAAATTTACTGCTCAAAATGGCTAATAGGCAGTCATACGTAAATCAGAACTTCACCTTAACACTCGCTGAAGACCTCTTACCCTTTTTTACTTTCCATTGCGGGCCCTGCATGATAAGGCGTTTGGCAGCTTCATCATAAGCTTCGCCCATTGATTTGTTTACCCGGAGATTTGTTATGGAGCCGTTTGCTTTTACGTCAAATGAAAGTTCAACCTCACCATGAAATTCATTTTTTGTAAGCTCATCAGGGATATGAATATTGTTGGCAACATAGGTGTTGTAATTGTCCCAGCCATCAGCAGGCTCTGCATTTATTAAAGAGTCGGAAAGCACAGTTGCCCGGCGTGCCTTTTTTATACTGCTGACATCTTTGTTTTGTATGACCATCTTTTCTTTTATCGCCGTCTCATCTTCTAACAACACGATCTTATTCTGTGGCTGGTTGCTGCGTAATAAAAAATTACGGGGCGCATAACCAACAGACCTTACTTCTACATTCAATACCGTATCTGCAGATACCAGCCTGAAATTTCCTTTCACATCGGCATAGGTTCCAAAGTTTTCGCTTTTGATGGCGATATTGGTGAAGGGCAGGGGAGAATTATCAGCGGCCACAACCTGTGCATTGAAGAAATTATTTGTTGACTGTTCTTTTTTACTTTGTGCAGCGCTTGATTGTTTTTTAAATGCTTCTGCGTCATTATTATTTTGTTCTGCTGCCCTTTTATCTCTTGCCATCGCTGTTTCTTCGACCTGTTTATTATTATAATATACCGGAGCGTTTGCATTGGCACTTGTTGTTACCGTAGGATTTGCTTTTCCGGAAACAACTATATCTGCAAGGGTTGATTTTATTGTATCCTGTGCCTTATCATCCTGTTTGTAAGTAAGGCCATCATTGTTTTTTACCTGCGGATTAACCTGTGCCATTGTACCATTGGCTGATGCAGCTTTTTCTGTAGCAGGTGGGGTAACAGGTTTAACTGATTCTGTTACTGAAGGCAAAGACGTATTATCTTTTGTAGCCGGAGAAACAGGAATGCTGGTAACGGTTTGTGCAATTTCAGGATTTGCTTTTTCTCCAGGTTTATTTTTTGTAAGTATAAAAGTTAATGCAGCGCCACTGCCTATTACCAAAACTGCAGCGGCCGTTTTCCACCACTTACTGCCCGTTGACCGGTGCATGGGAATGATCTTCGCCTCAGAACCTGCTTCGGTAATTTGTTTACGCACTGCAGCCAATTGCGATTTCCAGTCCTTATCCTTCATGCCTTCATAACCTTCCATCGCTTCAGCTAAAAATGGATCATCCAGTGCAGCTTTTTCCATGGCATACATCTGGCCTGCCGAAAGTTTACCCGAAAAATATTTTTCAATATCTCCGGCTGTGTAAATAATATTTTTTTTGTCGTTGCTCATTTATTTTTCATTAGATACTTATCTGTTTTTCTTCTATACATATTTTTAAATTGCGCTTGCCGTTTTGAATATAGCTTCTCACTTTATTCCAGTCGTACCCGGTAATTGCTGCAATTTCGTTATAACATTTGTTCTCCAGGTAAAACAGCATTACACATTGTTTCTGTTCTTCGGGCAACGTATTCATACATTGCTCTAATTTCTTAAAATTTTCTTCTTTTTCCAGGGCCTCGCCATTCAGATGCGTATTTTGCTCAGAATACATAAATGAACCGTTAAATTCTGTGGTTTTCATGTTCCTCGGGCTTCTCAACTGCATTAAACAGTGATTACGGGTCAATACGTGCAGCCAGCCCTTAAAATTCTCCACCTCATGTACCCGGAGCTTTGTGTTCAGTTCGTCAAAGATATCCATTACGGCATCTTTGCATCGTTCCGGGTCTTTAAAATATTTCAGGCATACACCAAACACAAGGTCCATATACCGCTGGTATAAGGTACTTAAATGATTGATATCGCCTGTTTCTTTAAAAGCAGCAAGCAATTCTTTATCGGAAGATTCCTGGGGAGATATGTTTTTTAAAAATGCCAATTATTATTCTGGTAACGGTTTAACTACTATTTTTCTTTTAAAAATACTTCAAATTATTATACTTACAGTTTCTCCGCCTTAGGCGGGACGGAGGGGGTTTTATTCAAAATATACTTTAACAGTTTGGTAAAAAAGACGGCTGTTCATATACTGGCTTTGTTGCAATTGTTTTTCCGCAAAACTCTGCAGTCCGAGCAAGCCTGCGGCATTACCTTTATTGATGGCTATTTCTAAATAACCTGCCGAATTGAATAATGCCAGTTTTTCTCCTTCATTAACATCGGCATAGGTTTCACTTATTTTGTCTATCACTTCATCTCTTTTAAAAACTATTTTAAAACTCCTGCCTTTACGTTGCTCTTCAAATTCATCTTTATTGATGTTCACAATTACGTTCTCAAAATTATCTATGAAAATGATCTGGCCTTCTATCCAGTTATTACCGAGCATGGGTCTTAATGGGTTCTTTACTCTTATAGAGATACCGGCATCACCTATATCCTCAATTTTTTGTCCATTACTCAACTCGTTGAATACATTAGCAAACACAGATGTACAGTAAATCGTATTTTTTTGTTGATTCTTATCAAGCTTCAGCCCAACTACTTTTTGTGGCACTTCTTCCAGTATCATGGTCAGTAAACCATTGTCGGCACAACCAATGAACTGGCCATTGTGTTCTGCCAGTAACATGTGTTCGGGCTTTTCATCAAATAAATTTACCAGTACTAAGTGAAATGTTCCGGCAGGAAAATTCTTTATTGCATTCCTGCAAACATAAGCGGCCTGCGGATAGTTGAAAGGCGATAAGTTATGGGTAATATCAACCAATGTAAAATTTCCATTGCTTTGTAACAACTGTCCCTTAACTGCACCAATGAGGAAGTCCTGCTGGCCAATGTCAGATGTGATTGTTAGTAAGGGCATTTTTTTTGTTGATCCGTTGATCTGTTAATTGGTTAATTGGTTAATTAGTTTATACGGATTAACGTACAAGCTCTCCATTTTTAAAAAAGAAATTCTTTGTGAATTTATCAGCCATTGAGGCGAAAAACTTATTCATAAATACGGTACGCTTGCCGGTAAAAGTAAGCACCAGGGTTCTTTTTCTTTTTTCAATGGCTTTTAAAATGTGCATAGCGCATTCCTCTGAGGTCATCATCTTTCCTTCATCCATCGGGCTTTGCCCCTGAGCCTGCCCTTTTTTATTTAGTGCTGCATTACGGATATTGGAAGAAGTGAACCCGGGGCAAACCCACATTACATTCACACCGCTATCCAGTAATTCGGTTCTTACGGCTTCTAAAAAACCATTCATAGCAAATTTACTGGCAGAATATCCGCTTCTTCCCGGTAGTCCACGATAGCCGGCGATGGAAGATACACCTACAATGGTTCCTTTTCTTTCAATAACAGAATCCAGTGAAAGTTTGGTGCAATAAAGGGTTCCGAAAAAATTTATGTCCATTACTTTTTTGATCACTTCCACATCGAGGTCTTTCAGTAAAGCCCTCATGGATATGCCCGCATTATTGATAAGGATATCTATACCGCCAAAAGTCTGAATAGTGGAATCAATAAAATTTTTGCAATCATTATAACTGCTTACATCGGCAACAAGTGTATGTAAAGGTTTCCCGGAATGTAATAGCTGAAGATCATATAATTTTTCCTGGTTGCGGCCGCAGGTGGCCACTTTTGCTCCTAAAACAATCGAAAGATCGACCAAAGCCTTACCAATGCCATCACTTCCTCCTGTTATTGCTACTACTTTGTTTTTGAAGAAATCTGTCATAAAAAAATATTGACAAAAATAGGTGAGTTCTGCCGCTGTTTGCAAAGAAATTGCACAACAATCGAGGTAATTGGGGAAAAACTTTCTGTAAATAATTTGAAGCAATAGCTTTTTGCCTTATTTTTGCACTCCCTTTGAAAAAAGGGTGTTTGATTTGGTAGCTCAGTTGGTAGAGCAATACACTTTTAATGTATGGGCCCTGGGTTCGAGTCCCAGCCAGATCACTTCAAAAAAAGCCGGTTGATCGTTCAGCCGGCTTTTATATTGCCATTAAACTGCATCCCCGTATATCACTGCGGTCCATTCTTCCCAATACTTCAAAACTTTCATTGGCGTGCAAACGGCCAACATCATCTGTAGCAATAAAACTACAACTGTAAATATTAGCAAGGTCAATGATGTTTATTATGCCGGTCAGTGATCTGTTATCTGCTTTTACGGCACTGATAACATGAAAAGGATCATCTTCATCCCGCAGCAAAACTTTCATCCAGCCAGGGCAATGAAAAATTCCATCTCCTTTGGAATAAGCCTGCGATAATAATTCTGTCATTCCATATTCGGAGTGTATCAAACCAGTGCCTAATTGCGATTGTAATTTTTCATGAACCTGCTGCCTGGTCATTTCTTCACGTCTGCCTTTCATGCCGCCGGTTTCCATTACAATGGTATGCCTTAACTGCATGGGGTATTTTTCAGCAAAATCAAGCAATGCATAAGTAACCCCGATGAGGAGTGTAGGTGACTTTAGTATTTCATTATGAATTATTGTGCGGTGAAGCTTTTCATGGTCGTATAAATAAAATCCACTCAGATCATTGGCGCTTGCTTTTATCAATTCATCCGTCATAAGCACCAACGAAGAGTTTTGTCTTTCTAAATAGGAAGGCAGCAAACCCAATATACATTTAGCGGTTGCCGGCCCGTAAAATTTTTCAAAACAGGTAGTAAAACTTTTGCGGTAAAGGGAAATATCTTTAATAAAGTGTTTGCTGCCGGTTGTTCCAGTAGTACCACTGCTTTCAAAAACAGCCTCAGCGTCAAATTCAGTTGTTTTTACCGGGTGTGATTTAAAAAAGGAAATGGGTAAAAAGGGTATCTTCTCTAAAGAATCAACGGCACCGGCATTTACCTTTAACGAATCGCAGTATTGCCGGTAAATTGAATTATTGTGATACTGAAATTGAAACAATTCAATAGCCAATATGCTAAAGTTATCTGCTGAGGCAGCAAATATCCTTTTTTCAAGCTCCATATTTTTAACCGATTGTTTCACCGGCAATCATTAAATTTGTCATACAAAACACAAAGATGCGATACAGTTTAGTATTTACCATAGCCATTTTTCTTTTAATGGCCTGTAAAAAAGATAATTTTACAACAGCGCCTCAGATATCATTTAAATCCATTTCGCCAAACGTTGTGGATAATACCAGCGCCACGCCAATACTTACAATTCATGTTACGGATGCAGAAGGAGACCTTGGCCTCAATGGAAAGGATACTGCATTTATTTATATGAAAAATCTAAAGACCAATACATTTGACTCACTTCTTTTTCCTGACCTGCAGGCTGTGGCAAAAAGTAATTTCAAGGCAGATGTTGATATTGACATTTCAAAAGTGCTCAGGTGTAAGTCTTTGCCCGGTTTCCCATTGCATACAGATACCTTGTACTTCCAGGTTTATATAAAAGATTTTGCAAAGAATAAGAGCAATGTAATTGTTACAGATGACCCTGTTTATTATATCTGCCGTTAATGAAATGGTTTCATTTCATCTTATCACATTCCATATTTATTGCCATCTGCGCCGTTGCATTGGCCTTTCAAACGGCAGAACTCCGGCATTTTGATAACTCACTTTTGGTGTACGGATTCATTTTTTTTTCAACCCTGTGCAGTTATAATTTTTACTGGATAGTGAGCAGGCTTTCGTTTGCCGAAAACTTTGCTATTACCAACCTGTTAAAAAAAGAAGCAACTGCTGTTTTACTCCTGGTCTTTTCTGCAGCAGGACTCCTGTTCTGTTTATGGCGATCTGCCATACCCATCAGTTTTGTGATAACAGCTGTTTTACTGACCATTATCTATTCAATACCACTTTTGCCTTTTACCTTTTTACTTTTTACGAGAAGGGCAGGTGTTTTAAAGACCATAGTACTGGCATTGACCTGGACCTATGTAACAGCATTCATACCCATGCAAAAAACGTATTTGCTTTTGGATAACGCTGACCTGTTTATCATTAGCCGCCGTTTCCTTTTCATGCTTATGCTTTGCATCATATTCGACAGCAGGGATATTGCTGTTGATAAGATCAGGGGCTTACACAGCCTGGCAACAGATCTAAAACCTGGGACACTTAAATTTCTTGTTTATACCATCTTTGCTGTATTGTTTGTCTCCAACTTTTTTTTCAGGTATTATGGCATAACCATTTACCAGTCCATTGCCCTGCAAATTTCCACGCTGGCATTACTGATCGTTTATTTTTACTCAACTAAAAAGCAGGGTTATCTTTTTTACTATTTTATTGTGGACGGGTTAATGTTATTTTCCGCTTTAGCAACTTACATAGCCGGTATTTGACTAATTTTGCCTGAATTAAATTACCATTATGGCAATAGCAAAGAAAACAAAAAGTATCCTCAACGAACGATCTTACCATTTTTTAAAAAACTATATCAATAATCCTTCTCCAACAGGCTTTGAAAGCAGCGGGCAAAAATTATGGCTTGAATATATAAAGCCTTATGTTGACAGTCATTTTACCGATCCTTATGGTACCGCTGTAGGTGTTATAAATCCCAATGCTCCATTTAAAGTGGTGATAGAAGCACACGCAGATGAGATAAGCTGGTTTGTAAATTACATTTCCAATGAAGGGTTGATATACCTGAAACGCAATGGGGGAGTAGATCACCAGATAGCGCCATCAATGAGGGTGCTCATTCATGGAAAAAAAGGAACAGTTAAAGCTGTTTTTGGCTGGCCGGCCATTCATACACGGATGGGTAACAGTGATAAAGAGGCACAGCCAAAGGTTGATAATTTATTTCTGGATTGTGGTGCAAGAAATAAAAAGGAAGTGGAAGCATTGGGGATCCATATTGGCGCTGTAGCAACTTATGAACAGGGTTATGAAGAACTGGCTTATGATTATTTAATAGGCCGTGCATTTGATAACCGCATTGGTGGATTCATGATTGCTGAGGTGGCCAGGCTGCTGAAAGAAAATAAGAAAAAATTACCTTTTGGATTATATATTGTAAATGCAGTGCAGGAAGAGATAGGCTTACGTGGTGCAGAGATGATTGCCCGGAGGATAAAGCCCGATATTGCTATCATCACCGATGTAACACATGATACCACCACACCGATGATCAATAAACAGATCGAAGGAGAATGCAGTTGTGGCAAAGGCCCATCATTAACGTATGGGCCCGCAGTACATAATAAACTGTTAGATGTGATACAGGCGACAGCCATTAAAAATAAGATACCGTTGCAATATCATACAGTAAGCCGCAGCACCGGGACCGATACCGATTCATTTGCCTATGCCAATGATGGTTGCCCTTCGGCGCTTATTTCTATTCCTTTGAGGTATATGCATACCACGGTAGAGATGTTGCATAAAGATGATATTGAGAATACAGTGAAACTTATCTATCAAACTTTGCTGACACTAACTCCCAAAACCAACCTGAGTTATTTTAAATAATAAAGAAGTAATAAACTACAATGGAAGACAGGTTTTTAAAATATTCGAAGCTCTACATACTCATTTTTTTCCTGTTCCTTGCCGTACCGGTGATATTAGCATTGCTGGTTGCAACTTTTTACGGAATTTCAAAAGTAGTTTCATCCAATGCGGCTGACCTTATTTTCGGATTGGGCATGATCACATTGGCACCAGCACTTTTTTCTTCGGTGTACCTGGTATTTTTTAGGAGAACGAAAAAACATCCTTCTGCCATTGTACGAATCATATCTAAAATACTTTTTGTACTGGGCATTGTTTGCAGTATTACCGTACTGGTAATTGATATTATTACTTTCTTTTCCAAATTTGAAATAGATATTACAGCTTATCGGTGTTTCAGCCTTGCTTATTTAGCCGGGAATGTAGGTATGATCTTCCTCATTGGCATCATGCAGGCATTTACCACCCAAAAAGAGGTGGATTGGATGGAAAGAAAACATTAAATGTGAACCCATAGTTTATTAAAACAAATTCCCCCTGAAGAATCAGGGGGAATTTCTTTAACCCTTAAAACAACCAACATGAAACCTGTTGATTAGCTTAAC
>JBDTUK010000137.1:0-12092 GCA_040007795.1 Ferruginibacter sp.
GATTAGAAACTGCTACCTCATCTGAATTATTGTACCCGCCGATCTGCGGCAATGCAGGATCGGAAGATGATTTTTTACAGGAAGAAATTGATGCTGCTGAAAGTAATATTCCCGCCGCAAATAAATAACTGATTCTTTTTTTCATTCTTTTTGTTTTAACTGTTAAGTAAAGTGAATTATAAAAAATATCTGATATCCGGATGCATTTTTAGAATGAGTTATCCATCTACCCGATAATATTTTCAGTAATATTTGATGATCATAGTAGTATCTATTTCCGGCAATAGCAGCGCCACGATTGATCGTGTCCTTGCAATTGATCTAATAATTTGGATTTTGAGTTAACTTATTACCGCTAAGCGTAATTTGTCTGTCGGGTATCGGGAACACTTCATTCTTCCCATCTACAAATTGCTTTCCCTGCGCCCTTAGTACCTGGCCTGCCCTTCCCTGTCGCACCAGGTCAAAGAACCGGTCTTCTTCCATGGCTAATTCTACACGACGTTCATTCCAGACCTTAGTGCGCAGGTTAGCCTGGCTAAGCGCATTGATGGAAGGCAGGCCTGCCCTGTTCCTGATAATATTCAGCGAAGCTTTTGCTTTCGCGGTATCATTCAATTCATTGGCTGCTTCAGCCCGTATCAGGTATATTTCTCCCAAACGAAGTATTCTCCTGTTTTGATCCCGGCCATAGCCATACCCACAGGCATTTGGAACATACGATGGCACATAGATCTTTTTATTATAGCGCGGGTTAGGGGAGTTGAGCGGTATCACATCTCCATCCTGCGTCGTTTCGCCGCTGAAAATAATGGTAGCCGCTTTTCTCAGATCGCCCGGCTCATATGCATTTACCAGGTCGCTGGTGGGTACATTAAAACCCCATCCTACCGGGCGCACCCATTGTACTTCGGAATACTGGCAATAAGTGCCACAGTCATTTGCAAAGGTGTTAGCCTCTGTTTCGAAAAGTGATTCACTATTATTTTCGTAAGCCACCCTGAACATTTTATAATAGTCACTCATTAACGCATAAGGCAAGGCGATCACCTGGTCAGTAAGGGCTAACACCTCAGCCCATTTTTTTTCATACATTTTTACTTTTGCCAGCATTCCCATTGCAGCTCCTTTTGAGGCCCTGCCAATTTCTGCAGCAGGGTAGCTGGCAGGTAATACTGAAACAGCTGCATTGAGATCGCTTTCGATCAGGGTATAAATATCCGCAGCAGCAGCTCTTACAGGATTAAGTTCGTCTGCCGTTACAGGTACATGATCTACTTTTGGAACACCGCCAAATGCACGAACTAAATTGAAATAGTGGTATGCCCTGATAAATTTTGCTTCTGCGACCAGCCTTGCCTGTAAGCTGGCATCCATGCTGATGGCGGGAATATTGTCAATACACTGGTTGCACAGGTTAACCCCGGCATACTGCCCCGTCCAATAGTCATCAATTTCAAATTGGGTAGCCGTGAAAGTGAAATTGTCAAAATCATTCAAAAAACCCGCATCACCCGGCACACTTCCTTTTTCAGCATCATCCGAGGTGATGCTGGTAACAGCCAGGTGGGCAAAACCCGCAACACGCCATTCATTCAGGTGGCCGTAACAGGAGGTTACCGCTGCTGTTGCATCGGTGGCATTGGCAAAGAAAGTTGCGCTGGTTTGTTGACCAATTGGAGCAACGTCTAAAAAACTCTTGGAACACCCGGCAATAAAAAACAAGCAAATTGCGAGCAAAGATGCAGTGAATTTATTATGAAGAACTGTTGAAAAGGGCTGTTTCATTTTACAATGATTTATTATTATCAAAAGATCATGTTAACACCGAAATTGTAGGTTGCCGATAACGGGTAAACATTCAGGTCGATCCCTGTGCTCATGGGCGCACCCCCGATCTCCGGTGTAAAGCCTTTATATTTGAAATAAGTAAATGGATTTTGCGCATTTAAATACAAACGCAGTTTCTGTATCTTCCACCTCTCAAGCAGGCGATTTGATACTGTGTATCCAACCTGTACATTCCTGATCCTCACAAAGCTGCCCTTTTCTACGAACCATGAATTAGGATCAAGGTTAGCGCCGCTCAGATCGGCAGACGGATACGTATTGGATGTGCCCGCACCATGCCAGCGATGCTGGTAAAAATCATCAGTATAATTTTCATTCCCAAACCGCACACCCTTATTTGCATTGTAAATATCATTACCCACCACACCCTGTATGTCTAACTGGATATCAAATTTTTTATATTCAAATCCGGAATTGAACCCATAAGTTATTTTGGGATTTGGATTACCGAGTATCACCTTATCCTTGGAGTCAATAACACCGTCAGCATTTTGATCCTGGTAAATAAAGTAGCCTGCCTTGGCATTAGGCTGAGCGGATGCAGCAGCCTGCGCATCCGTTTGAAAGATACCGGTTACCTTATAGCCGTAAAAAGATCCAATGGGATCACCCACTCTTGCAAGCGTTGTTAAATATCCACCCACAGGTAAGCCACCTCCATAAAGATCTACATTACCCCCAAGTATACTTACCACTTTATTTTTATTTGCAGACAGGTTAATGCCGATATTATATTTCAAACTGCGGATATTTGATCTCCAGTTGGCCGAAAATTCTACCCCTTTATTATCATAGGTTGCAAAATTTCCCAATACTGAACTATTGGAAGTGCCGACGGTGCCCAGGATAGGCAGGGAAAAGATCCCGTTTTGTGTCTGCCTGTCATAATAATCTGCTTCGATAGTTAGCTTATTTTTCAGTAATCCCATCTCAAAACCAAGATCTGATTCCTTTACAATTTCCCATACCAGGCTTTTTGGCGGGAATACAGTATTATTGGCACCATGCCATACAACTCCGCCAGTGCCGGCAAAAACATAATTATATATACCTCCCGAGTCCACCCTTGCTACTGATATATTGGTTGGTATACTTGCATTGCCCAATTTTCCCCAACTAGCTTTGAGTTTCAGGTTGGAAAATATCTTTTGATTTGACATGAATGTCTCTTTAGTGATATTCCAACCCACACCGACTGAAGGAAAATTATCAAACCGGTTATCACTGGGAAATTTGGACGAACCATCACGACGCATAGTTGCCGTTAGCAGGTAGCGGTCGTCATACGAATAATTCACCCGGGCAAAATAGGATAAGAAGGTAGCTTCATTGCCGCCAAAATTATGTTTTACTGATGCCGGGTCTCCGTTACTGATCTTTAAAGAGGATTCACCGGTATTGGCCACATTGTTGACCGACCATCCATCTGATGTAAATTTATCATTGGAAGATGAATAGCCCAACATTGCTTTGATACGATGTTTCATGATCTTCCTTTCATAGGTAACGGTATTATCCCAAACCCATTTCCTGGAATGAGAAGAATCCCTGTTGAGACTGCTAACTGAAGTATGCTGCACGGTGGTAAGAGAATCCTTACTTACATAACGCCTGCTTTCATTGATGCCGTTATTTAAACCAAAGTTTGAACGGAACGTAAAATAGCGGGCAAATTTATATTCCCCAAAAACAGAAGCAGTAATGCTATGACCTTTGGAGCGTTGGTTGAACCAGTCTAAGCTGGCTTGAGGGTTGGCAAAATTTCCTACATTATAATCGAATGGATCACCATAATTACCATTTGCTTTGCGCACAGCCATGATAGGAGGTGCTACATAGGCCTGGTAAAAAATATCGCCCGGGATATCTGTTGAATTGTAATGATAATAAATAGCCTGTCCTCCGATTTTAAGGTTATTATTTATTTTATAGTCTGCCTGGACCCTTCCTGTTATTTTACCATAATCATTTTTATTTACCAGCCCCTCCTGATTGAAGTAACCCAGGCTCGCATTGTATGTAAGTTTTTTGGTGCCACCTGTTACTGCCAGCTGGTGATTATGCGTAATTGCAGCCGGTCTTAATATCTGTTTGTACCAATCAGTAGTGGGATATTCTGGCACAGTGGGCAGCCCGAGTTTCTCATTTACCAAAAAAGCATATTTTTTGGCACTGGCCATCAGCAAACTGTTTGTTACGATCTGTACTCCCACATAGCTGTTATAACTAAATTGCGGCTTTCCCGGATGTCCTTTTTTTGTAGTTACCAATATCACTCCATTGGCAGCCCTTACTCCATAAATGGAGAGGCTCGAAGCATCTTTCAGAATATCGATCGATTCAATATCATTAGGGTTTAGAAAGCTAAGGTCGCTCACAATTGTCCCATCAATTATGTATAACGGGTCGGTAGCCGTAAGTGAACCTACACCCCTGATCCTTACTTGTGGAGAAGATCCCGGCCCACCGTTATTTGTTATCTGTACCCCGGCTACTTTTCCCTGCAATGAGCTCACCGCATTTTGAGAGGATTGCTTATTTATTTCGACTCCCTTTACAGAACTTATTGACCCGGTAACATCTATCTTTCTTTGTGTACCATAACCAACTACCACAACCTGGTTCAATGAAAGCGCAGAAGGTTGAAGCTGTACGTTTATTTCTGTTCTTCCGTTCACGGATAGTTCCTGGCTTATATAACCGACAGAAGAAAAAATAAGTGAGGAGCCATCGGGTACAGATAAAGAATAACTACCGCCCCCATCTGTTGAAGTCCCTTTAGCAGACCCTTTAATTAGTACACTTACTCCCTGTAAAGGTTCGCCACCTGCACTGGTCACTTTACCGGTTACTTTTACATCATCTGTTACAAAGTTGTTTTGAGTTGTTAACTGAAGTTTTGGTATAACCCTGCTGTGAGGAATTGTTTTAGCTGATAATTGCAGGCTCGTTACTAATATAAAAGCAATGGTTAGTTTCATTCGCTGTAATGACGCAACACAGTTCTTACCAACCAGAGTAAATAATTGTTTGATTTTTCCCATTTTTCTATATTTTGGAAATGAAAACTAAAATGTTTTCAAAAAGAGATACCGGTTTTCCATATTTGCCTGCCAGGTAAAAATGCTTCAACATTTTCCGTATTCTTATATACTTATTTCCGTAATTTATTTGATAAGCATCTATTCGATTCTACGAATTGCCAGTGCGGTAATCTAATATATCAAAAGAGGGCTTAATTTTTTTTCTGTCTTTAATCCAGTATTTAACTATTCACAGCAAAGGTGAATTTCTTAACCTGAGAAATGTTACACAATCATAGAAAAAGGTTACATATATCACACCTTTTACTGGTTGTTCTTTTGTTTCAGTAGATTGTAAAATGAAGAAAAGATCCGCTGTTTTCTTTTACTGGTTGAATATGTGTACTATCTTATTAACAATTCAGCTTATAGAATAAGCTTTGAGTGAAAGTTTAAATGGGACATTGACTAATTAAGTAGGAATTATTATTCATTTCATCTGGCTTAGGGATATGCCTGATGTGAGAATTGTGTTGCTCTGTTCCGGGAAGTGAATTCAGCTCCATATATTGATTGTGTTTTTCTAACAAATCATTCTCGCCTGGTAAATCAATAAAAAAAGACAATCTTTTATTAGATTGCCCTTTTAGAAGTAATGTCGGGATGACAAGATTCGAACTTGCGACCCCACGCCCCCCAGACGTGTGCGCTACCGGGCTGCGCTACATCCCGAAAACCGGAGGGCAAAAGTAACGGCAAAAATCAAGATTTCAAAAACGGATTACCACCTCTTTAGCTCTCTTTTTGTAAAGCTGTATTCTGGTGTTTGGATGATATCGGAATGATTATTTACTTCATACCAGGGAGATAAACTTTCTTTCTCAGGATTTATCAATAAATGTATATCCTGCGCAGGCATATATCCCTGTGCCAGCAAATAGATCTTTTCGCCTTCATCATTTACTGCAACATCTGTAACAATTACAGCATGACCGGGAAAACCACCACGTATCAATACATCACCGGGCATTATTTGATCAAACTCATCAACATGTTTTAATTGTCTGGATAATGAAGCAGTACCACACATTCCAAATACTTTGTTGAGATAGGTTGAAAAATGGCCCCTTGTATAAGGCAGCGAAAATTTATACACTGTACTACTATTGTCAAAGAAAATGATCTGTTCAAACTCTTTTTGTGTGTAAAGGAATTCAGCTCTTAGCCGCATTACTGCATCAGCACATTGTTGCAGGTCTTTATTGCTAACTGTAATATTCAACACAGCAAACTGTGCCGATTGGTTAGCTTTAGGCTGCCTGTTAAACAGGTAAACAGTCCTGTCTTTTTTTAATTCTATATTCCTTAAGTAACAGGCAAAAGAATCCTGAAAGCAGTTTATACGTTCAAAGCCTGCTGGCAAAGGGATATTTTTAATATGTTCGTAAGGATTATTTTCCTTTGTGTTGGTAATAGCTGCATTTTTCCCGGCAGATGAACCTGCATTGTTGTTACAGGAAAAAGAATTCAGTATTATAAATATAAACAGTGTTTTGAACTCCATAAATTGATTATTTTTGAATAACTCCCGTGGGATGCAGTTTAGCATTTACTCCACATAAAATTTTTGTTAAAGCCTATGGCCAACATTTTAATTATTGACGACGAGAAATCTATACGCAAGACCTTAAGCGAAATCCTCAGTTATGAAGGTTATAAAATTGATGAAGCCGGTGATGGTGAAGAAGGATTGAAAAAATTTTCAGAGAAATCCTATGATGTTGTTTTGTGCGACATCAAAATGCCCAAGCTCGATGGCATTGAATTTTTAGACAGATCCAAAGAAATTAATCCAGATGTTCCTGTCATTATGATCAGCGGACATGGGAATATTGATACTGCCGTTGAAGCCGTAAAAAAAGGTGCTTTTGATTACATCAGCAAGCCACCTGACCTTAACCGCTTGCTTATCACTTTACGTAATGCTTTAGATAAACAAAGTCTGGTAACCGAAACAAAAGTTTTAAAACGTAAGGTAGGAAAGGCTTTGGAAATGGTTGGTAGCAGTGCTCCCATCAATAAAATAAAAGACACGATCGAAAAGGTGGCACCAACTGATGCAAGAGTACTGATAACCGGTGAAAATGGCGTGGGTAAAGAATTAGTGGCAAGATGGATACATGAAAAAAGTAATCGCAGTGCCGGACCGATGGTTGAAGTGAATTGTGCGGCCATACCGGGTGAGTTGATAGAGAGTGAATTGTTTGGTCATGAAAAAGGTTCATTTACCTCTGCAATAAAACAACGCATTGGCAAATTTGAAACAGCAAATGGCGGCACCATATTTTTAGATGAGATAGGAGATATGAGCCTGAATGCCCAGGCAAAAGTTTTACGTGCCCTGCAGGAAGGAAAGATTACAAGGGTTGGTGCTGATAAAGATATTTCGGTAGATGTTCGTGTGATTGCAGCAACCAATAAAGACCTGCTGAAAGAAGTAGATGAGAAGAATTTCCGGCTTGATCTGTATCACCGCCTTGGGGTTATAATCATTCATGTTCCCTCACTGAATGAGCGCAGGGATGATGTACCGTCTTTGGTGGATCATTTCCTGGATATTATTGCCAGTGAATACGGGCAACCTAAAAAAACAGTTGAGAAGAATGCAATGGATGCACTGAAGGCCTATAACTGGACAGGTAATATCCGTGAATTAAGAAATGTCGTGGAAAGGCTGATCATTTTATCGGGCAAGACCATTACTTTGGAGGATGTGGAAAATTATGTACTGCCAAAAAAATAAGAAAATTTAGGTAGCAGTATTCGGTAAAGATTTTTTCTTTAAAAATCTTTACATTACATAATAAACTAACAAACTAATTTCTCTGCTACGGTGGAGACAAGGTATGAAAACAATTTTTTGCATAAGTGGATTAGGAGCAGATGAACGGGCCTTTTCGAGGCTGGTCATTGAAGGGTACAGGTTAATAGTCATTCCATGGCTGGAACCACACAAAAAAGAAACGATTCAGCATTATGCAAAACGAATGCGTTCAGAAATTAATTCCGAAAAACCAATTTTGATGGGGCTTTCCTTTGGTGGTATGCTTTGCATTGAAATAGCCAAACAGATACCCGTTGAAAAGATCATTATCATATCCAGTATCAAATCATCGTTGGAACTACCGCAGTGGATGAAAACCATAGCATGGCTCAAATTAAATAAGATATTACCTGTAGGTTCTTCTAAATTAACAGAACCGATCCAAAACAGGTTTTTGGGAATATCAACTGAAGAAGAAAAAAATATTGTTGCCATTTCCCGTAAAAATGCGAACAGGAAGTATGTGAAGTGGGCCGTTGACCAGGCCCTTAACTGGAAGAATGATTGGCAACCTCCTGAAATTTATCATATTCATGGTGATAACGATAATATGTTTCCCATTAAAAAAATTAAGGCTGACTTTACTTTAAAAGATGCCGGGCATTTTATGATAATGAACCGGGCAGCAGAAGTTAGTGCCTATATCAATTCTATATTAAAGCAGGGTTGATCCCTTTCTGTTAAACATTTCAAAACATTATTTACCGAAAACCTTGTCAAACGCTTAATTATGGTATTTTTGGCACTTCTAAAATTTAACGCATGAGTTTAGGTTGGATAATTTTTATTGTTGGCGCTTTGGGCTGGCATATTGGTATGTACGGAATGTTTAAAAAAGCTGGCATCGAAGGATGGAAAGCTTTGGTTCCTTTTTATAATACCTGGTGCATGGTGCAGAAGATGGAACTGAAAAAATACTGGTTCTTTTTTCAGTTCGTACCCATTGCCGGTCAATTCATCACCATCTGGATATGTATAAAATTTGTGGAGTATTTTGGCCGTTTTGGTTTCTGGCATCATGCCGCTGCAGTTTTCTTTCCCTTTCTTTATTTTCCTTATTTGGGATATTCAAAAAATGAAAAGTATGCAGGCATTGCTGTTGTAAAAAACTATAAAAAATCTTCGGCAAGAGAATGGATTGATGCAGCAGCATTTGCAGTGGTGGCAGCTACCATCATCCGCACTTTTGTTTTTGAGGCCTACACCATTCCAACCCCATCTGAAGAAAAAACTTTATTGGTGAATGATTTTTTATTTGTGAGCAAATGGACTTATGGACCACGTATACCTAACACGCCGATTGCCATGCCTTTTGTGCATCATACTATACCGGGGTTGAATGTAAAGTCTTATGTGGAATGGATACATATTCCTTACACCAGGTGGTTTGCAAGCCCGGTAAAAAGAAATGATGCGGTTGTGTTCAATTTCCCGGTGAATGATACTTTAATAAATGATGAAGAGAACTTTGGGTCGAAAGTAACTTATTATGATGCGGTAAGGCAGTTGGGAAGAGATAGGGTTTGGCAGGATTATGGTGAACTGATCATCACAAGGCCGGTTGATAAAAGGGAAAATTTTATTAAACGCTGTGTGGGAATTGCCGGGGATACTATACAGATCATTAACGGGAAATTGCATATTAATGGTAAACCTGAAGTTTATTTTCCTCAATCTGAACGGAACTATATATTGGATGTTCCCCAGGGCACATTTCTTGATGAAGAAGGATTTCATAACCTGGGAATTATGGTAAGAGATTCTCAACAGGACTTTCAACAACTTAACAACACTAAGTATGCAGTAAATATTACTAATGAAGAAAGGGCAAAACTTAATTTACCAAAGGGATATGTTTTATCAGATTATATCAGGGAGCATGAAAATAGTTTATTCCCTTATTATACTGATACTGCCGGTAAAAACTGGTCGGCTGATGATTATGGCCCTTTGTGGGTACCAAAGAAAAATGTATCTATCCAGTTAACACCTGATAATATCATTCGTTACCAGCGTTGCATTGAAGTGTATGAAGGCAACACATTTGAAAACAGGGGCGGAAAATATTTCATTAATGGAAAGGAAGCCGTTAGTTATACTTTTAAAATGGATTATTTCTGGATGATGGGGGATAACAGGCACCATTCATTAGATAGCCGTTATTGGGGATTTGTACCCGAAGATCATGTGGTAGGCAAAGCATCACTCATCTGGTTCAGTTGGGAAAATGGCCCCAGATGGAAACGTTTGTTCCGTTGGATAAAATAATTGATTGTAAAATATTAATGAATCCTCTCTGCACCATACAGGGAGGATTTTTTTGTGTGAAAGAAAATAGTTTAAATTTAGGTTATGAATAAAGAAGAATATCGTTTTAGCTATGAGGTTTATAACTCGGTTGATGAATTGACTGAAGCCGATGCCTGGTTAGTAAACGAAGCAAGAGAAGTTACTTCGGCTGCTTATGCACCTTATTCAAACTTTAATGTTGGGGCTGTTGCTAAAATGGCCAATGGAGAAATAGTTGCAGGTACCAACCAGGAAAATGCTTCTTATCCCGTAGGCATTTGTGCTGAAAGGGTTTTGTTATCATCAGCAGCTACTTTGTATCCCAATATTCCTGTTGATACGATTGCTATCAGCTATAACAACACTAATGGCGAAAGCAGCCACCCGATCTCTCCATGTGGTATGTGCAGGCAAAGTTTGGTTGAATATGAAGAACGTATGAAACAGCCTATACGATTGCTGCTAAGTGGTATGGAAGGGAAGGTGTTTATTATTCAAAAAGCGAATTTGCTTTTACCACTTTCATTTGGCAGTGTAGATCTAAAATAGTGTGAAACGTGAAAGGTGAGGCGTGAGCAGATAAAGCATTCACTTCGCAAGGCTTTCACGTTTGTCGTCTCACATCTCACGAGCACTTAATAGTCTATTAACAATTAAAACAATGTTTGTACTCCGTTGGCTATTTTTCCTTCATGCTCTAATAACCATTTTTTTCGCCACAGGTCGCCGCCATAGCCAACCAGGTCACCATTGGCACCAATCACCCGGTGACAGGGAACAATGATACAAATGCTGTTGTTTCCATTGGCTGTACCTACTGCTCTTATTGCTTTTACATTTCTAATTCGTTTGCTTAGTTCAAGATAACTGATCGTGCGGCCAAAAGCTATCTTACACAATTCAGCCCATACCTGTTGCTGAAAATCGGTTCCTACCTGTGATGTATGAACTGTAAATTCGGTTCTCTTGCCTGCAAAGTATTCATCTAATTGTTTGATGCAGGTTTTAATGATGGCAGATTTTGGTTTTACAAAACTTAATTCATCTTCATTTACTTTTGCCCCTTTCCAGGAGTTCACAAACAAAACATCGGATATTGCACTGCCTGTGCTCCTGATCTCGAGAGCGCCAATGGGAGACTGGTAATATACAATTTCAACATTCATTTCAGTAATATCAAATTTACATGGATTTCTTTTGTCTAATTGGATAAAAAATAATTTCTTTGAACAAGTTAATGATGAAAAGAGCATGAAGAACGAGAATAAATTTTATGAAAAGGCCATGTCGGCAGTAGCTGACCCATACCGGTTATCCATTTTACACGAGATATCAAAAAAAGGGACGCTGCGCTGCTGTGATGTTGAAGTATTGACAGGACTGTCGCAATCTACCTGTTCTCATCACATAAAATTACTGGCCAAAAGCGAATTAATTGACTGCCGTAAGCAGGGCCGGAATAATTTCTTTACACTCAATAAAGGTAATTTTAAAAAGCTGGGGCAGTATTTGGAGAAGTTCGGGGAATGAAAAGAAGCTGCAAGTTATTAGCTACAAGGGACAAGCATGCTGACTTAAAATACTTCTTAATAAATTTGGAGAATATACAAGCTGCAAGTTATTAGCTACAAGGGACAAGCATGCTGGCTCAGAATACTTTCTGCTTTTTTAAAAACTCTTTAATTATAAAGTTTGCCCTCTTGAAGCTTGTAGCTGGAGGCTGATTTTGTTACTTCCAGTTTGAGGCTTTCCTCTTACACGATCTTACTTCCATTTTTTACAGAGAGCGAAGGCTGCAACAAAACAACTTCCTTATTTTCATTGTAAACACCAAGCACTAAACATTCGCTGAAGAAATTGGCTATTTGTTTAGGCGGAAAATTAACGACAGCAATTACCTGTTTACCGATCAGTTCTTCTTTCTTATATAAGGCTGTAATTTGTGCAGATGATCTTTTTATTCCCAACTCTCCAAAATCAATACTGAGTTGATAGGCCGGTTTTTTTGCGCCGGGAAAATCGTGGGCTTCAAGAATAGTTCCTGA
>JBDTUK010000138.1:0-26600 GCA_040007795.1 Ferruginibacter sp.
ATTTTCCTTTGCCTGTAATCGGCCGGTAGAAATTCCAAAGGCATATCACCTCACGGATAGCCTGCAAACTCAACATACAAATACCACCGGAAATGCAAGCCTCGTTTTTAGATCTGCTGATGGCGGACAAACCTGGCAGGACATTAGCAAAGGGCTGCCTGAAAATTTGCCGATAGATAGTATGCGGGGAAATAACTTCTTTGCAAATGATCAAGGGCTGTTTTTACGGCTCGGAAACGTACTCTATCACAATGAACCAAACGCCATCACTCCTTCCTGGACGAAAGAGACTTTTTCTAACGAAGATAGCAGCATGGCCCTCGGTAAATCCGAGACATCTGCCAATGATTCCTGGAGTGTTAAGCTGAAAAAAACAGACGGAACGAGTGTATGGTCGCCGATATTCGCAAATCTTCAGCACCCACGAATAGGCACCGTTTTTCAGACTGCCGAAGATGCAATTTTCATGGGCACCGAAAAAGGGTTTTTAAAAACTGTTAACAAAGGAAAAAGCTGGAAACTTGTCCATACCGGAGTCCTCGTAGGGCATTTGGCAGAATTGAATGGCATACTGCTGGGGATCAGTGATAGAGGCATAATAAGATCGACTGATAATGGCGAAAACTGGGAAGTGGTGATGAGTGAGGGAGTGGCATGGGATGTAAAAATGATCAAAGGTGGATTCGCTGCTATCACTTCCAGTTCAGAGTCGGGTACCAGGACACTAAAAACATCGTTTGACGGCGGTAAAACCTGGCAGCCCATTGAAGCCAGCCTTAAGGACAAAGTTGTTATTGATTCAATATGGCGGACCTGGAATGATCGCCCTGGTATGCAAACCTTCATGAATTCAATTATCCAGGTGGGTGAAAATTTCTTTTCTCCTACCAACGGCATTTTCAGATCATCAGATAAAGGACAAACATGGAAATTATTACTTCCTGCTGTAGAAGATAAGGGCTTCAATTTATTTGTTTCAGGCAACGTGATCTATGCCATACCCAGCAAGGGTGGATGTTGAAAAAACTCAGGTTGACTTTCATCCGGCGGGTGAAATTTTCCTGAAGTGGCGGATATGGTTAGTAAGACTAAAGTTTGTTGGTATATTAACCCCGATGCAGAACAAACAGGAAAAATTAAATAAAAGCAAAAGACCAAAATCATACTCACCTGATCAGTATGATTACTAAATAGAACAATAGATCAAACTGTTGCAATTGCAAAATGAATTAAATGATTTTTTTCAGAGAATATTCATACTCATCAAAGTCGATAAAATATAAAGTTGAAGCGACTTCGAAAAAATAAGTAGTTCATATTAGCCATGCGCCCAACAGAAGTATTTGCAAAAGCTGGGCTTTACGGAATAACAATCATCATTTTCAGCAATACCCGACCCTTAGTTCAAAATTTATTTTAGCGATATCCCATCCGCACATTTTGTGGCTTACGTCCCCGCCTGAATGACTCAGTCGGGCAGGCTTTGGCACGTTTGGTTTTTAAAAGTTGCCGGTTTTTAAAAAAGATCTACACAGCATATCTTCGCAAGTGAGTTGCCAAATCATCAGAAAACAATTTCTCAAACGATATGATCACCCCAAAAAGAACAGATTCCAATGATGAAAATTTCCAGGAACTTATAAAAGCACTGGATATTGACCTGGCCATCCGTGATGGAGCAGAACATTCTTTTTATGACCGGTTCAATAAAATTGATATGATAAAGCATGTTGTTGTTGCTTACATCGAAGATGAACCTGTGGGTTGCGGCGCTGTTAAAGAATATTCGGCAGATAGCATGGAGGTTAAGAGAATGTATGTTCTACCCGGGCAGCGTGGGCAGGGTATTGCTTCCATAATATTAAAAGAACTGGAGGCCTGGTGCAGGGAGATGAACTATATAAGATGTGTGCTGGAAACGGGCAAAAAACAACCCGAAGCTATTGCGCTTTATAAAAAGAATAATTACAACATCATCCCAAACTTTGGGCAGTATAAAAATATTGAGAACAGTGTGTGCTTTGAAAAAGACCTGACAAAATGAAAATTAAAATTACTAACCATAAAAACTGCTTTCAGCAGGAGTTTTTATTACCGACCTTGCCAAATACAAGTCAACATTAGTTATTAACTTCAATAAATATTTATAAAATAAACCGACTTGCCACGTATGCTTTCTACACGGCACGAAATATTTATGGAGGTGGCAACAAACCTCAGCTTTTCCAAAGCCAGTGAAGTGTTGTTCATCAGCCAGCCGGCCATTAGTAAACATATTAAAGCACTGGAGGCCTATTACAAAACCACTTTGTTTGAAAGAAAGGGAAATACTATACACTTAAGTCCCGGCGGAAAATTATTATTACACCGGCTAAAAGAAGCCAAAAAGATTCAAAATCAATTAGAGTTTGAATTAAGTGTGCTTAAAGACCAGTTAAAAGCAAAGGGCCAGTTAAAACTGGGAGCCAGCACCACAGTGGCTTTATACATCATACCAAAAATATTATCTGCCTTTCACCAAAAATATCCCGAAGTAAAGATCAGCCTGCTCAACAGGAATACTGATACCATTATAAAAGCATTGGTTGATGAGGATATTGATATTGGTATTGTGGAAGGTAAGAAAAAAAATTCTGCCATTTTATATCAGCCATTTGCCACCGATGAAGTAGTGGCTGTTTGCAGCGCCAAAAGCCCCATTGCTAAAAAAAGATCATTGACCATTCAGGATATAAAAAACTACCCGGTAGTATTAAGAGAGCAAGGCTCTGGAACATTGGCAGCATTAAAATATAACCTGGAAAAAAGTGGAGTTAAATTATCGGAGCTAAAAGTAAGTGTACGTCTTGCAGGTACCGAAGCGCTGAAAAATTTTCTAAGGGAAGATAATTGTCTTGGTTTTTTGCCAAAGGGTTCGGTATTAAAAGAATTGAGGGATGGAGACCTGGTGGCTGTTAATATTGAAAAATTTCAAATCGTCCGTAACTTCTTTTTTATACAGCGGCATGGTACCGATAACAATGAACTGAATAAGGCATTTATCCGGTTTTGTAAAAATGAACTATAACAAATTGTTATACCCTATAATTTTTTAGAGTGAATTAGTTATGGGTTCCATTGTACTTTTAGTACATGATAACACTAGCCCGACGGAAGCCATTAACATTTTCAACTGTTCTTACATGCTCCCATTGTAAAAAAAAATATGCTGCGTCTGAAATCAATACGTATGCTGCATGCTGCAATAGCCCCTTAACAGTGGAATACGATCTATTGCAAAGTTTTCATAAAACACAACTGCAGTACCGCCGATTAAATATATGGCGCTATTCAGAAATGCTACCGGTTTTAAAAGAAGAGAATATCATTAGCCTGGGCGAAGGAATGACACCCATATTTTCTTTAACCAAACTTGCAGACAGGTTTGGCATTCCTGACTTGCTGATGAAAGATGAATCTTTTAATCCTACCGGCTCCTTCAAAGCGAGGGGCATGAGTGTTGCTGTTTCAAAAGCAAAGGAATTTGGAATAAGGAATTGTATAGTTCCAACAGCAGGAAATGCAGGGGGTGCACTGGCAGCTTACTGTGCAAAAGCAGGAATCAAATGCACGGTAGTAATGCCAACCCATACACCGGAAGTTTTTAAACAGGAATGCAAATTATACGGGGCTGAATTGATATTGGTTGATGGCTTAATAAATGACTGTGCAAAAAAAGTAATGGAACTTAACAAAGGTGGGCAATACTTTGATATGTCTACTTTAAAAGAACCCTACAGGCTCGAAGGGAAAAAGACAATGGGTTATGAGATTGCAGAACAACTGAACTGGAAATTGCCTGATGTAATTATTTATCCGGCCGGAGGAGGTACCGGTTTAATTGGAATCTGGAAAGCATTCAAAGAAATGAAAGCAATGGGATGGATATCAGGGAAGTTACCCCGTATGATTGCCGTGCAATCGAAAAATTGTTCACCCATATTACATGCATTGAAAGATCCGGTTAACTGGAGAAATAATTTCACTCCCGTGGCAACAAAGGCAAATGGTTTGGCTGTACCTTATCCTTTTGGAATGAATATGATGCTACATGTTTTAAAAGAATCCGGCGGTACGGCCATTGCAGTAGAAGAAAATGAGATAATTGCCGGGGTTAAAGATATAGCGAAAACGGAAGGCATACTGGTTTCGCCTGAAGGTGCTGCAACATGGAAAGCATTACTGAATTTAAGCCGGGAAAAACAAATCCAATCATCAGAAAAAGTATTATTACTGAATACAGGAAGTGGCTATAAATACCTGGATAATTTTTAGTCATTTAAAAGAGCTTACTCTTGCGAATTTTTTATGTAGGATATCGGGGTAGAATTAACGACCTCTTTCTCAAAATATACCAGGACTGATATGCTCCTAATGAGCATTTTTTTAGTATATCTTGAGTAATTAACGCCAACGGTATTAACAGCAATTATGACAAAAAAAACTACAATTAAAATAAATATTAAAAAAACACAATTTTTAGGCTTAAAAACTGTTTATTAACTGGTATAAGTACGAGGTTAAAATACGTTATCCAATACCTACGAATCCATATCACGTTAAATCCATGTCTACTAAAGCTATACTTAGGCCATTTATTTTATTGTTTATAACAATAGTTGCTGTTAGTTTTAGCAGTAAGGCGCAATTAGCAGCCGATTTTTCAGCTACACCAACTTCAGGATGTTCACCGCAAATAGTAAATTTCACCGACCTGTCAACCGGTAACCCAACACAATGGAGATGGGACCTGGGTAATGGAACCATTTCTTTTATACAAAATCCATCAGCTACTTATTTTACAGCAGGTCAATATACCATAAAACTGGTCATTCAAAATGCAGCCGGTACCGCCGATTCAATAACAAAAACAAACTACATTACTGTGTTTGCCATTCCGGTGGTAAATTTTTCGGCAACACCAACATCAGGTTGTATTCCTCTTCCTGTTCAGTTTACCGACCTAAGCAGCGCCGGCAATTCTCCCATCACAACCTGGCTTTGGGATTTTGGCGATGGTAATACTGGCAATACACAGAATCCTGCACATACTTATAGTTCGGCAGGAAACTTTAATGTAACACTACAGGTAACTAATACTGCAGGTTGTTCCAAAACCCTGACCAAAAACAATTTTATTCAGGCAAGTAACGGGGTTACTGCCAACTTTACAAATAGCTTACCAACAGGATGCAGTCTTCCGGTAACCATAAACTTCACCAATACCTCAACCGGACCAGGAACTTTTAGTTATGCATGGGATTTTGGTGATGGCGGCACTTCCACATTACCAAATCCATCACATATTTATCTGTCAACAGGAAGTTATACAGTTACTTTAGTGGTAACCAGCAGTACAGGTTGCAGCAATACTATTGTAAAAGCAAATGCTATTGTTATAAATTTTATCCAGGCATCTTTTAATGATCCGGCCAGTGTTTGCCAGAATGATCCAGTAAACTTTATCAATACAACTACACCTGCCCCTACTTCGGTTTTATGGAGTTTTGGTGATGCTACAAATTCAACAGCACTTAATCCAACTAAAATTTATACTACACCGGGGTTCTATGTTGTAAAATTAGTTACTTACTTAGGTGCCTGCGCCGATTCTGTAACACATGGCATAAACGTTTTACCAAAACCAACAGTAGCATTTTCGGCTGTTAACCGTACTGCATGTGCACCTCCGTTAACTACAAATTTTTCGAATACAAGTACAGCAGGCGCAACATATAACTGGGATTTTGGTGATGGTGGAACATCAACATTACAAAATCCATCACATACTTATACAAGCTACGGTTCATTTAATGTAAAATTAGTTGTAACAAATTTTGTTGGTTGCAGTGATTCGCTTGTGTTGAATAATTATGTGCAGATCTTAGCTCCGCAGGTAACCATAAATAATTTACCGCAAAGTAATTGTGCGCCGCTAACCTGGACCTTTTCTTCAACTGTTGTTTCACCTGATCCGGTAGTAAGTTATTTTTGGGATTTTGGGGATGCTACAACTTCTACTTTACCAAATCCAACGCATACATTCCCTGTTGGTTCCTACGATATCACTTTAATTGTTACAACAGCCGGAGGTTGCAGGGACACTGCTTTTGTAAGGGCCGGCATTATTGCCGATTCAAAACCAACAGCTAATTTATCGGCAACACCAAGAAATGTATGTGCACATGTTGATGTACTCTTTACCGATCTGTCACTTGGAAATGTAACACGCTGGTTATGGTATTTTGGCGATGGCGGTACATCAACCAGTCAAAATCCTTCACATCATTATGACGACACAGGCTATTTCACCGTACGTTTAATTGTATGGAACAATAACTGCCCCGATACCATAACTTTTATTGATTACATTCATATAAATCCGCCTATTGCTGCTTTTGGGCCAAGCTTTAGTTGTGCAAACCGCCGAACAATAACTTTTACAGATAACTCGATTGGCGCTGATGAGTGGCATTGGGATTTTGGCGACGGCGCTACTTCCACTTCTCAAAATAATATACATACCTATCCGGATTCAGGTACTTATGTTATAAGGCTCGTGGTAGTCAATCATACTACAGGCTGTTCCGATACAACTTACCACTCCATCAGGATCATTGAGCAAGTGGCCAATTTTTATGCGACCGATACGGTGATCTGCCGGAACAGTTCAACAGCATTCTATGCGATAGGTAATACACCCGGCACTATCTCTACTTATGACTGGGACTTTGGTGATGGACAGGCAGGTTCGGGTGCCAGCATTGCACATATTTATACTAATGCGGGGTTATATACCGTAAGATTAATTATTGCAGATATTGCCGGTTGTAAAGACACCCTGACAAAATTACAATACATACGGGTTGATGGCCCCAAAGCCGCATTCACCATTCCAAACGGAGGAAGCTGTTTAAATAACCTGGTAACTTTTATTGATGGTTCAACTAATGATGGGGTTCACCCGATAGTAAACTGGATATGGAATTTTGGTGATGGTACAACGCAGTCTTTTCCGGCTCCGCCATTTACACATTTCTATATTACTCCCGGTAGTTACACCGTTACTCTAAAAACTATTGACGGAGTTGGGTGTGCAGACAGTACTTCTAATACGCAAACCATTATCATTTCTGATCCGGTAGCAGACTTTACCCGTTCTGATACCATTGCATGTCCTAACAAGATCATCAATTTTACGAACACATCCACTGGTCCAAACCTGACTTATGTTTGGAACTTTGGTGATGGTATTACAAGCAATGCTACAAACCCTTCACATGCTTACGCAACTGAAGCCACTTATACAGTAACCTTAATAATAACTGATCAATACGGCTGCACAGATTCACTAAATAAAGACGTACAAGTTGCAGCACCTCATGCAAGCTTTACGCTTTCTGATTCGGTAAATACCTGTCCGCCATTAATAGCAAATTTTGTCAACACTTCAGTAAATGCTAATACCTATAGTTGGGATTTTGGAGATGGAGGCACATCAACCGCAGCAAGCCCAATACATATTTATAATAACCCCGGAACTTATATAGCCAGGTTATTCATCAGTGGGCCGGGTAATAATTGTTTTGATACGGCATTTAAAATAATAACTATCCAGGGACCTTCCGGAACATTTACCTACACGCCCCTGATAGGATGTAAACCGCTTACTGTAAATTTTACTGCAAACACCATAAATAACCAATCCTTTATTTGGGATTTTAATGATGGAACAACTTTCAATACACCTGATTCAATCATTTCTTATACCTATACATTACTGGGTTCATATGTTCCCAAAATTATCTTAGTTGATCAGAACGGATGCCAGGTTCCTATTTTTGGAATAGACACGATAAATGTAAAAGGGGTTAAAGCTGTTTTTGGTTATGATGGAAAACCGCTCTGCGACCTGGGCATTATTCAATTTACAGATTCATCAGTTATAAATGATGTGAGTTCAACTTATGCATGGAACTTTGGAGATGGCGGCACATCTACATTACGAAACCCATCACATTTTTATTCAGTCGTTGGCCAATATAATCCGCAGTTGATCGTATCAACAAACAGCGGATGTGTAGATACCGCAACGCTGCCACTACCAGTTCAAATTGTAGCATCGCCACAGGCCGATTTTACAAATGCAATAAGTGGTTGTACGCCTGTTTCCGCCACATTTAATGGCATATTAAATGTACCTGATACATCTGTAGTTACCTGGAACTGGTCTTTGGGAAATGGCAATACATCAACTTTACAAAACCCTCCCGGTCAAATTTATACAACGGCTCAGATTTATAATATAAGGTTAATTGCAACCAACACTACAGGTTGTAAAGACACCGTAGATAAAAGTTTTGAAGTGTATCCCATACCAGTTATTGATGCAATTCCTAATCTGCAAATATGCAGGGGAAAAGTTACACAACTAAATGCCATCGGCGGTGCTACTTATGTGTGGAGTCCGGCTACCGGGTTAAGTTGTACAAACTGTGCAAACCCATTGGCCTCACCCGATTCTTCAACAAAGTATTGGGTAACCGGTTCTTCCATTTATGGTTGCAGCAATATGGATTCTTTGAATGTTACGGTCATTCAACCTTTTGTAATGACCAATAAAAATGACGATACCATTTGTGTTGGCAGTACAGTACGGTTATTTGCATCCGGTGCAAACAGTTATCAATGGTCACCCTCATCGGGTTTGAGTAATCCAACTTCACCAATACCGGTAGCAAGCCCGCGGGCTACAACAACCTATATGGTAGTAGGCAGTGATGCTTATGGTTGTTTTAAAGATACCGGCTATACCACCATTAAAGTTTATCCAATTCCAAAAGTAGATGCAGGAAAAGATGTAACGATGAAGAACGGTGGCCAGCCTGTAGTGTTAACACCAACACTATCTCCGGATGTTACCTGGACCCAGTGGCTGGCATCACCGGGTATTATTGCCAGTAATCCTCCATCAATAACAGTAAAACCAAAGGAAACAACCCAATATACAGTAGAAGTAAAAAATGCCGGGGGTTGCAAATCAACAGATGGATTGACCGTATATGTTTTATGCGATGGTGCCAATGTGTATATCCCAAATACTTTTTCTCCAAACGGAGATGGAGCAAATGATATATTCTATCCAAGAGGCTCAGGTATTTTCAGCATTAAATTGCTACGCATTTTTAACCGTTGGGGTGAAGTGGTTTTTGAGAAAGTAAATTTTTCACCCAATGATCCAACATCGGGTTGGGATGGAACTGTAAAGGGACAGAAACTAACCAGCGATGTATATGTATATACAGCAGAGATACTTTGTGAAAATAATACACCGCTTATTGTAAATGGGAATATTGCACTACTAAGATAAATGAAGACCGAATGAAAAAATATTTACTGCATATAAAATTTGTACCTGTTATTATGACGCTGTTATTAACGGCACCCACAAAAGCACAGGACATACATTTCTCCCAGTTTTTTGAAACCCCTTTATTAAGAAACCCATCATTGGCAGGCATTTTTAAAGGAGATATCAGGGTACAATCTGTTTACCGCAGTCAGTGGAATAATATTACCGATGCATACCGTACCGGGTCTTTTAATATTGAATATAAAAAACCAATTGGCAAAGGAGATGATTTCTTAACCATTGGCGGACAGATCCTTTATGATAAAGCCGGAACCATCGCCCTGACATCAACTCATATTTTGCCGGTATTAAATTACCAGAAATCGTTAAGCTCTGAAAAAAACATGTACCTGTCACTTGGCTTTATGGGTGGGCTTGTGCAAAGGCGGATCGATCAAAGCAAGATCACAACCAACAGCCAATACAATGGTGTTGACTACGACCCGGCTTTAAGCAATGGAGAAAATTTCACAAAGACTTCTTACTCCTATCTTGACGGAAGTGTGGGAATGAGTTTCAATTCACAGCTTGGTCAGAATGTAAATAACAATGTTTATCTCGGGCTGGCATATCATCATTTTAATAAATCACACCAGGTTTCTTTTTATGGAAATCCGGATATAGAAATGGCGCCAAAGTGGGTTGGTTCATTGGGTATAAGAATAAATGCAGGTGAAGAATCTTATATAACACTTTATGGCGATTATAGCAAGCAAAGCAGCTACCAGGAAACTGTAGCCGGGTTTATTTACAGTTATAAACTGGATGACACCGAAGACCCAAGGTATATTTTACATGCAGGAGCAGTGGTGAGGCTGAAGGATGCTTTAATTCCCACATTGAAATTAGATGTGAATCATATCTCCATCTCGGCAAGCTATGATGTAAATGTATCTCAATTGAGAAATGCAAGTTATGGCCATGGTGGATTTGAATTTGCAATAGGCTACCAGAATTTTAATAACCGGGATAACAGTACAAAGAATGCAGTAAGGTGTCCTGTTTTTTAATTGCGGGCCGGCTATCTTAAAAAAAATCATTTCTCTCTAATAGACCCCCGGTAACCATCGCCTCCCAAAAGCCCGCAGGCATTTGTTTAGTAGCCATTGCAATATTCCCTTTAACTTTTTCCGGCCGGGTAGTGCTAACCGCTACACTGGTAACCCCGGGAATATTGAAACCAAAATTAAAACAGGCTTCAGCAGGTTGTACATTAAATTGATCGCACAAAGCAAAAAAGGCATCCCTCCATTTATACAATGCTTTTCCTTCAGCAGTTTCTTTATCCACCAGTACATAATTATAATAATCCCTGCCAACTAAAAAACCTCCGTTAAAAACAGCAGAGTTAATGATAACTGTTCCATCATTATGCAATTCTTTTACAAAAGTCAATAATGCTGCAGGATGTGAATGCACCGAAATACTATTGGCGATCATTACCGAATCCAGCTTTATATTTTTTGAAATGCGTTCAATAGACCTCCAGTTTTTTGCACCTACACCAATAGAATTAACTTTACCCTGCTGCTTTAATTCTTTCAGCGCTTCATAGGCTTCCAGGATATCATTGTAGCGTTTGGCGTCATCCTTTTCATCGGTTGCTGCAGCCAGGTATTCATCGGGGTCATGTATAGAAGCCATTTGAGAATCATAATCGCCAAGCAATTCATTGCCTTGGTCAAAACATTCCAGTATGCCTTTATAACTTATTTTTTGAACCGCATCATTTTTCATTTCCCGCCATATTCCTTTTTCAAAAGTTGGTTCGGGTGTTGTTAATTCAGTTTGATACCAGCCTAATTTATTGCTGATGATAACCCCCTCTTTGGGAACACCCAGCTCTTTTAAAGCCTTACCCAATACCTCCAAAGCAAGTCCTGCCCCATATTTTCCGGCGGTATCAAACATAGGAATACCACCCGGGGCATGCAATACACATTCCTTTATGATCTCAAGCTTTGTTAAGTATGGAACCGCTTCGTATAAATTCCCGAGGCCGGCAGTGCCAAATATTACGGGAGGTAATTTTATATTTTGTTGTTCAGTTGCCGACATGCTGATCTAATTTTAAAGATGATAGAACCGTACAGCATTATTACCAAAAAAATTCTGCTGCTCTGTTTCTGTAAAAGAAGAAAAATATTCTTTTACAATGTTTACCATGTTTTCATACGATGCAGCAACAAGGCAAACCGGCCAGTCGCTGCCATATAGTATCCTGTTTGTGCCAAAAGCATTTACTACTACATCTAAATAAGGAGTGAAATCCTTCTTTTTCCAAAATTGATGATCTGCCTCGGTAACCATACCACTTATTTTACAATGTACATTTTCATATTGCGATAGCAGCTCCATATCTTTTTTCCATTCATCTATCGCTCCTGTTTTAATATAAGGCTTGGCCATATGATCAATTATAAAATGTTGGTAAGGAAATTGCCGCACAGTTGCAACGTTGCTTTTAAATGTTTCGGAAAAATTAAAATATCATAGATAAAATTATACTCCTGTAAAGCTGCTATGCCATTAATAAAATCAGGATGTAACATAAACTCGGGTTCTTCTCCCTGTAATACATGGCGGAAACCTTTTACACCAGGAAATTGTTTATAATGAGCTAACCTGTCTTTAATATCATCAGCCTGTAGATCAACCCAACCTACAATGCCTTTAATAAATGAATGCTGATCGCTTAATTCAATTAAAAAATCAGTTTCGCTTTCTGTTTGGTCGGCCTGCACAGCTACACAACCATCAATATTATTTTGTGATAGAACAGGAGCCAGGTCCTGGGGGAGAAAATCTTTCCGTATCACAGCCATTGCATCATCGATCCATGTATGTTTTATGGGTTCGTAATGCCAGAAATGCTGATGGCTGTCAATACTAAGCATATGCTTTGCAAGTTTGACGGGATGTTCCCAATCCATCAATACCTAATTGAACCACATCACCTGGTTTTAAATAAATGGGAGGATCAAAACCCAACCCTACCCCATGTGGCGTACCCGTGCTGATAATATCACCTGGCAGCAGCGTCATAAAGCGGCTGATATATGAAACCAATTTAGGAATAGTAAAAATAAAATCATCTGTATTACCATCCTGCATCATCTTATCATTTACTGTAAGCCAGAGCCGCAGTTTATTTATGTCAGCAATTTCATCTTTAGTTACCAGCCAGGGACCAACAGGTGCAAAAGTATCGCAGCCCTTTCCTTTATCCCAGGTACCGCCACGTTCCAGTTGAAATTCCCTTTCACTTACATCATTATGCAGGCAATAACCTGCCACATAATTCATTGCCTCCTCTTCACTCACATAACTTGCTTTCTTTTCTATTACAAAAGCCAGCTCCACTTCCCAATCTGTTTTGATCGAGTTTTTAGGAATAACAATATCATCACCAGGCCCCGTTAATGCCGTGGTTGATTTTAAAAAAATTATCGGTTCGTTTGGAACAGGCGCATTGGTCTCTTTTGCATGTTTGGCATAATTGAGCCCGATACATACAATTTTTGATGGCCTTGCAACCGGGCTGCCCAAACGGGTTCCTTCCGCCACTTTACGCAACATGGTTTTATATTTATCCGCCATAAATGCCAGGTGAGGTAATCCTCCATTAGCAAAAAATGCTTCGTTGTAATCATGAATAAAGCTACTCACATCATAATTGTTACCATCAATATGAACGCCGGGTCTTTCTTTACCGGGTTCTCCAAAACGAATCAGTTTCATATCAGTTATTAAGATTAATAAATCCCCCATCAACGGGGTAATCATTTCCTGTAATAAAACCGGCTTCATCGCTGCATAGATACAAAGCCAGTGCTGCAATTTCATCAACGGTTCCCATTCTGCCAATGGGCTGGCTCTTTGATAGTTTTTCAAACATCTCTTTTTCTTTGCCCGGGTAATTTTTGGTGATAAAGCCATCTACAAAAGGCGTATGCACCCTTGCCGGCGAAATACAATTGCAACGGATATTATGTTGCAGGAAATCTCTTGCAGTTGAAAGTGTAATGCCAACTACCGCCCCTTTTGTCATGCTGTAAGCAAAGCGGTCAGCAATACCTACCGACGAAGCAATGGATGCCATGTTTAATACAACACCGCCGCTTAGTTTCATCACCGGCAAAATTTCGTGCAAACAATTATAAACGCCTTTTACATTAATATTAAAAAGCCGGGTAAAATCTTCTTCGCTGGTATTTTCAGCATTGCCAACATGAGCCACCCCGGCGTTATTTACCAAAATGTGAATACTCCGGCTAATTGCCTTTACTTCCGCTACGGCGTCCTTTACCTTTTGCTGGTCTGAAACATCACATTGCATGAAATGAGCGATACCAGCATTGGCAATAATTTCATTGACTGTATCTACCGTACCGGCCTTATCCAGGTCAAAAATAAAAACAGTGGCCCCCTGCTTTGCAAATAGTTTTGCAATGGCTTTACCAATACCGCTGCCACCACCGGTAATAATTGCAGTCTTATTTTTTAGTTCAAACAACATTGCAGATCATATTAGTTGAAATATTTTATTCATTGCTATCCACTTCTCTCCTTCTTTAGCCCATGGTAATGACTGCTGAAATTTCCACATCAGTTTTTCCCATTCCTGTACTTTGGGATCAGCTGCATCCATTGCTGCTTTATTAGCCCCGTCAAAAGAATCATCTGTTTCCATGATCATAAACAAACGATTACCCGTGCGGTAAATTTCCATTTGTGTTATGCCTGCACCCAGTATACTTTTTTTTATCTCCGGCCAGCAGTTTTCGGCCTTATGCCAATATTCATACTCTTCCATCAATGCAGGATCATCTACCAGGTCCAATGCTAAACAATATTTATTCATTTATTCAGGTTTATTATTAGCAACTACTTTATATCCCTTCAATCCAAAATACAAAATCACAGCAAAACAAACCAACGGAACAATATACCCATTCTGAATATTTTTGGTAACATCAGCTATCTGGGCAAAAACCGGTGGCAGCAATGCTCCACCAACAATCGACATAATAATGAGGCTGCTGCCAAATTTTGTATCGGCCCCCAGGTCTTTAATACCCAATGAAAAAATTGTGGGAAACATAATAGACATAAAGAAAGCAATTCCTATTACAGCGTACAGGGCCATCATCCCACTGCTGAAAATAGCTACTGCACACAGCAGTATATTTATTAACGAGTAAATAGCCAGCAGGCGCTCCGGCTTTATATACTTCATAAAGAAAGTTCCTGCAAAGCGGCCAATCATGAATGCCATCCCACAACCCCAGCCCAAATAATCCGCTGCAGTCACTTTATCAATACCTGCAGCCTTTGTGGCATACAGGATAAAAAAACTAAACACACATACCTGCGCCCCCACATAAAAAAACTGTGCTACCACTCCCCAGGTTAAATGCCGGTGACGGAAAGCATGCAAAATACCTTTACCGGTTCCTGTATGTGCATCTCCTTCTTTTATTTCAGGTAATTTGGTAAACCAGAATATGATGGCTACCAGCAGGATAATGGCTCCTAAAATAAAGTAAGGTGTTTTTACCGTAGATGCTTCAGCACTCAATGCCAGTTTTTTTGCAGCATCGGTCATACTGCTTAATTCAATTTCCGTATAATCCCTTGTTAAAATGATCCGGGCACCTATAATTGGCGCCAGCGTAGCTGCCAGGCCATTAAATGATTGGGAAAAATTAAGCCGTTGGGTTGATGTTTCAGCATCGCCTAATAAAGATGCATAAGGGTTTGCAGCTGTTTCCAGGATGGTTAACCCACAGGCAATGATAAAAAGTGCACCGAGAAAAAAAATATACTGTTGTGTATTGGCTGCCGGTATAAATAAAAAAGAACCCATTGCAAACAACAATAGCCCGGTAATAATTCCGGCCTTGTATCCATATTTTTTCATAATGAACCCGGCCGGCAATGCCATCACAAAATAAGCTATGAATACCGCTGAATCAATCAGCGATGACTGCAACGTAGAAAGTGTGAATGATTTCTTTAAGTGTGGTATCAGTATGGGGTCAAGATTATGAGCAAAGCCCCACAAAAAGAACAGGGACGTAATCATAATAAAGGCGAAGCGGTACTGCTTGCTGGTTAATGCGGGCATGTTTGCTTGGTTATAAGATTAAATGTACATTGATTTGCTGATTCCTGATTCTGTCCACCTGAATTAATGGCCAGGCCCAGGCAGCATCAGACTATCAGCTCTCAAAAAATTGTCACCACCCAGACAAATGAACCCTGTTTATTACGCTAAGTTGTGGCTTATTTTGTATTTTAGATATGCCAATAATACGTAACTAAATTCCCCACATGGCTAAAACTTCCACACTGGAGTTTGAAAAAGACTTAAACCTTTCTCATTTCACTTTTGAGAACCTGCCCGAAGCAGTTTTTTGGGTGAACTCAAAAGGCAATATTCTTTATGTAAATGATGCAGCCAGCAAAATGAGTGGCTATTCCAAAGAAGAATTGATATCGATGCATGTGCATGACATCAACCCTTCGGAAGTAGTTGCAGATTTTAAAAATTTCTGGAAAACATTGAGGGAGAAAAAGCGCTTCACCTTTGAATCGAAACATAAACACAAGACCGGTTATTTATATGACATAGAAATTTCCGGTAATTATATAGAATATGAAGGGCATGAAATTACCTGCAGCATTGTCCGTGACATACGTAAAAGAAGAATGGAGGAAGATATGCTTCGCACAGTTTCCGAAGCAACGTCAGGACTTACTGGAAAGGATTTCTTTACAGAGCTTGCCAGGCATATTACGGTTACCTTATCAATGCGCTATGCCCTGATTACCGAATGTGCCAATGATCAAAGAACCAGACTAAGAACTTTGTGCTATGTAGATGGTAATTTGGTGCTTGACAATATTGAATACGACACTGCCGATATACCGTGTGAGATCATTATGCGGGGAGAGGATTTTTTTATGCCCTTTGGTGTAGAAGCAAGGTTCCCTAAAGAAAAAGGAATAGAATCTTATGTTGGAGTTCCCATTTACAGCCCTTCAAAAGGTGATATAATTGGTCATATCATTGCTGTAGACCCTAACCCGGTTACTTCCGAAAACAACCAGACAGCTATACTGAAAATTTTTGCGGCAAGGGTTGGAGCCGAACTTGAAAGAATGAAGGCAGAAAAAGAACTGGAGGTAAAAAATTGTGAACTCAACAAAAGGCTGAATGAAATTGAATTGTATCATACCACCATGAAAAATCTGCGTGATCAGATCTTCTGGATGGACAAAGGTGGAAATTTTATACGGGTAAATGATGCTGTCTCCCGTGAATCAGGATATACGGTTAATGAGTTGATGAACATGTCTGTTTTTGATATCAACCCAACCATAACAAAAAAAGAATGGAAATATGGCTGGGATGCTACTAAAAAACTGGGACAGGAAATTTTAGAGACTGAACACCGTAACAAAGAAGGAAGACTTTACCCGGTTGAAGTAACCAATAATTTCATTGAATATGCAGGCACAGAATATTTCTGCAGTTCTGTACGTGATATACGCAAGCGGAAGATGGAGGAAGAGTTGTTGCGTACTATCTCTGAACAGACTGCCGGCATAACCGGCGAAGATTATTTGTTACAACTTGCCAAATTTGTCACTTTCTGTTTGAACATACGTTATGCCATGGTTAGCCGGTATTCGAACGCCGAGCAAACAAAAATGAAAATGCTTTCCTATGTTGAAAGACATGAAGTACTGGAAGGATTTGAATATGAATTATCGGGCACACCTTGTGAAGTGGTAATGAAAGGAAATGAATTCTTTTGTGCCAATAACCTGGAGTTGTCTTATCCAAGGGAAAAAGGGATCAATTCATGGATTGCAGTTCCTATATATAGCCCCTCCACGGGTAAAGCCATCGGTAATATTGGTGGCTTTGATGACAAACCAATGACCAAGGAACAAAACCAGGTGGATATCCTGAAAATTTTTGCTGCCCGGGCCGGGGCGGAAATAGAAAGGCTGGAAGCACAGAAAAAACTGGAAGAAGCAAATGAGGAACTTGCAAAACGTCTGGTAGAAATAGAAGTCCTTAAAAACCAACTGCAGGCTGAAAATAAATACCTGCAGGAAGAAATAAAACTGAATAACAATTTTGAAGAAATAATAAGTAAAAGTAAAATTTTCCATAGATTATTGCAGCAGATCGAGCAGGTTGCATCTACTGATGCTACAGTTTTGATAACCGGGGAAAGTGGTACGGGAAAAGAATTGTTGGCAAGAGCCGTTCATAATATCAGCAACCGCAGTAAAAGGCCATTGATAAAAATAAACTGTGCCAATTTACCTGCCAATTTAATTGAGAGTGAATTATTCGGACATGAACGTGGTGCATTTACCGGCGCTATGGAAAGAAAGATTGGCCGCTTTGAACTGGCAGATAATGGTACCATTTTTTTAGATGAGATCGGGGAATTGCCTGTAGAGTTGCAGGCAAAATTATTAAGAGTATTGCAGGAAGGTGAGTTTGAGCGCCTGGGTAATCCAAAAACAATGAAAGTAAATGTTAGGGTGATCGCAGCTACCAACCGTAACCTGGAAGAAGCCATTACAAAAAAAGAATTTAGAGAAGATTTGTTTTACAGGTTGAATGTATTCCCGGTTATTTCGCCGCCATTGCGTGACCGGAAAGAAGATATTCCTTTACTGGTAAAACATTTTGTCAATAAATATGAAGGAAAGATGGGTAAACAGATCAGTAATATTCCTGCTAAGGTAATTGACGCCCTGATGCTTTACGACTGGCCCGGTAATATTCGTGAACTGGAAAATTTAGTAGAAAGAGCTTTGATATTATCTCCCGGAAATACACTGGAATATGGTAACTGGATACCCTCTTCAAAAACTATAATTAGCAATGGAAAAACGGTAGTTCAAAAATTGGATGATGTAGAGAAAGATCATATCATAAGTGTGCTGAATAAAACCAACTGGAAAGTGAGTGGAGAAAAAGGCGCCGCAAAAATATTGGGACTTAATCCCACAACATTAGAAGCAAGGATGAAGAAGATGGGAATACAAAGAGATAAATAAGCAAGATATATACGATTTAATGAGATACTATTTTATTTTACTCATACTTTTTCTGTTCTCCTGCAAAGACTCAGTAAAAAAAGTGGACAAACCAAAAGGCTGGACAGAGGAACAAAAAAGAAATTATTTTGCCGACAATTTTGCTCAACAATATGGGTTCGGACAATTTAATGGAAATGACAGCACAAAAACTTTTTCACATTTCTTTGTAACTCAATACCCTGATATAAAAACAGGTTATTCCTCTAATGCTTTCCCTTATGCATTTGAAGAAGAATATATTGACACGACAAAAATTGATTCATCAAGACATTGGTTCAGGCTTATTGTTAAGCCATGCTTTAGAAACCCTTATTGTTTTATTGTAGAAAAGAAAAACAAGAAAGTATTTCTAACCACAAAAATCACAAATGGCAATGGTGGTACTTACACGGGTGTTTTAATTGCAACTCTAAAATTCCAATTTGATGATACACTCTATGATAATATTTCAAGGCGATTGAGCACTTCTAATTTCTGGAAGCTTGGTATTGACACAACCTGTCATGGAGGCTTCGATGGCGAGACCTGGACATTTGAAGCTTTAGAAAATGGAAAATACAATTTTATTTGGCGGTGGGTTCCGCAAGATTGCGGAGACGGCACAACTATTAATCTTTCAAAAATTGGACTTCAACTTGGAAAGCTGAGTGGTCTCGATGATATACTGACTGCACTTGGCGCTCCAAAAAGCGGTCTGTAATAGGCGTTTATTTCTTACAACAATCACTTGTACAGGATGCTATTTGAACACCTGTTTTATATAAACTGATTGCTGATATCCGTTTTATATTTTTATCCTGTACATAAAGAATCACCCAGTCATCCTGCTTTACTACCCGTGCTTCTATTTCTACGGGTTCCGCTACAAAGTCCTGCACCGCTTCATTCATTTTTTCTCCGTTGGGGCCAACTATTAAATAATAATTCTTTTCTCCCTTTTCGTTCATCACTTTCAAAACCGGTGGTATGCCACCAAGTATACAGCGGATGGCACAATCCCTGTGCACCTTGCCCTCACCGGGTTTCATCACCCCAAAATAACATTTGGGGTCAATGATCTCTCCTTTTATTTTTTGAATACCCAGGTCTTTTTGTTGTGGTAAGAAAGAAGCATCAGCATCCTTACCAATATTTACAACCGGGTTTTCTTCTTTACTTATTTGCAACAATGTTTTTCCATCACTATATAATAAAGTGCCTTTTAATGTCAGCTCTTTATTATTGAAAGAAAGATTTTTTTCTTTTTCCAGTTCCATGATAGCCGTCTCTGCACCATGCTTGCCATAACCAACCAGTGGAATGGTAATATAAGAAGCATTGCCCCAGATATCTTTTCCGTTGATGACCTTAAGTACCGGGACAGGTGTATTAAAATAGATACCTTTTATTTCTGTACTCTTTCCAAATTCAAAATTGGAAGTTGAAAATTTCTTTTGAAAAGAAGCTAAAACCAAACCAACAATTAATGCCAGTGGAAAAAGTATAAATAATACCCTTCTTACCTGTTTTGCAAAACCTGCCGGCGCCTTCGGCATCCATCCAATATAAAACTCTACCTCACCCCTCGTTCCCCTCTCCTCCAGAGAGGGGAGGCCAGGCTTCTTATCTTTATTTATCTCTTGTTCTGACATATCATCTTTTTTATTTTACTCAACTTAATTTAATCGCTGCTCCAGGCCTTTCTGTTCCTTCTGCAAACGGTTTTGGATTTAACCATACTTTATCTTCTTCAATCCTTATATCATAAGTACTTACTTTTTCTGTAAATGGCGGCGGTGATTGTCCGTTGTTGGGCAAATACTGGTAACCATGCCATGGACAGGTTATGCAGCCATCAATGATCTTGCCCTCTCCCAGCGGCCCTCCCTGGTGCTTGCAAACATTATGCAGGGCGTATAATTTGTTCTCATGTTTATAAACAGCAATCCGTTCCGCTTCAATACAAAATATTTTGGCCCTTCCTTCTTCAAAATCATGTACATCGCAAACTTTTACAAAACCTTCCTTTACAAAATCAAATTTTTCATTGTCTTTTTTCACTTCCCACCTGCCTGCAATAAGATGCAGGCTGATTAGCCATATAGCTCCGGCTGCAATCAGCAAAACAAAAACGGGATGGGTTTCATACTGAATTACGCCGAGCATCACATGCATCACAATTAAAAAATAAGCTACATAAACAAACATGTGTAGTGTCTTCCATACTTTGGGAGAAAGGTTATGCAGCCAGAAATCGTGACTGGTTATTGCCATTAAAAAGAATATGATCAATGCAAAAAAGCCAAGTGACTGAAAAGGGAAACCACTCAACGAAAAAAAGTTGGTATTGGAAGTAAAGAGTGAAACAAAAGGATTCACATTACCCAACGAATGAAATTGAATGATGCTGAATACGCCATGCACTGCAGCAATACAAAACATGGTCACACCTAAATGCCGGCGATTATAAAGTAGTGGCAAGAATTTTTTATTAAGCCGGGCCAGTGGCCCTATACTCAAGATCACATGAAGCAACAGCACAGCCAAAGTGGATGTAGAGCGTATCAATACCGTTTCAAAAGTATAATCAGGATTGATGAATGCTGTTACGCCAACAAAAGTTATTAAATACAGAACACAAAAACCAAAGATGAACCAATCATATAGTTTCTTCTGCCTGTTCCACCCCACTGCTGTATATCCTGCGCTCATTATTTAAAATTTATGGTATCTGTTGTTTGCTGATGAATGATATCGTACAAAATGAAATTGTAATTATTAGTTGAATCAGCTTTTAAAAGAAAATAGTAATTACCAGTCGATTCAACTCTTCCTATCAGTTCTTTTTCTCCATTGTTTAATTTATAGATAAGAGAAGATGGCTGCGTTGATGCTTTTGTATTGATCCATTGCAGTTGATAATTTTTTTTATCATCAGAACTACGGAGATAAACGGTAAAATCCTTCCCTTCAGCTTTATTTATTACAACAGGCAATGCTGTCGTTTTATCCTCTTCTATCAATTTATTTGTTGCTTCTTTCGGTATAACAAAATAAGCGCTGATAATTCCTGCTGGAATCAAAACAGCAAGTAAAGTCCATACCTGCAAATGCCTTTTACGAAGCGGCTTTATCATGACTTACTTTTTTTACTTTCATCCATCTATTAAACAACACGGGCCATAAAACAATCGTACCGGGTAAGATGATCAGCCGAAAACCCCAACTAGAGCCATGTGCACCTGAGTCCATTTTTGTTATTCCCTTTGTTAAAAAGAAAATGGCAAAGACTGCGCCTGCAAGCAGGTACAGTCCCATTATCATAAAAACCATATAAACTACTGTGCCCATGTTACTAGTTTTCAATTACTAAAATACTATTAAATCCGTTTAAGCCATCAGGCTCCCGGTATGGATTATCAAAATCTTCCATCCAGCTTTTGTCATCTACAAAAAACTTGTATTGATAGGCGCCTTTGGGTAACATCGGAATCTCAATTTTCCACAAGCCATTTACAGAAGGCTCCATCAATAGTGCATCATGCGCCCAGTTATTGAAACTGCCTGCCAAAAATACGTTCGAAGCACATGGATGGTGAATATAAAACTCAATGACTTTCTTTTTGATGTTTACATAAGGTGATGGGTTCTGTTTCATAGCATACAAATTTTGAAGTGCTTTAATAATTATTTTCCCTGGCTGAATTACCCCATAGCCTTGTTGCTCTGCAGGCAAGCCGGGCAGGCGTTCTGAGGTGCTGAATAAAATTTTCCGGATCTGAGCAGGGTTAAGATCAGGGTTTATCTCCAGCATTTGCGCTATTACCGAAGTAACAATGGGTGCTGCAAATGATGTACCGTCAACATGCATATAGTGCTGCGAAATATACTTGCTTTCCTGTATGCGGCTTTTTATTTTTTCCCTGCAAAAAGTTACGTCATTTATTTCAACTTCATCAGCATTGATTCCCGTTTTGTCTGCAGATGTTAAGATCATGTGCTTTAGTTTTTCGTCCGGAGATTGTTGCAGCCCATACAATGCTTTCGCAGTTTCCTGTTCGGGTGTACCGGGCAAAATTGGCGCTGCCATCCATATGGCATTGGCAATCAATTCAGGTTTATGCAATTCATCGTCGGTTTTGCCAAAAGACGAGTGGTACAATTTACTTTCTTCACCATTTAATTTGTTATTATCATCCCAGCCGCCAACAGCAATCACATTCGGCGAGTTTGCAGGAGGCTTTATAGAAGCGTTGTTATCATTTCCAACTGCTGCAACAATGCTGATCCCTTTTTCAATTAATTGTTCAGCAAGCAGGTCCACTTTACTGTTTTTCCATGAACCTATTGCATCATCACCAAGAGACATGTTGATCAGCCTTATGTTATACTGCTTATGATTCTTTGCCACCCACTGCAATGCTTTTGAAATATTTTCTGTGGTTATCTTTCCATTGCTGTCCATTACTTTAAGCAACACTAATGATGCATCACTGGCAATGCCTTTGTATAAACCATTACTGAGTGAAGCATCTCCGGCACATACCACGCTTGTCATGGTGCCATGCCATGATTCATTGTGAGGTTGAGAAAAATATTTTGCAGTTGTACGGGGTTTGGTAATATCAACTACTTTTTTGATCCTGTTCTTATTTTTTACCAGGTCGGGATGCAGGTAAAATCCGCTGTCAATAAAACAAATGGTTATTCCCTTGCCGGTGTATTTTGGGTTTGCATCCACACGGAGTGCTGTTGGAAGAATAATAAAATCATCAGCGCTCTTTACGGAAAAAAACGGTCCAATCTCAGGAAGCAGTTTTTGTTCCCTGATTATTTCAATATTATAGTAGTCTATACAGCGGCTGCAAATGCCATCCTGTTCTGCCCAGGTGGGATTATTTGATTTGATCTTATCAATAACCACCCTTTCGCTGTTGATATGAAAATTATAAACGAGTTCTTCAACTGTATCGTTGCACAAAGGACATACTATTCTTTCTCGGTTCATTTTTATCGTTTGATTTGATACTGTAAAAAGAATAAAAAACCGGCAGTTTGTTTGTCGGATGGTTGACCTAAAACCGGACTTATGTAGCCATCTCCTTTATCAGGATGGCATGGCCATCAGGGTCTCTTACAATAAAAGATTTTGAATGCACACCGTTTACATTGATATGAACTATTCCTTTCGAAATAAATGTATAGCCCGAAGTTTTTAATTTATTATACAGTGCTTCGGCATCATTGGTAAATAATGTGGTTTGCCAGAACCAGATATCATCAGCCCTTGTATCGGCCGGGTAATTCTTTCCTGGCCCTGGTTTCAGGTACTGCAAAAACTCTACACCCGGCCCGGCAGCAGCCCTGAAACCGGTAATGTGCAAGCTTGCTCCTTCCACATTATTCAGATGTTCCTGCTCAGTCCCTGAATTCCAACTGTCAGCTTTTCTTTCTATGCCTAAAATATCCTGGTAAAACTTTTGACTGTTTTCTGTGCTGCTTACACCAATAGCTGTATGGTCAATTCCTAAAAATATTTTGTTGTTGTATGTCTGCCATTTTGAATTGCCTTTTCCTTTTGGGAAATAGATCAGCTCCAGGTTATGATCATCCACATCGTGAAAATAAAATGCCTTGATGCCCGCAGCTGCAACATTGGTAACAGGAAGCGTTTGTGGAGATGTAGATACATACTCAACGTTAAATTTCTTTAACTGTTCAAAAGCCTTATCCATGTCGCTTACTACAATGGCAATGTGTTGGAAAAACAAGTCGTTACTTTTTTGGTCTTCCGGAATGCTTCTTCCACCGGCTGTTAAATAATCTGTCAACTCAATGAACTCATCGCCCAACTGCATACGCACTATACGGATATTCAAACCAAAAATACCTTCCAGGTTCTCATATTCCTTTCCGCTGAATTCATTATCAGAAACTTTTTTAAAGCCAAGTACATCCTGGTAAAACTTTACCGACCTGTTCATATCTTTTACAGTAATGCCAATAGCATCTACTTTATTTACCTGTGCATAAAGATTGGCCTGTACAAATAAAATAGCCAGGCTAACCAGTAATAATTTTGAGATCTGTTTCATTATTTTGAAATTGATTATTGTTATTGACTTCATATTGCCGATACACCACTTTTAATTTGTACGGGCTGTTCTTTTTTTTTACCAGTAGATAGAATTCTGCCGCAGCAAGCATTCCGGCTAATGGAATGAACATATACAGCCAGAAAGCCGTCCAGGTATGTGCAGGTAATGCACTGGCAAATGTTCGGGCAGGATTCATCCCAAAACCAGATATAGGACCGGCCAGTACAACCCATGTACATACCAGGCATCCGGCAAAAATTCTTGTATATTTTTTTAGTTTATCATTATTGGAAGTAAACAAAACCATTGTCATGGTAATGAAGGCGATAATAAATTCAGTGATCAATGCCCACCACATTCCTGTTTTGCCGGGAATAGTTACTGCAGAATTTATTGGTGCTTCAGTTAATATTTTTCCCATCAGTAACTGCATCAGGTAAACTGCAACCGTACCACCAATGAATTGAAAAATGATATAGAACATGGCATCATAGCGGCACATCTTATCCAACCTTAAAAAAGTTAATGTAACAGCCGGGTTTATTTGTGAACCACTTGGCGCTGTGAATGGCGAATAAAAAATAAATAGTGCTGTAGCTCCCATCAAAATTCCCATCAACACATTTCTTTCCAGCGCTGTTGGTATAGCATGATACCAGGAACTTTTTTCTGAGAATAACATAGCGCTGAAAAAACAGGCAGATATCATAAATATGCCGAGGCCAAGGGCTTCCTGCATATAATATTTCCAGTTTTTGTTAAATGATGCTTTCATTTGAATCCATCCGCCTTCGGCGGAAATTATTTTTATTGGCATTACTCTCATACCACAAAGAGAATAAATGATGAAAAGAGCGGCTGTCGCATGAACGACTTTAGGCAACAACTTTTTTATGCTTTAATTCTCTTTCCAGGAAATAATTCAATCCTGTCCTCAAAACCGCAATAGCAGCCAGTTTGCCAATATCATCCCAACTGGGCGCAACAGCTGTTGCCAGCACATCGGCGCCTAATAATAATTCTAATGACACGGCCACAGCACTGCCAAAAACCAGCCGGGCATCCATGGCTGACAATCCGTTTTTAGGTTTTACAAATGTTTGAAAATAACTGGCCACCAGTTTTATCAATGCTGCTGCAATCACCAGGGCAGAAATGATCTCCAGTGTATGGCTGATGTAAATGGTGATTGTTTTTGCTATTTCTTCCATTTTTTTTACCACAAAGGGCACAAAGTTTTTACACAAAGAACACAAGGGGTCGGTTTCGTGTTCTTTGTGACCTTCTTTGTGTACTTAGTGGTTAAATTAGTTATGCTGTTACTACCTGTGATTTTATAAGCTTAGAATTCAACACATCTTTAATGATATGATCTCCCACTCTCAATGCATTGGCAGCAATGGTCAATGCCGGATTAAATGCACCACAACTTGGAAAGAAACTGGCATCTACCACATACACATTGTTAAGGTCGTGTGTTTTACAATTCAGGTCCAGTACCGATGTTGCAGGATCAGTACCAAAACGCAAGGTGCCGTTCTGATGACTCATGCCGCTAACATCCAGGTCATATCCCTTCCATTGCACCTCTTTATAATCTTCATCAATCTCTCCCAGCTTTACAAAAACCTGTTTCAACTTATCTTTCAATTTTTCAAAAGCTGTGTAGTTCGTTCTTGTATAATCAACTTTTATAGAACCATCAGCTTTCAATGTAACCCTGTTATCTGCCGAAGGAAGGTCTTCTGCCGTTAACCAAAAATCTATCGTCATCTCTTTCAGCTCATCATAAGTTTTACCGCGAAAAATATCTTTTGCCATCCATAAAATAGTATCGGGGTCATTGCGTCCCATCAATTGTATTTCTCCCAATGGCAAATCACTGTCATCTGCCCCATGGTAAAAATCTGCAAGGCCAAGACTTTTCTGAAACACAC
>JBDTUK010000139.1:0-13797 GCA_040007795.1 Ferruginibacter sp.
AGTTTGAAACTGTTTTGCATAAAGAAACTGTAAGTAAATACTTCAAGGTTCACTACACGGGAGCCTCCACCAAAATCGGCCTTGTATTTTGACCAGCCGGCATTTACATTGCTGAAAAAGCTATACCATTTATGCTGGTAAGGATAGCTCACATTAAAGCTTATAATATCCTGTGTAGCCAGGTTCTTTTTAGTCAAAAGGCTTTTTGGTCCGGATACATCAGGTATCTGTGCAAAAATATCTTTAACATGGCTATAATTAAGCCTTGTATTTAGTTTGTATTTATACGTGTTGCTGATACCATAGCTGTTTGTGTATTGTGGCTTCAACTGGGTATTACCTTTCATGTAGGTATAATCATTTAGTCTAAATTCAAATGGGTTAAGATCCTGGTAGGCAGGGCGGTCAATACGCCTGCTGTAAGTAAGGCCCCATTGGCTCATTGGGTTCTTGTTGAATGTAATGGCTGCACTGGGGAACACATCTACATAGTTACGCTTAACGCTTGAATCGAAATTGCCTGACGTAGTTATGCCGGTAGAATGTCCTTTTGAAACGGTATTTTCAACCCTTACACCTGCCTGTATCATAAAGCCTTTGAAAGCACGGTTATAATTAACGTACCCTGCATTAATGTTTTCATTAAAACTGAAAAGGTTGCTTTCGTTGGTAACCTTGCTGCCTTCAATACTTATACGGTTAAAATTATTGTCGGTATTCACAAAGCCGATCTTAGCACCATAGCCCAGCCTTCCTTTTTTAAAATTCTGTTCATAGTCAACTTTGAATGAATAGATCTTTATATCGGTAGGTGATACTGTGTTATTTAATGTGCTGTAATATTTTGTACCAGCGGCATTATAATAATCATTAGGCTGATACTGGTTATTGCGCAGGTTAAATATTCCATAGTCTGCATCAATGTTCAACTCACTGCCGCCTGTTACTGCGTACCTGTAGTTGGTATTAAAATTTACATTGCTCCGTTTTATTTTATTATCACCTGTACTGTATGATGTACGATCAAGGGTGTTTGTTGGCGTATATATTATCTTCATCGGCCCATCTGTAGTAGCCCTGTTATCCGAAATATTTCCGTTTACCACCACACCAATTGTACTTTTTTTATTAATGAAATAATCCATCCCGGTTTTAAAATTGTGTGAGCCTTTATTACGATTGGTGATGGTGTTTGATTGGTCGAATGAACTGTCGGGTGAAGTTCTGTACGACTTAATACTAAATTCATTCAAGCCCTCATTGAAATTGTAATTCCCGAAAATATTCACTTTCGTATTACGGTGGTTTAATGAAATACCTGCATTGTATTTTGCATAGATACCAATATTGTAACCGGCATTAGCCGAACCATTGGTACCAATGGTTAAATTTTTCTTCAGCCTGATATTTATGATACCGGCATTACCTGCCGCTTCATATTTGGCAGATGGGTTAGTGATGATCTCAATTGATTCGATCTGTGAAGACTGAAGCGATTTTAAATAATTAGCAAGGTCAGCGCCTGCAAGTGGGCTAGGTTTACCATCAATATAAACTTTTACGCCGGTCTTTCCGGCCAGGCTAAGGTTATCGTCTTTATCAACCATTACTCCGGGAGATTTACGTAAAAGTTCCAGCCCGTCATTACCAACAGCATTAATAGTGCCTTCTACATTTAAAATGGTTTTATCGGCCTTAACTTCTACCATTGGTTTTGCACTGGAAACTGTAACGCCTGCCAGGCTTTTTACAGCAGGTATTATTGTAATAACCGGGGCAGTGGTCGTTTCATTCTCTTTTACTTCAAAAACGGGGGAACTGGTTTTTTGCATATTCACCATACTGGAGCGTAGGAAATACCTGCCCGGTTTTATGGAGGCCATTTCATAATTCCCCTTATTGTCAGATATGGCTGTCTTTGCCAAAGAAGAATCTCTGGCTGAGTGCAACATGACTGTTGCAGTGGGTAAAGGTTTCCCGTAGTTATCATTAATTTGCCCGCTGATCTTTGTCAGGGTCTGGGCATTGATGCTTATTACCCAAAAAAGACAGATGGATGTAATAAATAGTAATTTTTGTTTCATGGCATATACTTTAGTTAGGTTAAAATTCCGCCGCAAATTTAATCAGCCCCGATTGTCGGAGGAATGTCACAATCTATGAACTGTTGTTTTTAAAGGATGAATGGTATGGTACAAGGCTTATCGTGCTATGTAATAGGGAAGACGGCTGTAGAAAAGGAATATTTTATTTCCGTTGATTTCGCATCAACCTTTTTTAAATTCTTCTATTTCAGTAAGAAAATCCTGTGCTTTCATAATGGAAGTATGTTCGGTACTGCTTTTTATTAAAACGCTCACCCATTTTTTATGCATGTTTCCGGCAGTAAGGTTTTTATAAACCCAGATTGACAATGCAGTAAAAGCTAAAGAGATGGGTACAGCAATAAGCCAGAATTTTATACCGCTGCCATTGATCATCCCTGTGCTCCAGAACCAGGTTGTATAAAATGGTGTTTGCAAAAAAAGAAAACGCAGGTTAAAAGTAGATGCCTGTAATATGGAAAGCTTTTTTTGTGTGTTCGTAATGCTTTCGCTGTAATCTAATTGCCTGATGAGCGTAATATGTTTTATATAAACAGCAACAGCAGCAATGTTAAAGAGCAGGATGATGCCAACGGAAACAGTAAAATAAATGTTCTTTAACTGGTTGCCATAAATAAGGAGGCCTAAAAATAAGATCCAGATTATTCCCAGTACAACTGTCCAGCCTTTAAATCTTGCCAGGCTATTCAGTTTTGATTCTGCTCTCTGCTTTTGTAAAGACTCCAGCAGGTAGAGGTTTAACTTCATTGTTTTATCCAGTTTCTCATCCTGCGCTTTCCAGAGGTTTTTTAATGTGATGTCTTCCATGGCCTTAATTATTTATGGTTGAAAATTTTTGTTTTAGTTTATCTTTTATCCGGCTGATACGGGTGGCAACATTTGTTTCTGTTATGCCAAGTATCTCTGCTATTTCGCTATAGCTTTTTTCTTCCAGGTAAAGTATCATCAGCGCTTTATCCAGTTCTTTCAGTTCATTTATAAATTGCTGAAGGGTATTAATATTTTTTTCCAGTTCAACAGTATCTTCCTTTCTGTCTTCAATTTCAGTATCTGGTTCTGCCAATTGAATAATAGCTTCGCCTGTTTTTGTTTTGCGGTAAAAACTAATTGCTACATTCAATGCCACCCGGTACATCCAGGTTGAGAATTTAACAGCCCCGTTAAATTGATTGTACGATCTCCAGAGCTGGAATGTTATCTCCTGCGCCAGGTCATCCCGGTCATACCGGTTTTTGCAATACGAATTACATATCTTATAAATAATAAGTTTGTGTTCTTCAACCCTTTTTAAAAACTCTTCTTTATTTTTCAGCGTGTTCATCTTTCCGAAATAACAACATTTTCTTTATTAGTCGCAAAAGGGTAAAAAAAATCACAGTTTTAAGGTGATTATTTTTTAAATAGCTTTAAAAACTGCGATGGTAAAGGCTTACCTTTGCCGCCATTATTATGAAGACGAAGACTTTAAAGAAAGACAAGGTAAATATCATCACCCTGGGTTGCAGTAAGAATATGGTTGACAGCGAAGTGCTGAGCGGACAGCTGATTGCCAATGAGATTGATGTGGTGCATGAAAATGCAAAGAAAGATCACAATATAGTTATTGTAAATACCTGTGGCTTTATTGAAAAGGCGAAGGAAGAAAGTGTGAATACTATTTTGCAACAGGTAGAATTAAAACGCAGGGGAAAACTGGATAAGGTTTATGTTACCGGCTGCCTGAGTGAGCGCTATAAAAATAACCTGGAAGAAGAGATACCCGAAGTGGATGCTTATTTTGGCACCATGGAATTGCCAAACATTTTGAAAACCTTTGATGCCGATTATAAAAATGATCTTATTGGCGAAAGGTTATTATACACACCGCAGCATTATGCCTACATGAAAATAAGTGAGGGCTGCAACCGTACCTGTTCCTTCTGTGCCATTCCTTTAATGAGAGGACAGCATGTAAGCAGGACTATTGAATCGCTTGTTGATGAAGCTAAACGTTTGGTGGATCGTGGAGTGAAAGAAGTGATGCTGATAGCCCAGGAACTTACTTACTACGGACTGGATATCTACAAAAAAAGAGAGCTACCCAAATTATTACATGCATTGGCCGATGTAAAAGGGTTGGAGTGGATACGTTTACATTATGCTTACCCTTCAAAATTTCCGATTGAAATTATTGATGCCATAAAAGAACGGGAAAATATTTGCAACTATCTTGATATGCCGTTGCAACATGCAGCAAACAATATGCTCAGGTTGATGAAGCGGCAGATAACCCGTGAAGAAATGGAAGACCTGGTTGGTGAAATAAGAAACCGTATGCCGGATATTTGTTTACGTACTACTTTAATTGCAGGATTCCCTGGCGAAACAAGGGATGATGTGGAAGAACTGAAAACCTTTTTACAAAAAATGCGTTTCGATAGGGTTGGCATATTTACCTACAGCCATGAAGAAGGTACCAGTGCACATGAACTGGTTGATAATATTCCTGCAGAAGAAAAAGAAGAAAGGGCACAGGAAATAATGGAAGTGCAACAAGAGATAAGTTTAGAAAAGAACCAGGAAAAGGTTGGCAAAACATTTAAGGTGCTGATTGATAAAAAAGAAGCAGGCCGTTATTTGGGCCGTACCGAATTTGACAGCGTGGAAGTGGATAATGAAGTGATCATTACCGGTAAGAAAAAATTAACCATAGGTGAATTTGTAAATGTAAAAATTACAAAAGCTTATGATTATGATATTGAAGGAGAAGTAATTTAATAAAGATGCCGCTGAATTTCAGCGGCATCTTTATTAATGAAGAAAAATTACTTTGGATATTTTTCTACTTTATTATTTACGGCAGGTAAAGTACGCAGGAACCTGTATATAGCTTTAATATCAAAATCATCCATATGAGCATACATGCTCCAGGGCATAATAGAATTATTTTTTCCGGGATTGGCCGAATAAGTAGTCTTATCACGATAGTTTTTAAATTTATCTAAAAACATTTCTTCTGTCCATTTGCCAATACCTGTAGCACTGTCGGGCGTAATATTGCCCGAAGTAACTTTAAAAATGCCCATATCAAAGGTTCTTCCACCCGCCATCATTTTCGGCATTACAAACTGTCCCTTTTCCATAGCTGTGTGGCAATCCATACAGGCAGAAGCGTTCCACATATATTCCCCGTATTTTATTATATCAGATACATCTGGTTTCACATTAGTTTCCAGCGATGCACTACGTAGCGGGGGATAAGCCATTGATGCAGGGATCATAAGTTTTCTTTCCGGTACTTTATTGCTGTTGGGCTTAAGAGTACGTATATAAGCTATGATGCTGTATATATCATCCTTGCTCATTGTGTTGTAATGCGGATAAGGCATCAACGGAAAAAGGGTATCCCCGTTTTTACTGATACCTTTTGTAATAGCACGGGCAATTTCTTCATCGGTCCATTTACCAATGCCATTAACGGTGTCGGGTGTAATGTTACGGGTATAAATTACTCCGGGTACATCTAATTTCTGGTCAAAGGCTTCGCCACCCATTCCTTCCGTTCCCTCTTTCGGTGGGCCCGAGAACTGGCTAAAATCACGTTGGCTGTGGCAATCCATACATAATGAAACATGGTGAGCCAGGTAGTTACCCCGTTCAACCATTTTCTTTAGGGAATCTTCTTTACCTGTATCAACTGTAGTCTTGCTTTCACTGCTGTTATTACAGGAGATAAAAAAAGAAAGCAATACAAAAACGAAGGTCAGGCAGCTTATAAGCCTGACATAATTTCTTTTCATAAGCGAAAGTTTAGTTTTAGTAATTTCTGTTTGAAATACAAAAAATGAAAAATAATTGAGAAATGCAAGAGGGAATCAAAAATAGTGTAGAAAAAATACCCGTTTTAAATTAACAGAACTATCCGGTTTTAATTTTACAGATTAATGTAAGTTTGTTACTTAAATTGGTTAACCCACCTTCGCTAAAGCTATGATGGGTAAAACAAAAAATATTAAATGGACTTTACATCAACAAAAGCTGCTTACGGAGATACCGGTTTTTTTTCAAAGATCATCCTCGATTACTTAAAAGGAGCGGAGCAGCTTCAGCCTTTTTATACACACCCGGTTTCTGTTGATGGGATAAAAGCGGCTATTGAAGGGAGAAAAAAGTATCCCACTAACCGGAAATTGCTGGTGGAAGAATTACAAAAGCATTATGAAGCAGTTGGTGCTACTGAAAAGGTAAAAAATAATATCAAACTCTTACTTTCTGAAAATACATTCACCATTACCACTGCTCACCAGCCAAATATTTTTACCGGCCATCTTTATTTCGTGTATAAAATACTTCATGCAATAAAGCTTTCCGAATATCTTAAAACTCAAATACCGGGCTCTGATTTTGTTCCCGTCTTTTATATGGGTAGCGAAGATGCCGACCTGGAAGAACTTGGCCACGTATACATCAATGGGATAAAACACGAATGGAAGACAGAACAAACAGGTGCTGTTGGCCGCATGAAAGTGGACAAGGCATTGGTAAAAATGCTGGATGATATTTGGGGAGAGATAGCATTACACAGCTTTGGTACTGATATCATAAACCAGATGAAAGCATGTTATGTAGAAGGTGCAACTATTGAAGCAGCTACATTTAAATTGATCAATGCATTGTTTGGAGAGTATGGGCTGCTTGTGTTGCTGCCTGATAATGCTGAATTAAAAAGAGTCTTTATCTCTGTTGCAGAAAAAGAACTGATCGAAACATTTTCTCATCCATTGGTCGCATCTACCGCTAAAAAATTTCCTAAAGAATATAAAGTGCAGGCAAGCGGGCGTGAACTGAATTTGTTTTATTTGAAAGACGATTTCAGAGAACGTATTGTTGGTGAAAATTCAAAATTCAAAATTCATCCCGCCAAAGGCGGGACAAAATTAGAGTTTGATGCTTCAGGAATATTAGAGGAACTAAAAGAACATCCTGAAAGATTCAGTCCCAATGTAATTCTTCGCCCGGTCTTCCAGGAAATGATCCTGCCAAATGTGGCTTTTATTGGTGGCGGTGGAGAGATCGCTTACTGGCTGGAACTGAAAAAAGTTTTTGAAGCCGTTAATGTACCGTTCCCGGTTTTGGTTTTGCGCAATTCATTTATGCTGGTTGAAAAAAATCACCTGGATGGACTTAAGAAGTTGGGGTTTTCAATCAGTGACTTATTTAAAACAGAAAACGAATTACTGAATGTATTGGTAAAAAGAGATAGCGAAGTACAACTAAGCCTTGAAAAAGAAAAGCAGGCTGTTCATAATTTTTATGTAAAACTAAAAATTACTACAGGTGCGGTAGATATAACCCTGCAGCCACATACAGAAGCCCTGGAAAAGCAGGCCTTGCGAAGGCTGGAAGCGTTGGAAAAGAAAATGCTTAAGGCCGAGAAGAAAAAATTTGATGCACAGCAACGGCAACTGCACAAATTAAAAACACAACTGTTCCCCCATGATGGTTTACAGGAACGCATTGAAAACCTGATGCCCTTTTATGCAAAGTGGGGCAGGGGCTTTATTGATGCCGTGTATAAAAACTCATTAGGTTTAGAGCAGGAGTTTGTGATCCTGGAAGAGAAATAAAATTAAAAGTTCCAGATGGTTCTTTTATTGTTTAAGTCCATAAACAGATTTTCTGATTAGTTCGAAAGCGAATTCTTTTGCTTTGTCTTTATGGTTTACAATATCATCGATGGTTGAAGTAAGGGAATAAGTTGGGATTGTGCCATGGCCGTCATTGCTATCTGTTTGTTGTATCAAATATTTTTTTGAAGACATCTCACAATTTATTTTAGTATTTGGTAAAGAGCCATTTCCGGCATCACCGCTGATTATATTTTTATTTCCACCTGTTTCTTCTCCTATAAAAATTCCACGGTTATGAGATACTAATAAAGAACTAACAATACCCGAGTTAGAGAAACTTCCTCCATTAATAAGCACATAGAGTTTGCCTTTATATGGATTACTAACCGGATCCTGAATACCTGCTTCCCCTCCAGTTAAAAGATACTTGAATGGGGTAGAGATCAGGTTCGCCAATAATAATTGCCCATTTTCAAAATCACCACCCTGGTTATTTCTTATATCCAAAATTAAATGGGCAACATGATTGATTTGTATTGAATCAAAAATATTTTGTACTGTCTTTTTAAAATTCTGTTTATACTTCGATTTAAGAATGCCATTATCAAAAGAAGGGATGGTTAAAACTGCTGAATTTAATTCTTTGTTATAGTCCAAAGTAATTCCCTTTTGATCTTCGCTGCCCGGGTACCTTAAAAGCCTGTAGAATTTTATACTGTCCCTGGGTAAAGCCATTACCTTCTTTGTTTGTTGGGCGGTTGCGTTGTGATTATACACAATTGAAAACTCTGCCGGATGCCCGTAAGTAAAACTATAATAATCTTTAAAATAGTTATTTAATATCCAAAGCGGATAGGTTTGATTATAACCATCCCTGATCTGCCTTTCCAGCAACTGGCTCATTATTTCTTTTGCACTTACTCCATTAATAGATATTATCTCTGTTCCTTGTTTTAAAGTTGTATCCGAACTACAATTCATATTTATGTACAAAGAATTGGCTGTGGCAAATACCGTAAACGGAAAGAATTTGCTTTTACTGTTAAAGTAAGCTGTAGCATCATCCCCTGGTAAGAACATGGTATGCCCATCCTTTATTTTTGAATTAAGCAATGTAATTAGATTGTAGAATTCAAAATCTGTCATTGGCCTGGTGATGCTGGCAGTAAGGCTGTCAAAAAAAATGTCAAGCGTCTCTTTTGAAGTGTACAGGTATAAATTGGGATGATATTTTTCGAGCTTTGATTTTACAAACTGCAGATCTTTTTTTAATGCTGTAACAGCATAAAGCTTGTCGGGATCGTAATTTGAACTTTGGGCTGACCCTTTTAATGTGAGAAACGATAAGAGAAGAATAAAAACATTTCGCATCATAGAATTAATTTTATCAAACTTTCTTTATCTGTATTACTTCTTACCTGAAAATCACAGTAAGTTTTAGAAAGAAAGGAGTTACTGGAAATTTTAATAGTTTAATTACGCTTAATAAGTGTAGAATGTAAAACCTTAATCTTCCAGGCCTTGTTTTCTTTTACAAGAATCACCGTTTCAAGCCACTTTACAAAAACATGTTGGCCATTCCTGGTTATTTCAGCCTGGTTGTTATAAGTTGTCCAGGCAGTATTTTTATCAACTACGGTATTTATGAAGTCAATGGTATTAATTCTTTTAAAATCGGCTGATGTATTTTGAACTGTTTTTAGTATGAGTGTATCTAAATTCCAGATGGCACCGTTTTCGAAAAGTAAAATATCTTTTGTGCAGTGAGTCCTGATCTCATTGGTATCACGATTCGATAATGCCTCAAACATTTCTTTAACCACTTTTTGTACCTGTTGCTGATTTTCCGTTTGTGCATTAACTGAAAAGCAATACCCGGCAAAAAAGAGGATCGTAAATATTTTTTTCATTTTAAATGGGGCTTTGTTTATTGAAGCTAATAAGTTTTACTGTGCAGTTTCAGCTTTAAGGTAGTAATCCGGAATTTTTAATTTTGGCGATTCTATATCCCATATAATGCTTGATACCTTCCATCCTTGCAGAGTTTTTACCAATTGAAAACTGTTAACTCCTCTTTGCGCTGCTGAATCCATTGTATTCATGTACGTTTTATAAGAGCTGATCCTGTGTGCAACCCTGCCAAATTGTTCTGTAATTCCGCTTATCTCTTCTTCATAAAATGAGCTTACCTTGTTTGAATCAATAAATCCTTTATAAAAATCAACGAACCGGTCAATGGTCATATACTGTAATGAGTCATCACCAAAATTGATCAAACTGGCCTGGGGTATAAAAGATTTTTTTATATCAGCATAATTTAACTGCTGCCCTTGCTTAAAGGAGATAGAACGATATGCATCAGCTACAGCATTTTTTATAGCATCGGCTTCGGTGGTATGCCGGGTAACACTAAGATCATTTTTTTTGTCTGAAGTATTGCATGAAATAAATACCAGGAAGCTGAGGGTTGATACAAAAGATAGCAGTTTCATAAATTAAAATTTAATTAATTATTTATCTTTTAATAAATTTTTCACTAAACAAGTTCCACATTTTTAGCAAGTGTCTTAAACCTCACACCAGTAGCCTGAACTACTGTAATAGTAATATGGCCGGTTTTGCTGGTATTAATATCTCTTATAGTACCGGATTTACCTGCATGGGTACCGCCTATAACCTTGCAACGGGAGCCGTCTTTTAGTTTGGTAAGATTTGTTTTTTGTTTATTCTCTTTAGCTGGCATAATGATTCTTATGCTGAAGTTACAAAAATGTCAGGAAATGTTAACTGCTGTTGTTTTACGGCGGGGCTCTCTATTGTATGTTTTGTTTCAAAAAGTTTGTGGTAACTACTGTTGCAAATTCTTCATTCAAACTTGCCAGGGCGGTTTCGTGAATAAGTTCCGCCGGATAATTTTGTCCATCCAGCCCCTTCTTGTTGAAAGTTGCAGTTGCATCAGCAACAATAAAAGAGTCGAATCCTAAATTGCCTGCCATTCTTGTTGTTGTAGATACGCAATGGTCGGTTGTTAAACCAACGATAACCAATTTAGTGATCTTTGCGTTGTCAAGTTGCTCTTTCAGGTCTGTACCAATAAAAGCACTGTTTACATTTTTTTTAATTACAGGCTCGTTGTTAATTGGTTTTACCAGGTCTTTGAACTCATTTCCTGCATTTGTTTCATGTAGCAAAGAGGCCGGGTTGGATGAGCAATGTTTAATATGAAAGATGGGAAGGTCATTTTCTCTCCAAAGCCCCAATAATTCGCCGGCATTTTCTTCTGCACCTGGATTATTTCTTTGGCCGCCCCAATATTCAATATTGTCAAAGCCTTTTTGAATGTCAATAAGAATTAATGCTGGTTTGTCTTTTTTTGTAATAGTCATTTTATATTTCAAATTTAAGGTAACAGTTTTTTTCTTTTGTCATGCCTTAAGGTTTTTACTGATTCAATAAATTCCATTATAAAAACTTTTCTTCAATCTGATATGCATAATGGCATACATTAGTAATTGTACGCCAATATAAAGAAACCCAAATGACCACCAATTGCCCAATTGTCTGGAATTACTCACAAGTAATTCTCTAATTGTATTAGCTATTAAAAATAAAAGAATTGAAGAAACAAACCAATAGCAAACCCGTACTATATACAATACATAAATATTTCTTGGTAAACGAAATTTAATAACATTAATGAAGAGTAATTCTATCCAATGACCTACAAAAAAAATTGAGAAAAAGGCTGCCCAAATAACAGCATATTCTGTTAGTTTACTTTTCCCATTAAAAGGAATTACATGAATAGAATAAAGGATAAGGCTTATTATAGTGGCTGCTATTACTGTTCGAAATAGCGTTTGCAGAAACATTTCAGTAATTTTTTCTGGATTTTTCATTTTCGGGCAAGTTAATTAAAATTTTATTTTAAGCTCATAAAGAGTTCTGTCTCACATTTTGTTTCATCATTTGTCCAATGTCCATAAATCTCAATATATGGAAGGACGGTCTCAAAACCTTTGCTTTTTAATTCATTTCTCATATTTGTCCCAACTTGTTTTAATAAGTTGTAAGAACCAATATGTTTATAGTAAGCATATTTTAGTAAGCTTATATTCTTTTCTTCAAGAATGTGGTAGTTAGTTGGGATATTGTCAAGCGCTACGCCTGCAAACACTTTGTCATTTGGTTCATAAACCCAAATATTCTTCCCCTTATTTTTAATATCATTTTCTTTAACAGTTTGCCACATCTTGCCAGATAATTTAAAAGCAGTTACTGCATAATCTTTGTTTGTAGCTATTCCTGAAAAACCATAAATGGTTAACTCAAGTTTATCGGTAATTATTTCTATATTCATTTAAAATTAATTTTTGTAGTTTAATCAGCTTCTTCGGTCATTTTAATTGAATACTGTAAAAATGTTAGATAACTCTCATGTCCTGGCCGTTATCACAGCAATTGCTCAAAGTATCCACCTATCCCATTTTGCTTATCAATAAAAAGTAATTCAAGAATCCAGTGTCTTTTATTGCCATCAGCATCCAATAAAAACATATCGTTATGATTTTGTGGATGCACATCTAATTCCAGGCTTTTGGGGTCAATGGGTTGTTCGTGTGGAAATTCACCAACTATATGTCCTGCAATTTCACCACCAAATGTGTAACCATATTCCATTGCTTTTTCAACCACGTATTGAAACAGGTCTGATGATTTTAAAATTGTTTGTTTTTTGTACCAGGACTGTGTTTCGTACCAGGCATTTTCGACATCACCCTTGATTTTTAATTTTCTTGCATTGTTGCCCAATACATAAGTTCTGCCTATGTCAGCTTCGTAACCATTAACGATTGGCCCAAAATCTAAAATTACAATATCGTCTTCCTGTATTATTTCATTGGGTGGATCATCGGGATAAATACACAATGTATTTTTGCCTGCCCTTACAATTTTTTTATGCCAATGATTTTCTAAACCAAATTTTTCTAAAGCCAGACCGCAAACTTCTGCAGCAAGCTGTGCTTCTGATTTACCGGCAATAATTAAATTGTTCTTTTCAACGGCGTCAAATAATTGGATGGTGATTTTTTCGGCGTGTGATAGTTTTGTTTTAGTCATTTTTAATCTTTTAAAAAGTGCAACCATACCTTCCCTTTGCTTCGGCAGGCAGGCAAAAAAAATGAATTAAACCCAACTAAAAGTTAATCTACATTAACCTGCCGTATTTTTTTCTTTAAAGAACTTAAAAACTGGGGAGTAATACCTAAATAAGAAGCAATGTCTTTTTGGGAAAACCGTTTTTCGGCGTATGGTTTCTTTTTAAGAAACAACATATACCTTTCTTCAGCCGGGGCAGATAAAATTGAATTGATCTGGTCTCTTTGGGAAATATAGGCATTTTGAAAAAGTATCCTGAAAAACCGTTCAAATTTCGGCACCTTTTGGTATAAAAGTTCCAGGTCACTTTTACTTATTTGTAACACATTGGTTTTTTCTATTGCTTTAATATTCGACCGGGAAGCCGTTCCTGTAAAAAAACTATAGAGATCATCTGCCCACCATTCTTCCACTAAAAAGTCGATGATATGTTCAACTCCGCTTTCATCTGCGTAGTATGTTTTTAAACAACCTTTGGTTATAAAAGTTTCATACCTGCATATATCACCTTCACGAAGTAAAAATGTTCCTGTTTCAAATGACCTTGAATTTAAAAGCGAAGTGAAAAATGCTGTTTCTTCTGTGGTTAAAGAAATATGCCTTGATATATTAGAAAGCAAAAGGTCAAAGCTCATATGTTGTTTTTTATATGCTGATACCCGGTAATGCCAGCGATCCTTTATTTTGTAGCAATATACATTTGTAATATGTCCACATAGTCACCTGACAGTTGTTTTAGGGCTTTATGGTGTCATCCCTTTTTAACAAAGCCCTGGTCTGGCAGATAAACTTTGTAAACTAAGCCGTGAGCCAGAGTCCAAATATTATAACGAAAGTTATTAGAAAGAGACCGTAGATCTGTGCAGATTTCTTCCTGGTTCGTTCATGTTTGTACCAGAATAAACTTGTTTTTGGTGAAATGA
>JBDTUK010000140.1:0-43132 GCA_040007795.1 Ferruginibacter sp.
AAATTATAAATTATTAAGACTAACAACATAAGACAGATGAAAACATTAAACCAAATAGTACTTGCAACAGCAACGGTACTTCTAATTGCATCCTGCGGCAATAGCCAGAAAGACGGATCGGCTGCTATCAATGATAAGAAAGCTGCACTTGAAAAATTAAAATCAACCAAGACAAAAACCGATGAAGAAATTCAGAAGTTACAGGCCGAGTTAGAAAAACTGGACAGCAATACTGCAAATGCAGCCAAAATTAAGTTGGTGGGTGTTGCGGCAGTAACAACCCAGGATTTTAAGCACTATATAGACCTGAAGGGACAGGTAGATGCTGAAAATATTTCTTACATATCACCTCGTATGGGGCCTGCCCAGGTAAAAGCTGTGTATGTAGTACATGGGCAATATGTAAAAAAAGGGCAACTGCTCTTAAAATTAGATGATGCCATTATGCGCCAGGCTGTAACTGCTGCCAGGCAACAATTGGAAGGCATAAAAACACAATTGGGTTTTGCAAAGAATATCTATCAACGGCAACAGAATCTTTGGAAAGAAGGTATCGGTACAGAGGTGCAACTTATTACAGCCAAAACAAATGTTACCAGTTTAGAAAATCAATTATCTGCCGCTGGCGAAAACATAAAAACATTACAGGAGCAATTAAACACCGCTAACGTATACAGTGATGTAAATGGCATTGCTGATATTGTTAACATAAGAGTGGGTGAAACTTTTTCGGGAATGGGAGCCACCGGTCCACAAATAAAAATTGTAAACACTTCTTCTTTAAAAGTAGTTACCAATGTGCCTGAAAATTATTTAACCAGGATACATAAAGGCTCTGCCGTAGAAATAACAATACCGGATGCTAATAAAAAAGTAAGCACTACAATTTCTTTAATAAGCCAATCAATTGATCCGGTGCAAAGAGGTTTTATTGCTGAAGCAAAAATACCTGCTGATGCTGCATTAAAACCCAGCCAGTCGGCCATAGTAAAAATATTGGATTACGCTGCTGCCAGTGCAATTGTAATTCCTGTAAATGTGGTACAGAGTGATGAGACTGGTAAATATGTTTATGTGCTTACAAAAAGCAGTAACGGAAAAACCACAGCACATCGGGTAATTGTAGCCATTGGTGAAGTGTATGGAGAAATTGTTGAAATAAAGGGCGGCCTTAAAGCCGGCGACCAGTTGGTCACCGAAGGTTTTCAAAGTTTATATGAAGGGCAATTAATTACTACGACGGGGAAATAAATAAAACATAATCTCCTCCTTTTACTCATCCGCCAGCATGCGGAAAGATAGCGAGGCTAAATATTTTTGTATGAATCTTATAGAAGGTGTGAAAGAAAAATTTAAACAGTTTAAACCTACAAGCTGGGCTGTAGACAACCGTACTGCAGTATATATTATTGCGGTACTGATATCGTTTTACGGGCTATATAAGTTCAATACCATGCCCAAGGAGCAGTTTCCGGATATTGTGGTCCCTACTATTTCGATAGTAACTGTGTATGCAGGTAACTCGCCAAAAGATATTGAGAACCTGGTTACAAGGCCAATAGAAAAACAATTAAAAGGAATTAGCGGAGCCAAGGTTAGAAAAATAACCAGCACATCGCAGGCCGATTACAGTTTGATAGTAACGGAGTTTGATACAGATGTAAAAACTGAAGTGGCCAAACAAAAAGTAAAAGATGCTATTGATAAAGCAAAAACAGATCTGCCTAATGACCTTACATCAGAACCCAATGTGGCAGAGTTTGCTTTTAGCGAAATGCCTATCATGTTTGTAAACGTTAGTGGAGATTTTGATGGCATTAAACTAAAACAGTATGCCGATAAAATGCAGGATAAGTTTGAAGAACTTACCGAAATAACAAGGGCAGAAATTGTAGGGGCACCCGAAAGGGAAATACAGGTAAATGTTGATCCGTACAAAATGAGCCAGGCAAGGGTAAGTTTTATGGATATTGAAAATGCCATAAGCCGGGAGAACCGTGATATAACCGGCGGCATGATTGAAGTGGGGGACATGAGGCGTACCATAAAAATAAAAGGGCAGTTTACCAGTGCCTTAAATCTAAATAATATTGTGGTACGTAGCAGTGCGCAGGGTGCTACTGTTTATTTAAAAGATATTGCCGAACTAAAAGATACCATTAAAGAAAAAGACAGTTATGCCCGGTTAGATGGTAAGAATGTAGTTACGCTTAATATAGTTAAGCGTGCCGGCGAAAACCTGATTAACGCTGCCGATAAAATAAAAAATATTGTGGCAGAGATGAAGGAAAAACAAGAACTGCCCAATGATCTAAAGGTGGTTATTACCGGCGATCTAAGTAAAGCCACAAAAAAATCTTTTAGCGAATTGGTAAACACCATCATCATTGGTTTTGTGTTGGTACTTATAATTTTAATGTTTTTTATGGGGGTTACCAATGCCTTTTTTGTGGCATTGAGTGTACCGCTTAGTGTGTTTGTGGCATTTATGTTTTTGCCTTTGGCAGATGGCATTATTGGCACCACCGTTACGCTAAACTTTATTGTATTGTTTGCATTATTGCTGGGGCTGGGTATTATTGTAGATGATGCCATTGTGGTGATAGAAAATACACACCGTATTTACAGCAATGGCAGAGTGCCTATTGTACGAAGTGCAAAAGAAGCTGCGGGAGAAGTATTTATTCCGGTACTGGCTGGTACTGCAACTACATTAGCACCTTTCTTCCCGCTATTGTTATGGAAAGGTTTAATCGGTAAGTTTATGATTTACCTGCCCGCTGTGCTCATACTTACTTTGGCAGCATCTTTAATTGTGGCTTTTATTTTTAATCCCGTTTTTGCGGTAAGCTTTATGAAACCCGAGGGCAAGGAATATGAAAAGCCAAAGAAAGCCATCTGGACAAATAAATGGTTGATAAGTTTTGCAATTTCCGGGCTGCTGTTGCATGTATTTGGTATGCATGGTTTTGCTAATTTTCTCTTGCTGATGGTATTGTTAATGGTGCTTAACGCTTACGTCTTAAACGATGCTATCCATTCTTTTCAAAAAAAGGCATTGCCCTGGTTAATGAACCATTACGAAAGATTATTAAAATGGGTATTGGTTGGCTGGAGGCCGGTATGGGCATTTGCATCATTGTTTGGTTTGTTTGTTTTGTCTGTAGTAATATTAATGATTAGTATAAAAGCGGGTAGAACCAAATCAACCTTCTTCCCCAGTGGCGATCCTAATTTTATTTATGTGTATTTAAAATTACCTGTTGGCACAGATATAAAATATACCGATAGCATTACGCATTTATTAGAGGGCAGGGTACAAAAAATTTTAGAAAAGGAACTGCCTACGCAACCCGGCGGTATTGTAGAAAGTATAATTACCAATGTGGCGGTTAGTGCAAATAATCCAAGGGATAATAACAGAAGTGTTCAGCCAAATTTAGGACGCATACAGGTATCCTTTGTAGAGTATGATAAACGAAATGGTAAAAAAACATTGCCGTTTAAAGAAGAAATACGCAGGCAGATGACAGGCATACCCGGCGCCAGTATTGAAGTAGCACAGGAAGATGGCGGGCCGCCAACCGACCCTCCTGTAAATATTGAAGTGCAGGGAGATAATTTTGAAAGTATTTCAAAAGTGGCCAGCGATTTATCGCATTATATGGATACCAACCAAATTAACGGCATTGAGAATTTACAAATGGATGTAGATCTGAACAGCCCCGAAATCAGTATTAATGTAGACAGGGAAAAAGCGATGATGGAAGGACTAAGTACCGGGCAGATCGGTATGGAAATTCGTACGGCCTTATTTGGTAAAGAGGTAAGTAAATTAAAAGACGGCGAGGATGAATATAAAATTCAGGTACGTACTACCGACCTGGTACGTCATAACATTACCGATTTAATGAACATGCGTATTACATTTATGGATATGAATACCATGAGGGTAAAAAGTATACCCATAAGTGCAGTGGCCAGTATTGATTATACCACTGCTACCGGTGCAGTAAAACGTAAAAATGTAAAACGTACCATACAATTACAAAGCAATGTATTAGACCCGACCATGGTAGGCCAGGTAAATACGGAGTTGCAATTAAAGCTGGATGATTTTAAAACAAAAAATAAAATACCAGCTGATGTTACTTTAAAACTTAGCGGACAAAGTGAGCAGGAAAAAGAAACACAAACTTTTTTAGGCTGGGCTTTAATAATTGCATTGGGTATAATATTTATGATATTGGTATTGCAGTTCAACAGCATTAGCAAACCGTTTATTGTAATTACCGAAATATTCTTCAGCGTCATTGGTGTATTGCTGGGTTACGCTTTTACAGGCATGACAATCGCTACCATTATGTTGGGTGTAGGTATTATAGCATTGGCAGGTATTGTTATTAAAAACGGTATTTTATTAATAGAATTTACCGATGAATTGCGTGGCAGGGGAATGAAAACAAGAGATGCTGCAATTGAGGCTGGGAAGATCCGTATCATTCCGGTAATGCTTACAGCTATTGCAACCATATTGGGTTTGTTGCCATTGGCTGTTGGGTTCAATATTGATTTTGTGTCGTTCTTCCAGCATCTTAATCCGCATATTTTCTTTGGTGGCGATAGTGTGGTTTTCTGGGGGCCATTAAGCTGGACGATGATATTCGGTTTAATATTCGCCTTCTTCCTTACATTAATAATGGTGCCCAGTATGTACCTTATCTCTGAAAGATTGCGCCGCCCAATGGAAAAATTTTACGGTACTAAATTTATAGGACTGTTAGGTTTTGCGGGCCCGTTCTTCTTCATATTTGTGGGTATCATGTACTTAGTAAGAAGGATACAGGGTAAAAAAGTATGGAATGGCAAGCTAAAAGAAACTAAATCCTAAAAGACCATTGATTTGAATTTAAAAATGCCATCCAGCCTCAGGCTGGATGGCATTTTATTAAAACTTGTACGTCTTTTATTTTACATAGCTGCCTTTATTGTTGCCATCAACATCCAACTCAACAATTTCGTAGTGCAACTTTTGCAGGCCGGGTAAAATTTTTGCTTTATCACCCACCAGTAAAATATTCATCTTGTCTGATACCAGCCATTTTTTTGAAAGCGCATCAATATCTTTTTTGGTCATAGAAGATAATATTTTGTTCTGCTGCTCTACAAAATTACCAGGCAGGTTATAATCCAGTATCCTCCTGATAAAGCCAGCTTTTTGCGGACCGGTCTCATACTGCAATGCATCTCTTTGCCCGATCGCATTTTTTGTAAAGGCCAGTTCTTCGTTTGTAATGTTGCCGCCTGAATACTCTTTTATATCCTTCATGGTTTCAATTAATGCACTGTCGGTTGCATCTGCTCTTATGCCTGAACTGAAAGTAAAAGAACCGGTATATTCATCACCGCTGAAAGAGGTACGGGCGCCATAGGTCCAGCCTTTATCTTCACGCAGGTTCATATTTAAATGGCTGTTGAAAGAGCCACCCAATACATAATTCATCAACCCTGCTTTATAATATTCTCCGGTGGCATCATATTTTAATCCGGTTACATAGCCCACCCTGAATTCGGTTTGCGCCGCTTTTGGAATATCTACTAAATAAAGTCTTGTCTTTTCAATATTAGTAGCTGCACCGGGTTTTGGCAGATTGATCTTTTTATTGGGTAACTGGTTTAAGAAAGCAAGTTTGGGTTCGATCTCACTTTGGGTAACATCTCCTACCACCACCACTTTAGTGCCCTGCGATGTCATGTAATTATCATAGTACTGCTGAACATCTTTCAGGGTAAGATTTTTAACGGTGTATTCTGTACCATTATCACTCATGCCTAAAATATTATCCTTGCCGTAGCTTAATTTGCTGTACACAGCTGATGCAATAGTTGCAGGTTGCGACTTAGCCTGTTTAAATCCTTCTAATGCCTGTTTTTGCAAACGGTCAAATGCCTCTTCAGTGAAATTAGGTGCAAGCATTCTTTCCTTTAGCAGGTCAAGCGTTTTATCTACATTCTTTTTTAAACACTGTACAGTAAAATTGATGCTGTTAAGATCATTGGAAACAAAAATAGAACTCCCCAGTTTTTGCAATTCAACCGTCATTTGTTCAGCCGTATATTTTTTTGTGTCTTCGCCCATCATACTGGCAACCATACTTGCGAGCCCGATCTTAGAAGTGTCGTTGGCTTGTGCCAGGTGACCGCCGGGAATACTTACAGTTAATGTAACAGTTGGTATCTCTGTATTTTGTGCACCAATCATCTTTATACCATTGGGCTCATCTTTTTTCCAGAAAGGAGGAACTTTTACAACAGGATTGGGACCATTGCCAGGAACTTTACTTCTATCAAAAATATCTTTGCCCTTTACATAATGTAATCCATCGTAGCCATAATTAGGTTTTTGATAATTGCCTGCATCAACGGTATAATTATCGGGAGCAGCGATCATCTTATCTTTTTCCTGCCCCTTGGTGATCACACTTACAGTTACTCCATGCTTGCCTTTTATATATTCATTATATACCCGTAACACATCTTCTTTTGTAACCGAACGGTACATGTTCAATAATTTACCGATCATATTTGGGTTGCCTGATAATGTTTGAAACAGTGCCAGTTGAGAGCCCTTGCCCTGCACACTCTGCAGCCTGTTTATATAAGTTGCTTCAATGCCGCCTTTAAATTTGGCAATGTCCTCGTCTGTTACGCCACGGGTTTCAAAACTTATTAAAGCTTCTTTTAAAAGTGAATCCATTGAAGCCAGCGATTTGCCGGGATAAGGAGTTATCCGGAAACTAAATTCACCAGCCAGTTCTGAATAGGAACTATTGGTATTTGCTGATAATGCTTTTTTGGGTTTTACGATCTGTTGGTAAAGAACAGAAGTTTTTCCCTGCCCAAGTATTTGAGAAAGGCATGTCAAGGGAGCTATGTCTTTATCATAATCAGGAACGGTTGGATACACTTTTGTTAATAGCGGTAATCTTGCATAGTTATCGGTAAATGAAACATAGCGGTCAGATTCTACAACAACTTTTGGTAATACTGTTTTTTGTACATCCGGCCCTTTTGGAATAGCGCTGAAATATTTTTCAACCATTTTTAAAACGTCAGCGGCTTTTACATCACCAGCAATGGTAATTGTGGCGTTGTTTGGTCCATACCATCTTAAAAAGAAATTCTTCAGGTCATTTACACTCACCCTGTTCAGGTCTTCTACATAGCCAATGGTTAACCAGCTGTAAGGATGGCCATAGGGATACAAATTCTTCGAACTGAATTCACCAGTCAATCCATAGGGACGGTTATCATAATTCTGGCCACGTTCATTTTTTACAGTGCTGCGTTGGTTCTCAAATTTTTCCTGTGTTACAGCATCCAGTAAATAGCCCATTCTGTCAGCTTCCAGCCAGATCATTTTTTCAAGCTGGTTGCTGGGTACCGTTTCAAAATAGTTGGTACGGTCCGTGTTGGTACTGCCATTAAGTGTACCACCGGCTTCGGTAACAATCTTAAAATGTGTGCCTTTGCCAACGTGGTCACTTCCTTCAAACATCATGTGTTCAAAGAAATGGGCAAAACCGCTTTTACCGATCTCTTCCCTGGCGCTACCTACATGGTATGTTACATCCACATAAACGATCGGATCACTGTGGTCTTCATGTACTATCACCGTAAGCCCGTTTGGCAAAACATATTTTTCGTAAGGGATTACCAGTTCATCGCCTTTCTTCTCTACTTTTTCTACCAGCCTGGCCTGGCTTAGTACTGCATTACTGAAAGTAAATAACACAGTAATGAGGGTTAAAATTTTTATACGCATAATAAAATATTTAGGATATCAAAGTAAAAGCAAATTCGGCCAACAATTACTGCCTTTTATAAAATAATTGGGTTTTAAACAATCTAATGTTCTGTATTTTTGAAAAAACTTATTTATTATGCGAAGTAACCATGAAATTGATTACAAAATTTACGGAGAGGAACTCCAGTTTGTTGAAATTGAATTAGATCCTAACGAAACCGCTATTGCAGAAAGCGGTGCCTTTATGATGATGGATAATGGCATCGAAATGCAAACTATGTTTGGTGATGGCAGCCAGCAGCAGGATAGCAGTATCCTCGGTAAATTATTCAGTGCAGGAAAAAGATTGCTGGTGGGAGAGAGTTTGTTTATGACCGCATTCACCAATACCGGGCAGGGAAAAAAGAAAGTAAGTTTTGCAGCGCCATATACCGGTAAGATCATCGTATTTGACCTGCAACAACTGGGTGGTAAAGTAATAGCACAAAAAGATGCATTCTTATGTGCGGCAAAAGGGGTAAGTATTGGTATTGAATTTCAAAAAAGATTAGGCACCGGTATTTTTGGCGGCGAAGGTTTTATAATGGAAAAATTAGAAGGCGATGGCCTTGCCTTTGCACATGCCGGAGGTTATATTATTGAAAGGGAATTACAGGCAGGTGAAATATTAAAAGTAGATACCGGTTGTATAGTAGCCTATACACCCAATGTTGATTTTGATATTGAAATGGTACGTGGTATTAAAAACTGGATGTTTGGCGGCGAAGGTTTATTCTTTGCCAAATTACAGGGGCCCGGTAAAGTATGGTTACAATCCTTACCCATCAGCCGTTTGGCAGGAAGGTTACAGCAATATGTGTATCACCGCAAAGAAGAAGGAAGTATTTTAGGCGGCCTGGGTAATTTGCTGGATGGAAGAGAATAGCCGCTCCAAAAAATAAAATTCATTACTACTTAATTTTCAAATGATTAAACCAGGTCAGGTCAACCACCTGGCTTTTTTCTTTTAAAAAAATTTGGCAGTTTAATTTCTTTAATCGTATATTTGCGATATAAGATTTTAAAAAATGAACAGGCAAGACCATTGGGATAAAGTATTTACAACTAAACAGTTTAATGAAGTGAGCTGGTATCAGCAAACACCTCAACAATCATTAGATTTTATAAAACAACTAGCCCTTCCTAAAACGGCAGCTATTATTGATATTGGTGGTGGGGACAGCCGTTTTGTTGATAATCTTTTACAAATGGGTTATATCAATATAACAGTGCTTGATATTTCAGCTGCCGCAATAGACAAGGCAAAAAAACGGTTGGGTGATAAGGCTGCGTCAGTTAACTGGATCATTTCAGATATTCTGGCTTTTAAAAGTACAATGCAGTTTGATTGCTGGCATGACAGGGCTGCTTTTCATTTCTTAACAACAGCAGATGAAATCAATAATTATTTGGCCATAGCTCAGCAACATATCAAATCAAGTGGCAAATTAATAATAGGAACCTTTTCGACTGCAGGTCCCGAAAAGTGTAGCGGGCTGACAGTAAAGCAATACGACGAAAGTATACTAACTACAACTTTGCAAAAGTGGTTTGAGAAAATCAGGTGTATTACTGTAGATCACATCACTCCGTTTAAAACAATTCAAAATTTCTTATTCTGTAGTTTTAAAAAAATAAGTTTATAAAAATGGCTATCCACAAAAAAGAAGAATTTACCCAAAAAGAGCAGGACCTGGCAGCATTTGCCAAAGCCTTAGCACACCCTGCCCGTATTGCCATTTTAAAATTACTTGCTCAGCGGAATGAATGTATCTGTGGAGAGATCGTGGAAGTATTGCCACTTTCACAATCCACCGTGTCGCAGCATTTGAAGGAATTAAAAAATGCCGGGCTGATTGATGGAAGTATTGACGGCCCCCGCAGTTGTTACTGTATAAACTGGAAAGCCTTTGAAAAATTTATGGGAGAATTCAGTTTTCTTTTTAATAAACTGAAAGTGCAGAATGAAAAAGCATGTTGTTAGAGCCCAGGCCCCTCTTGAACTTCGTTCGTTCTTTTTCAAAGAACCCCAAAGGGGGAGAAAATGTAGAAGATAAAAGCGAAGAATGCTATTTATTATAATGATGTATTTTTTATAAACTGCCAACCTCCAGTTCCCTCTCCTTGGGAGAGGGGTTGGGGTGAGGCCCAAAAAGTAAAGCCATGAACAACGAATCTCAAATTAAAGAACTTGTAAAAGAAAAGTATGCTGCCATTGCGGAACAAAGCCAAAGCCAAAATGCAACTTCCTGTTGTGGAGCTACATCATCCTGTTGTGGTGATGAAGTATATAATATAATGGCAGATGATTACACAAAACTGGAAGGGTATAATCCTGACGCTGATTTAGGATTAGGTTGCGGATTGCCAACTGAATTTGCTAAAATTAAAACCGGCGATACAGTTATTGACCTGGGTAGCGGTGCAGGTAATGATGCTTTTATTGCCCGTAAGATTGTTGGCGAAAACGGCAAAGTATTGGGCATTGATTTTACCGAAGCCATGATTGCAAAAGCCAGGACCAATGCTGAAAAACTGAATTTCAATAATGTGGAGTTCCGGTTGGGCGACATAGATGATATGCCTGTTACCTCAAACTACGCTGATGTGATTGTAAGTAACTGTGTGCTGAATTTAGTTCCCAACAAACACAAAGTGATCAGTGAAATTTACAGGGTATTAAAACCCGGTGGTCATTTTTCTATCTCTGATATTGTATTGGAAGGGCCGCTGCCGGCTAAATGGAAGGAAGTGGCAGAGCTTTATGCAGGCTGTGTTTCAGGAGCCATTCAAAAACAGGTTTACCTGGAAATGATTGAAGAAGCAGGATTTAAAAAGGTGACTTTGCAAAAAGATAAAGCCATTATTATACCTGATAATATTTTGGCTAATTATTTAAGTGCAGATGAAATTACTGAATACAAAAATGGCAAGACAAAAATTACCAGTATCACAGTATATGCTGAAAAGCCTGCAAAGGATGACAGGAATTGTTGTGAACCCGGGAGCGGATGTTGTTAAAAGCCCCCTCTTAAACTTCGTTCGTTCTTTTTCAAAGAACCCCAAAGAGGGAGGAAATATAGAAGACCGAAGCGAAGAATGCTCTTGATTATAACGATGTATTTTATTTATGAACTGCCAATTTCCAGTTCCCTCTCCTTGGGAGAGGGGTTGGGGTGAGGCCCAAAAAGTAAAGCCATGAACACGATCAAAAAAGATCCGGGTTGTTGTACAACTAACAGCGGATGTTGCGGCATAACCGATATGGGTTGCTGCTAAACAAAACCAATGAGCTGCCCAGAAGGGTGGTTCATCTTTTTAGAATAGTATGAAAAAGAAAATACTTTTTGTTTGTATCGAAAACAGCAACCGCTCCCAAATGAGCCAGGCATTTGCAAAAATGATTGGTGGCGAAAATGTGGAAGCCTACAGCGCTGGTAGTAAACCAAGTGGTATTGTAAATCCCAAAGCTATTGCTGCTATGAAAGAACTTGGCTACGATCTAAGTAAACACGACAGTAAAAGTTTGGAAGAAGTAAAACAGTATGCTCCTTTTGATGCTGTGATAACCATGGGTTGCGGAGATGCCTGTCCATGGATGCCGGCTAAGCAATTTATTGACTGGCAAATACCTGATCCGAAAAATATGAAACCGGATGAATTTAATAAGGTGAGGGATCTAATAAGAAATAAAGTAAATGATCTGTTGAAGCAAATATAAAAAAAACGTCCTGATTTTAGCAGGACGTTTTTTCATAAAGGGGTTATGTTTTTACTTTCTTCCACTGATCTTTGATAGCAGCCTTAATATCTCCAGGTATAACCAAACAATAGTTACCAGTAAACCAAAGGCACCATACCATTCCATATATTTTGGTGCGCCAAGTTCGGCACCACGTTCAATCATATCAAAATCCAAAATTAAATTCAGTGCAGCTAAGGCCACAACAAAAACAGAAAATCCTATACCCAATGCACTGCCTTCATGCAGGAATGGGATCTGTATTCCAAAAAAACTAAGCGCCCAGGTAATAAGATAAAAAATGGCAATGCCTGCAGTTGCAGTAATTACGATAGCCCTGAATTTTGCTGTTGCTTTAATGATCTTAAAACTGTATAGCAAATACATGGCAATGGCCGTTCCAAAAGTTAAACCTACAGCATTGATAACAATACCCGGCGCCTGTGCTGCAAAAGCATAATTATAATAGGCTGATATAGCTCCTACAAACAAACCTTCCAGCAAGGCATAGGCAGGAGCAAGCCATGGAGCCCACTCTTTTTTAAAAATCATCAAAATAGCAACACCCAATCCTCCGAATGCGCCAATATAAATTAATGGCTGCACATTGCCTCCACCTGCAAATTCTTTCCAGGAGTAAAAAGCTGTACCCATCACCATTAAAAATAAAAACCCGAATTTTTGCAATGTCCCCTTCACAGTCATTGCATTCTCGTGGGTCACCACATCGTCAAGTACGGTATCCTTAAATCTTTTTTCAGACAAAGCAGGATTACCCGATTTAAATAATTCCATGTTATTAAATTTAGGAGATAAAAATAAAGATTTATAGCATAAAAAAAACGTTATTTCTTGTTGTTTGGTATGTATTCCCGGGTTTACAAGTTCCTTATCTTTGCCATATGGAACAGTTGCTACAACAGATAGAGGGATTAAAAAATGAAATATCGTCATATAATGAAGGCGATGCTGAAACTTTCCGCATTAAGTACCTCGGTACAAAGGGAATTGTAAAAGCCATCATGGGTGAAATGAAGAATGTAGCCGCAGAAAATAAAAAAGAGGCCGGCCAGTTACTCAACGAATTCAAACTATTTACAGAAGCCAGGTTTGAAGAATTGAAGTCTTTATCGAACAACGGCCAACGAACAACAGTCAACGACCTTGACCTGACTTTACCCGGAGATCCGTTGCCTCTTGGCAGCCGTCACCCGATCAGTTTGGTTAAGAACAGGATCATTTCTATTTTTCAACGGCTTGGTTTTGCAGTTGCAGAAGGACCGGAGATAGAAGATGACTTTCATAATTTTACTGCACTTAATCTGCCCGAAAATCATCCTGCCCGTGATATGCAGGATACGTTTTATATTTCTCAAAACCCGGATTGGTTATTGCGTACGCATACTTCAAGCGTGCAGGTACGTGAAATGGAAAAAGGGAAACTACCCATTCGTATCATTTGCCCCGGCAGGGTTTACCGCAATGAAACAATCAGCGCAAGGGCACATTGTTTTTTTCACCAGGTAGAAGGATTATACATTGCAGAGAATGTTTCTTTTGCCGACCTGAAACAAACGCTTTACTTTTTTGTGCAGGAAATGTTTGGCGAAACGGTTAAAATACGTTTCCGCCCAAGCTATTTTCCATTTACCGAACCGAGTGCTGAAATGGATATCAGTTGCCTGATCTGTGGCGGCGAGGGTTGCAGCGTTTGTAAAAAAACAGGGTGGGTGGAGATATTGGGCTGTGGTATGGTGCATCCGAATGTATTAGACAACTGCGGAATTGACAGTAACAAATACACTGGCTTTGCCTTTGGTATGGGTATCGAAAGAATTACCATGCTTAAATACCAGATAAAAGACCTGCGCCTTTTCAGTGAAAATGATGTACGGTTTTTAAAACAGTTTACATCTGCGGTATAATTTTTTGTGGCTAACTTATCCGTAATTATCAAATGTTGGTAATTAAAATTTCCTTGATGCACATAATTATGTAAGTCTGTAAAGCCTCTTTGGCATTATAATTGTCTATACACCTGCAAGCGCATCTGCTTATTGTATTCCCGTCAACAAAAAACTAATGAAGATGAAATTATTAAACTTCAGTTTAATTATAATATTATTTACGATCACTTTCAGTGCCTGTTCGGTTTCAAAAGAAGCCCGGTCATTAAAAAAAGATATTAATGGTAATTGGGTGTTGGAAACCATTACCACCGAAGGCATTACAGGAGTTACAAAAACAACCGTATTCAATGAAGCAGAATTTAGTTGCTTTATCGGAAGTGAATGGAATTTTATTTCTAATAACAGCATGGGCAGCTACACCATAGTTGACCCCAAAAAAGAATGCCCCTCTGTTAAACGGTTCATCCGCTGGTCAATTTATGAACCAAAGGATGCAGCCAAGGAATTTCAATTCAAAAGACTTGATGATAAAAAGAACTCAATGGATAATGGTGATGGATTCAGGTTAACAGCTATACAGATAGACAATAACCAGATGAAGCTGAAATCCGATATAATATTTTCTGGACATGCCGCAGCGATCATTTACAATTTTGTAAAAAAATAATTTTTAACTACACAAACTTTTAATGTATGAATAATATAACAGGTAAATTTCTTTTAGTAACAGCGGTAATTATGCTGATGGTATCGGGTTGCAGCACGGTAAAGAAAACAAATAAGACACAAAGAGGTGTTGCAATAGGTACAGTTGGAGGAGCAGTAATAGGTGGGGTCATTGGCAATAATGTGGGAAAAGGTAATACTGTATTAGGCGCTATAATCGGAGGTGTTGTTGGCGGCGTTGCAGGTGGGATCATCGGTAACAAAATGGATCGCCAGGCAGAAAAAATTAAAAATGAAATACCCGGAGCTGAAGTACAAAGGGTTGGCGAAGGGATCATAGTAACCTTCAATGAAAAAAATCCTGATGGTTCCAAAATGGGAGTTTACTTTGATTTTGATAAATCAGAAATAACATCAAATTCAAGGCTGGCATTGGATAAGCTGGTAAAAATATTTAACGAATATGGCGAAACAAATATTTTAGTGGAGGGGCATACTGATGACAAAGGAACAGATAGCTATAATCTTGCATTGTCTGAAAAAAGAGCAATGGCTGTTGGCAGCTATTTAAAAAGTGACGGTATTGGCTCATCAAGGCTTACCATAAAATGGTATGGAGAAACACAACCAAAAGTTGAAAACACAAGTGATGCCGGCAGGGCAGAAAACAGGCGGGTAGAGTTTGCCATTACGGCTAATGATAAGATGAAAGAAGAAGCTAAAAAAGAAGCAGCCGGCAGATAAATTTTATAGCATTCCATATTTCTGTATAAAGATCATAGAGCATTGTTGTTATGTAGAGTAACAACAATGCTTTTAATTTTAGTACATGTTCACTTAAAAGTTATTGAGAAATAATATCTTTACTTAAATCTAAACACTCTTTTTTCATGATAAATACTATTTGTGTAATAGGCGCCGGTACCATGGGGAGCGGTATTGCATTGGCTTCTGCACAAGCTGGTATTTATACATTGTTATTCGATATCAACACAGATGTTTTAGAAAAAGCAAAAGCATCCATTCAAAAGAACCTGCAATTTTTATTAGATAAAGGAAAAATTTCTGCCGGAGAAAGAGAAACTATGTACAGCCGTATTCAATTCATCACCGATACCAACGATTGCCTGGCCGATGTAATCATTGAAGCCATTGTAGAAAAAGCAGAAGCTAAAGTTGCCATCTTTAATCAGCTGGCAGAGCTAAACCATGCTGAAGTAATTTTTGCAACCAATACATCTTCCTTATCAGTTTCAGCAATACAATCTAAAATTGTTCATCCACAAAGAGTAGTGGGCATGCATTTTTTTAATCCTGCACATGTTATGAAACTGGTAGAAGTTGTAAAAGGAGATCAAACCACAAATGAGGTTGCACAAACTATTTATGATCTTTGTTTACAGATGAATAAAACGCCTGTGATGTGTAAAGATGCACCCGGCTTTATTGTAAACCGGGTGGCAAGGCATTATTACCTGGAAGCGATGAAACTTGTTGAAACAGGCGTTACAACAATTGAGAATGTTGATGAGATCATGGAAGCAACAGGATTTAAAATGGGACCGTTCAGGCTAATGGACCTGATTGGTATGGATGTGAACCTCGCCGTATCACAATCATTATATGAAGCCTGCAATAAAGCAGAACGTTTTAAGCCATCACCCATACAAATAGATAAAGTGAGTAAGGGGGAGTTGGGGAAGAAAACGGGTAAAGGGTTTTATAATTACTTACAATAAAGTTGAAAGGCAAAATAAAGTTGATAAAATAAATAAAGACTTTATAATTTGTTAACCTACTTCATACTTTATTTACTTTATCAACTACTTTCTTCCCGTTAAAGCATACACAGCAAAAGAAGCCAGCCAATGTTCTCCTTCATAATTGCCGCTGGCAACCTGTGGCAATGCAGCTTCCAAATGTTCATTTACCAGGTCAAGAAGATGTTTGTTGTTAATAGTTGCAGCAATTCCTTTAAGGCACCAGGCCCTGCTCAAATTTAATCCATCCAGGTGAACTAATTTTCCGTCGGTACGGTCTTTTACTTTCCCGGTTTCTATTTTTAAATTTTTATCAAACAATTGTGGCATGAACTTTTTTAACCAGTTTGTAAATTCAGTTTTAGATAAAACTTTTCTCATCAGGTCTGCTTCTTCTAAGCAGGGACTTAAAAAATCACTACCACCCGGTTCCCAGCTGAAAGGACAACCTTTGTCATTTAAATAGAAACGCAATGCTGCATTTGTAATAGCATTTGATAATGCGCTGTCCTTTTGATCGAATGCGTAATCATACATCATACTCAATCCAAAAGCAAGATTGGGGTGCTCGCCAACCCTGATGGGATAAACAAGCTTATCTAAATATGCAATGGTAAGTTTGGAAAGCCCGGAAGCCAGGGGTTGTAAAGCGGTTGCCCATTTTTTTGCATCTGCATCATTCCAGCTCAGCAATTCATCCTGCAGTTGCAGCAGCCATGCCCATCCATAAGTGCGTTCAAAACTTTTATTTTCTTTTGATCTGAAGATGAGTATTTCCTGGTTGATATTTTCAGCAGTAAAATGTTTATTGAAGAGCTGGCGTATCTGCCCTGCTTCCGGAATGTTTGGAAATAATTTCAGCAACCTCACCAGCATCCAGTGGCCGTGTACACTGCTGTGCCAGTCGAAGCAGCCAAAAAAAGCAGGGTGATAATTTTTGGGTGCAATAGTTAATGAAGAATCGGTAAAAGTAATGCCGGTTTTGTAAGGAAATTCTTTTTCAGCACAACGCAACGGCAGCTTTGCAAAATGCGAAGCACCGGTTGGCGTAAGTACTATCTGCCCATTGGTTTTTACATAATGGAACTCCTGTGCTTTGCAAACGAAAGCAATGACAAGACCAAAAAGCAGAAAGAAAAATTTTTTACCCGCCATCTTGTTTATTTTTGATCTTTAAAAATAAGAATTATTCTTTCACTTCCCTATACTATATCGCCGCTTAACGAAACTGCTTTACTGGTTTCCTTTGATAATATCATTGATACAACCATTAATGAAAAAATAATTGCATTGCAGCAATCATTTGCTAACAATTTTTTTGCAGGGTTTGAAGAAACAGTACCGGCCTATTCATCACTGGCGGTATTTTATGATGCTGTTGCCATAAAAAAATATAACCCGGCAATAAATTCTGCCTTTGATTTTGTAAAAGAACATACTGAACAGTTAATAGCCCGTCTTGATGATAGTGTTATACAAAATGATAAAACTATAATTACCGTACCCGTTTATTATAATGGTGATGACCTGGATGAAGTGGTAAAGCAACATGGGATCACTGTTGCAGAACTGATCAGGATCCATTCTGAAAAAATATACCGGGTCTTTATGATAGGATTTCTACCCGGCTTTGCTTACATGGGCAAACTCGATGAACGTATTGCTACGCCACGCAAGCCATCACCCCGTGCACAAGTGCCTGCCGGAAGTGTTGGTATTGCAGGCTTTCAAACAGGCATTTATCCTTTTTCATCACCGGGTGGCTGGCAACTGATTGGGCAAACACCCGTGAAAATATTTGACAATGAAAAAATAAATCCTTGTTTGTTTAAAGCAGGCGATAACGTAAAATTTATTTCTATCAGTAAAGAAGAATTTGAAAAAGGGAATGAGTATTAAGATCATAAAACAGGGAGTAATGGCCACATTGCAGGATGCCGGACGGTATGGTTTCCGCAGTATCGGCATTGGTTCGGGCGGCGCTATGGATATTTTTGCTATGACCGTTTCCAATTTTTTGGTTGGTAATGATGAAGCTGCTGTACTTGAAATAAATTTTCCTGCACCTGAAATATTATTTCAACACAATGCACTGATCAGTTTAACCGGCGCTGATCTTTCTGCAACAATAGATAATATAACATTACCATTGTGGCGACCTTTTTTTGTAATGAAAGACTCGGTACTGAAATTTAAACAACCTGTTTACGGGACAAAGACATACCTGGCAGTACACGGTGGATGGAAGTCGGAGAAATGGCTGGGGAGTTTCAGTACTCACTTAAAAGTTGGTACCGGTGGGCATTTAGGCAGGGCCCTGCAAAAAAATGACGTGATCTGTTTTAAAGAAAATAATTTTTCCCTGGCTGAAAATAAAATATTGAACTGGCATATTTCACAAAATGAAACAGATAAAATTTACCTGCCATCAAATACTATTCGTTGTATAAGAGGAGTTGAATGGGATCTGCTGAATAAAGCATCCCAACAAAATTTTGAAAAAAGTAATTTTAGTATTACCAATCAAAGCGACAGAATGGGCTATCGGTTGAGCGGCACATTACTTTCATTGCAGCAACCAACAGAAATTATTTCTTCTGCAGTTGATGCAGGAATTATACAGTTATTACCAACTGGAAATTTAATTGTATTGATGGCAGATCATCAAACTACGGGTGGTTACCCACGCATTGCATCTGTGATAAAAGCCGACTTGCCAAAACTTGCACAGGTAATACCCGGGCAGAAGATCAGTTTTAAGATCATAACCCTGAAAGAAGCTGAAGATGCTTTAATTTCAATGATGCGGACTTTAACGGAAATAAAAGCCGGCTGCCATCTTAATTTTGAAAAATATTTTCAGCCTTGATAGATATTAACTGCGATATGGGTGAGGGTATGGGTAACGAAGAATTGCTGATGCCTTTTATCAACTCTGCCAATATTGCCTGCGGCTATCATGCAGGTGATGAAACTACCATGCAGCGGGTAATTGAACTTTGTTTGAAACATAATGTAAACATTGGTGCCCATCCTTCTTTTTTAGACAGAGTAAATTTTGGGAGAACAGAAATGCAGTTACCTGCTTCAGCAATATATCAATTGGTAACGGAGCAACTTGAATTGATCAATAAAATTGCATTGCGTTGGGGCGGAAAGCTGCATCATATAAAGCCTCATGGCGCTTTGTATAATATGGCAGCAAAAGATGCTGTATTGGCAAAAGCAATAGCACAGGCAGTGAAGGATTTTGATGCATCACTGATTTATTATGGATTGTCGGGCTCTGTGATGATAATGGAGGCAGCCCGCCTTGGTTTGCAAACAGCCAATGAAGTTTTTGCCGACAGGACCTATCAACCCGATGGGACACTAACCCCACGTTCTTTACCAAATGCATTATTAAGTAATACTGATGATGCTGTAAAGCAGGCAATAAAATTTGTAAAAGAAAATAAGGTGGTAACGGGAACCGGCGAAGAAATAATTGTAAAAGCAGATACTATTTGCATTCATGGGGATGGTAAAAATGCGGTTAAATTTGCTAAAGCCATTTATCAACAATTACATGAAAAATAAGTCCTTTCTTTCAGGGCCTTTGCTGGGTGCAGCTTTTCTGATGGCTACTTCGGCTATTGGCCCGGGCTTTATTACACAAACCACCAAGTTTACTGCTGAGCTGAAAGCAAGTTTTGGTTTTGTAATACTCATTTCTATATTGATGGATATTGGCGCACAGCTTAATATCTGGCGCATGGTGAGTGTAAGTAAATTGTATGCACAGGATCTGGCTAATAAAGTTTTACCGGGAACGGGTTATGTGTTATCTGTTTTAATTATTCTTGGCGGTATTGCATTCAATATCGGCAATATTGCGGGTGCAGGACTTGGATTAAACGTTCTTACAGGTTGCAGTGTACAAACAGGGGGAGTTATCAGTTGTGTTATTGCTATTGCAATTTTTATTTTTAAAGAAGCCGGTAAGGCAATGGATAACTTTGCAAAGTTGTTAGGGTTCATCATGATCGCATTGACATTGTATGTAGCATTTCAATCGCATCCGCCGCTTGGCGAAGCCATTATCAAAACATTTGTACCTGATAAAATAAATGAGACCATGATACTCACTATTGTTGGCGGAACGGTTGGCGGTTATATCAGCTTTGCAGGTGCTCATCGTTTGCTTGATGCAGGGGTTACCGGCGAAGAAAATATAAAGCAGGTATCAAAAGGCGCTGTTTCAGCAATACTCATTGCCTCTGTTATGCGGATCATTTTATTTATTGCTGCATTGGGTATTGTATGGCAGGGTATTTCTTTAGATCCGAAAAACCCTGCTGCCACTGTATTTGAAAGTGCTGCCGGGCAACTGGGATATAAAATATTCGGATTGGTTCTATGGAGCGCTGCCATTACTTCTGTAGTGGGTTCTGCATTCACTTCGGTAACATTTGCAAAACTGCTGCATCCTTCTGTAACAAAAAATTTCAGGACGATCATTATTTCATTTATTGTTTTTTCTACCATTATTTTTATATTGATTGGACAACCGGTAAAGGTATTGGTGATGGCCGGAGCTGTTAACGGATTAATACTCCCATTTGCTTTAAGTCTTATTTTATATGCAGCACATAAAAAAAATATTACCGGTAATTATAAGCATCCTTACTGGCTTTCTGCTGTCGGTTGGATGGTGGTAATTGCAATGACCTATATGGGAGTGAAAGCTATCGCTGCTTTATTCGGTTAATCATTCAGCAATTCATTATTCTATCTTTGTAAAAATTTATACAGATGATATTGGTAACAGGTGGGTCAGGATTATTAGGTACGGAATTGATTGCTCAACTGCTTGCGCAAGGCAGGCAGGTAAGGGCCATCTATAATAAAACCCCGCTTTATGAATTTAAGTCTGGTAATCTTCAGCAATTGCAATGCGATATATTAGATGTAATTGGTTTGGAAGCAGCGATGAAAGGAATAGAGCAGGTTTATCATTGTGCAGCCATTGTAACTTTCAACCCAAAGCTTAAACATGAAATGTTTAAAATAAATATTGAAGGAACAGCTAATGTGGTAAATGCAGCATTGGATGCAGGAGTAAAAAAAATGGTTTATGTCAGTTCTGTTTCAGCTTTGGGAAGAATAAGAGAGAAGGAGCCGGTTAATGAAAGCATGAACTGGACTGAAGAAACCAGCAACAGTAACTATGGGCAGAGTAAATACTTTGCCGAAATGCAGGTTTGGCGTGGTATTGGAGAAGGGTTGGATGCAGTGATCGTTAACCCGGTCATTATGTTAGGGGCAGGCGATTGGAAAAATGGATCGTCAAAACTTTTTAAAAATGCCTACGATGAATTTCCCTGGTACACAAATGGTATATCCGGTTTTGTGGATGTACGTGACGTTGCAAATGCGATGATACAATTAATGAGCAGCAATATTACCGCACAGCGTTTTATTCTAAGTGCAGAAAACAGGGCCTACCGGGATATATTTAATTTAATGGCAAATGCATTTGCAAAAAAACAACCCCGTAAGGAAGCGACAGCCTTTATGGCAAAAATTGTTTGGCGATGGGAAGTAATAAAAAATCTTTTTACCGGCAAGGAACCGCTGATCACAAAAGAAACAGCTAAAACAGCCATGGCAAAAGTAAATTTTGATAACAGTAAGCTAAAAAAATATCTGCCGGAGTTTAAGTATAGGAAAATTGAAGATACTATTACAGATTCCTGTACCTTATTACAACAAAAAATTAACAGCAGGTAATTTACATTCGCATGATTCGTGTAATGTAGTCACTGAAAAAAATAGTAAATGAAAAAAATTATCACTTCTTTATTTCTGATTTTTACTTCTCTGGTTGTTTTCTCCCAGTCAAATTATTCCATCAGCGGAAAGGTTATTGATGCAACTACCAAACTTCCGATGCAGGCCGCTTCGGTGTTTGCGGAAAATACAACCATTGGTACAGCTACAACCCCGGATGGCAACTTTCGTTTAGAACTACCCAATGGCGGTTATGACCTCGTGGTGACTTTCACGGGATACCAGACAGAAACAAAAAGAATTACAACTGCTGACGCCGGTAATAATAATATTGTGATTGAACTGAAGCAAAAGGAAAAGGCGCTCGAAGATGTTGTGGTAAGATCTACGGCTGAAGTAACCGATGGCCTGGCCAAGTATGGCGAATTCTTCCTGGATAATTTTATTGGTAAAACAGCCAACAGTAAATATTGTACTATTAAAAATAAAGAAGTATTGAAGTTTTATTTTTACAAAAGAACTAACCGCCTGAAAATACTGGCTACAGCTCCGCTTGAAATTGTGAACGAAGCATTGGGTTATACCATAAAATATGAACTGGATTCTTTTACTCATGAGTATAATACACAGGTAAGCCAGTACACAGGATCTCCTTTGTTCGAAGAGATGCAGACCGACAATACAGAACAGAAGGCAAAATGGAATGCGGCCCGTTTGCTTGCTTATAATGGTTCCATCCTGCATTTTATGCGAAGCCTGTATAATAAAAAATTAAAAGAGGAAGGATTTGAAATACAGTTTCTGATAACAGTCAATGAAAAAGAGATGGCCATTCCGGTAAAGGATTTTTATGGTGGCCTGAATTATTATAAAGAAGACAGCACACAATCAGTTGTAGTATCGCCCAATCAATCAGAAGTTGTAGTGATCTATAAAAACGAAGAACCTGAACAAAATTACCTGGCAGCTAATCCTGAACAACCCAAAAAATTTCAGTTGTCTGTTTTCTCATTTATTCCTAAAGAGTATATCGTAATTGAACAGAACGGTTATTATTTTGAGCAAACAGATTTTACTGTAAACCAATACCTGGCCTGGGAAAAAGTGGCAGATATGCTACCCTATAATTTCAGTTTAAAGTGATGTAAGCCTATTTGCCCATTACTTTTTCCCATAACTGCGGTATCCTTTTGATCCATACCAATTCTTTTATTTTCTCTTTGGCATCTTCAATAGGGCTGCCAAAATATATTTTACCGCCTGCAGTATCTTTGTAAACACCGCTTTGTGCATAGATCACAGCATTGGCTCCAATGGTTAATGTTTTACTTACGCCAACCTGCCCCCAAAGGGTTACACCATCTTCAAGGGTTACCACTCCGGCAATACCCACCTGTCCTGCCATAAGACAATTTTTTCCGGTCACAGTATCATGCCCTATATGAACCATATTATCTATCTTGGTTCCTCTGCCAATTATACTATCATTACTTACGCCCCGGTCAATGGTGCAACCTGCTCCAATTTCCACATCATCTTCTATAATTACACGGCCACAACTTGGCATTTTTTTGTACCATAGTTCCCGGTCTTTTTTTGTGTTGTAATAAAAAGCATCACTGCCGATAACAGTGGCTGCCTGTATAATAACATGATCACCCAATATGCAGTGATCCATAATGCTTGTGTTTGGATGAATGATACAGTTTTTCCCAATGCGTACATGATTGCCGATAAATGCACCGGGATAAATAAAAGTTCCTTCACCAATAACAGCAGAATCACTTATCATTTTTGTGGATGGTTCAAACGGACGAAAATGATTTACAATTTTACAATACGCTTCAAAAGGATTTTCAACGATCAATAAAGCCTTTCCTTCCGGAACAGTTGTTTCTTTATTTATGATGATAAAACTTGCGGAGCTGTTTAAACATTTGTCATAATACTTCGGATGATCAACAAAGACAAGGTCACCTTTTTCAACTTTATGAATTTCATTAATGCCGGTTGCCGGTTCATTGCCGTTACCAACTAATTTTGCATTGATAAATTCAGCGATCCATTGCAGGGAAACAGGAGAGGGGAATTGCATAATCTAAAATTTGACCAAAGGTACAATGCTTTGCATTTACCCGGATTTTAGCGAAAAACTAAAAAACAGGCTATATTTTGCAATAATCCCTAAAATAGTTTCATTTATTTTTTATGCAAAAAATCGTCAAAAAAGTAAGTGTGAAAGACAAGCCGTAGTGAAAAATAATTGTAATAATGGTTGTTAAAAATGAAAAAAATAAAATGAACTGTCTTCTGTAATACCAGTAAATTCAATACTTTCAACCGATAATTATTTTATGCCTGAAGAAACTTAAAATTTTTATTCAGCATTAATTTCTTCATAATGTTGTTTCAAACTGTAAAATAATGATCGCCTTATCCACAACATAAAATAAAATGTTAATAAAATTTTTGAAAAATATTTTTTGGTTAGGAGAAATTATTTTTAATATTGTGTAGGGAATTTGGTTCCCGGTACTTACTAACCCGTCTATATATCAAAGCTCGACTATCAAAAGTCGGGCTTTATTATTTTTATTATGTCTTACTTTCGAATTTAATAATTCCTGAAAAATGAAAATTCACGAAGCAATAAAAAATGATTTTCTCATCAGTACAGATAAAACAAAATTGAATATTGCTGTTATTCATAATTATCTGAGCAAAGAAAGTTATTGGGCAAAAAATATTCCGATAAAAATTGTAAAGAAAAGTATTAATGGTTCCTGTTGTTTTGGTTTGTACAAAAATAAAAATCAGATCGGTTTTGCAAGAGTAGTTACAGATCATGCAACGTTTGGTTATATAGCCGATGTTTTTATTTTAGATGAATACCGGGGCAATGGCTTAAGTAAATGGTTAATGGAAATGATAATGACACATCCGGATCTGCAGGGATTACGCAGATGGATGCTGGCAACAAAAGATGCACATGGTTTGTATGTGCAATTTGGATTTTTGCCTTTGGATAAACCGGAACGTATTATGGGGTTCAGACCTTTTGAAGAATATCGGGCCATCAACTCATAATTTTATCCTGTAACTTGCAGCCTAAATAATTACACACATGCTTAAATCAATGACAGGTTTTGGAAGAGCAGAACAAACAGTAAATGAAAAAACGTTTTTGGTAGAAATAAAAGCGCTTAACGGAAAACAATTTGAACTGCAACTTAAATTGCCTCCCTTGCTAAGGCCCTATGAATTTGAGATCAGGAACACACTGCAGGAGCAATTGATAAGAGGTACTATTGATTGTACGGTTAACATTAAACAAAATGGAACTTCCAAGCCGGTTAATATCAATACCGATTTAATAAAGGCTTATTATAACCAGATAGAAAAACTTGCGGGTGAGTTAAATATTGATACCAACTCGGTATTAAGTGCCTTACTACGATTACCGGAAGTAGTAACACCAACTAATGATATTTTAAGTGAATCTGACTTTGTAGAATTCAGCAAAGTTTTACTGGCTGCTTTAAGTGATTTGAACCTGCACAGATCTGAAGAAGGGGCTTCATTGGAAAAAGACCTTATCAAACGGATCACTAATATTAATGAACAGGAAGAAGCCATTTTAAAACTGGAACCTAATCGTAAAAAACGCATCAGGGATGAAATAAATCAGTTGCTGGAAAAAAATGTGGGCAAGGAGAATATTGATAATAACCGGATGGAACAGGAATTAATTTATTATATGGAAAAGATAGATATTCATGAAGAACAGATCAGGCTTCGCCAGCATTGTGAATATTTTAAATCTATTTTGCAGGAGCCCGAAGAAGGAAAAGGGAAAAAGTTATCTTTTATCTTACAGGAGATAGGACGTGAAATTAATACAACCGGCAGCAAGGCATATGATGCAGATATTCAGAAATGTGTGGTAAAAATGAAAGACGAGCTGGAGAAAGCAAAAGAACAGGTATTAAATGTATTATAATTTTGAACTTCGTTAACCTGGATGAAAAAAGTAAGCATATATAACAAATTTCATTTTTTAGTATTGCCGATTGTCTGTTGCCTGTTCATTGCCTCCTGTAAACAGATAGATGTTTATGAAAAAAATGCAGTTATTCCTAATTATGAATGGAGTAATAGTTTTACGGCTTCGGGTAATTTTGTAATTAAGGATACAGTTTCTGCTTATAGTATTTACCTGGTATTGCGCCACACCGATGCATATAAATACAATAATATCTGGTTGAATATTGGTTTGCAACCACCTGGCGACAGTCTTATAAAGCAGAAAGTCGACCTTCGGCTTGGGGATGATGCTAATGGTTGGGAAGGAACCGGTATGAATGATATTTGGGAGGTTAGAAAATTATTGAATGGCCAACCCAGGAGATTTAAACAACCTGGGAACTATAATTTCAACATTTCTCAAATTATGCGGGACAATCCTTTGACAAATATTATGAGTGTTGGTATACGGGTGGAGAAGAGAAACCCTTAAGGAAGATTAACAAAGCCTTAATCAGAAAACATAAAACTATCCGTTTTTACAAAACAATTCTTTATTTTGCATATTATGAAAATCAAGTTTCCCGCTTTTTTAGTAGTTATTTTAATGTCATTTAATGCAAATGCCCAGACATATGAATATGTACAGAAAGGGGAATTTGGTATTACTGCAGGGGTAGCGCATTACTTTGGCGACCTTAATACAAGGGCGGCAATCAATCGCCCTAAACCTGCATTGGGTGCATTCTTCCGTAAAGCCTTTGGTAATTATGTAGGATTGCGCATAAGTGCACATTATCTTCAATTAGGGTATAGCGACACTTACAGTAAAAATGATTTTCAAAAGACCAGGAACCTGAGTTTTAATACTAATGTTTGGGAGGTTGCTTTGCAGGGCGACTTTAATTTTTTCAAATTTGTTCCGGGCGACCCGTATCATTCTTTTACGCCTTATATTACTTTGGGCGTTGGGGTGTTTACTTTTGACCCTTATGCTTATTTAAACGGTAAAAAAGAATTCTTACGCACACTAGGCACAGAAGGCCAGTTGATTGGTTATAATGGAAGGAAACCATACAATACACTGGCAATATGTATACCCCTGGGAGTAGGTATTAAATATAATATTAGCGACAGAATGAATTTCTCTATAGAAATTGCCCATCGCTTTACAACCACAGATTACCTGGATGATGTTAGCACAACTTATGTTGGTGCAGGCAGGTTTACTCCTTTGTCATCTGCAGCTTTATTGCAAGACCGTTCTTATGAAATAGACCCTGATAATGTTATAGGGGTAGAGGGCAGACAACGGGGCTGGAGTAAGCAGAAAGATCAGTATATCATTGCTGAGATCGGCCTTACCTATAATATCAGTAGTTATAAATGTCCATCAGCCGGTAATTAATACAGCATTATCAGCCATCAGTTAAGTATATACATAATGGTATTTTTAGATAAAAGTCTGGCTACCATATTATTAAAAAATAAATAGGATGAAACACTTCCCGGTTTAAATATTTTAATATACTTTTATCCTCTAACCAAATAGCAGGTAATTCATCTGCTGGTTTTCCCCCTCCAAAGAATAACAAAAACACTATCCTTATCATTCTGTGATGAAACTATTACTATAGGTATAAATTACCTGTTCATTTTCCTATCCAAAGAGTAACGCAAGCGAAATCCCTATCATTCTGTGATGAGACCATAGTTTTTCTCATTTCAACATTAAACTATGGCGTTCATTCGCACCGGCTTTGTTATAACCCTGTGTGTTATTGGTACGCTATGCACCAAAGCACAAACGGTAAGTTATCCGCTTCTCTCTTCGCAATTGTTGAAGTCTACAGCAGAAGACGCAGCTATGCTTTTGCAAAAAGCAATACCAGGCAGCCAGTTTACTACTCAGTCTTATTCTAATATACCATTAACAGGTGTAATATTGACCTATGATTCCACCATTACAGATAACCAGGCCTGTAAGGTGGAAAGTAATGGTACCAGTTTTATAAAATTTTCAGCGTCACAGGATAATGGTCTAAGTTTTGGCATCTATCAATATCTTCAAAACCTGGGCTTCAGGTTTTATCAACCAGGTTCTATTTGGGAAATGATCCCATCGCTTTCTTCAGCATTCAAAAAGACAGATACTGTTTATACATCTGCTTTTAAATATAATAGCTGGTTTATAACCGGCGGTCACAATGTCTGGGCAATGGATAAAGATTCCCGTTATGGATGGGATACCTATTTTGGTGAAAATGGACATAATTGGGCCTTATACCAACGTCGTAATGGAATGACAGGTGCCTATCGTTTTGCCGGACATCGTGATGATATAATGAGCGGAAGCTATCTTTCTGCTTTGGAAAACAATCCCTGTTATGTTGCCAGTTATAATAATTCACGTGTGGCTAACAGGCAATCTGTGGCTGATGTAAATAATATGCAAGCCATGAATTTGTGGGCCACTACAATTGAACAAAACTACCTGCATTATAAAAACATAATTTACAGTAATGTAAATTTATACGTGAACCAGTTCCGTAATTTTAACTACGCATATAAAAATATAGGCATCGAAGTTCCGGATGGTGCAAAATGGGGGAACACAAAAGACAACCTGGGATGCAGCAATAATGGTTATTCAAAAGAAAGTGACCAGCAATTTACATTAGCCAATTACACAGCTAAAAAAATTAAAGTGAATAATCCCGGTGTAAGGTTTCAGTTATATGCCTATTCTGCACATGCCGACATACCTTCAGAAAATATACCCCTGGATGAAAGTCTAGATGTTCAGCTTGTACCTGCGGTATATCAAAACATAAGCAGCACAAACGGTTTAAGAAACCGCTGGTATAACAAAACAAAGAATATTTCAGAATACAATTATCTAAATCTTTCGGGCTGGAGTGGAGAAACACCTGCTTTTTATTTAGACGATTTTAAAGCGACTGTGCAAATAGCACAGGATAAAAAAAGCCAGGGCCTGATGTGGGAAGCCTCCCCGGCAAAATTTGGCAGTCTTCCATTTTTATTGGCCGCTAACCGTAGTTTAAAAGATAATTTCTCTGTAGATAATACACTCAAGGAATTTTGCGATAATATGTTTGCCGGTGCAGGTAAAACCATTAATGATTTATTACAATCCTGGACGGATAGTAAGAGCATGGCAGGAGGTGTTTCTAACAGATATAAAGTCCCTTTATACCTGAATATGCTTACGGATGCAGAACAACAGACACAGGGTGCAGCAGCGGTTGTAAAAGAAAGACTAAGGGAATTAAAAGCATACCTGCATTATATGATCATGTATTATGATTGGGCATCAGATCAACGTAGTGATGCAGCAAAAACTGATAAGGCAGCATCGCTTTGTATTTACCTGGCCAAAATAAATAAACTGCAGCTGGTAAATAGTTACTACCTGGTTGCGACGATTGCAAATAAATATTCAAACACAAGTACTTTTTATCAGCAATATAATTATGTAAATGGATTGGCTTATCAGAATGGCAACCTTCCTTTGATAACTGCTGCTGAAATTGAGAATAATTTTACAAATGACAAAGCTGCTTACGGCATACTTATTAAAGAATATAAATTTGAATCTGCATCTTTTATTAAAGACAAATTCACTGTCGCAGGCCTTGACCCGCTTAAAAAAATAAACGTACTGTTAAATTATACCAATGGGTTGGATTATTATAACCACATTGAATATTTTATTAATGCCCCGGCTGCAGGCAATTTTACAATTGATTATACTCCCCGTTTTGATATGCCGGATAAGGGGTATATTAATTTTACGGTTGAGTCTGCAGATAAGGCGTTGGAAATAATTAAAGATTTTACCATCGACCGTAATGCTGGCGCAGGAACCCTTACAATCAACATACCTTCAGCGGGAACCTATAAGCTTTCTGTTGTTACAAAATATAAATCGGCTGTAACCCTGGCTATTACAACCAATAAAAACTTTTTTTATAAAAGTGGCGCCTTTTTTGGTAAGGCAACAGAAATATATCAAAACAATTCAACCAGTATGCCGGGCTACTTTTATATACCCCGTGATATTAATAAGCTGTACTTCAGTATAAGTAACAGTAATCCTTCAGGTGCAGGTTTTGCATCTGCAGAAACAATAAATAATGCATTTGCTATAAAAGATAACAATGGTAAAACATTAACAGCACGATTCGTAACCCCCAATGATTCTGCTTTGTTTTATATTGATTTACCGGAAGAGAGTAAAGGCAAATTTTGCCAGGTAACAAAAATGGGAAATTACGGGTTAATATTTTCCAACATCAGTAATGTTTTATGGTATGCTCAACCCTTGCCGGCACCTTGCAGTAATGCCAATTTTACAATTTCCGTTATCAATAAGAACGGAAATTGTATTACGCAATTAACTGCCGCTTCAAAATCTGCTGGCTTACAATGGGAAGTGAATGATTTAGGGAAGGCCTATTCATTCGCCAATCAATCCGTTGTTGAATTACCTGGCTACATTTCATCCGATGCTGTAGTTACCTTAACCAACGGCAGTAACTGCAGCGTTACCAAACGCATTGGCGACGATGCAAAATTTTTAAAGGCCAAAGAATCCTGTAAAAGCGAAGCTGCCACATTACCAGCTAATAACGCATCCCCTGTTTTGTATCCAAATCCTTCAAATGGCATTTTTAATTGTCTTCAGGATGGGGCAGTTCTTACGGCAAATGAAATTATTATTTCTAATACCCAGGGGGTAAAAATTGCCGGTTTTAAAGAGACAAAACAATTTAGTATCAGTAATGCCCCGGCGGGTATGTATTGGTATAAATTAATAGTGAATGGAAAAGAATTTAGCGGAAAGCTGCTCAAGCTGTAAGATTTATACTAAAAAGCATATTACAACTAAAATTTATTACTTTTGCCCACCAAAGTCACGCTCATAGCGTGACTACTCATTTTTAGTGTTTTATGAGCCTGAAGGATAAAATAGATATGATGCGTTTGCCAAGTCACATTGCCATTATTATGGATGGCAATGGCAGATGGGCAAAAGAAAAAGGTGAGGACCGGTTGTATGGCCATTTACATGGGGTGGAGAGTGTTAGAAATATTGTGGAGGGAGCAGCTGAATTGGGTATTAAATATCTTACGTTGTATGCCTTTAGTACCGAGAATTGGGACAGGCCCGAATATGAAGTTTCAGGCTTGATGGAATTGCTGGTTGATACCATACATAATGAAGTTCCTACACTCAATAAAAATAATATTAAGCTTCACGTAATTGGTGATGTGAATATGCTACCCGATGCTGCAAGGTTTGAACTGAAGGAAGCATTAAAAGAAACCAGTGTAAATACTGGCCTTAACCTCATCATGGCGCTTAGTTATAGCAGCCGTTGGGAAATAGTTAATGCAGTTAAACAAATTGCAAATGATGTAAAAGAAGGAAAATTTGCGGCCGATGATATTACACAGGAAGTATTAAAACGATATCTGACTACTAAAGCTTTCCCTGATCCGGAATTAATGATAAGAACCAGTGGGGAATACCGGATAAGTAACTTTTTACTGTATCAACTCGCTTATTCAGAGTTGTATTTTACCAGTACACTTTGGCCCGATTTCAGGAAGGAAAATTTATATACGGCAATACTGGATTATCAAAGCAGGGAACGAAGATTTGGAAAAACCGGCGAACAGATAAAAAACGAGGAAACAACCGGTTAACAACACTTTTTAAAGAGAAAAACCTCTATTCATTACAGATTTTAATGAATGATTTAGGATGAGGTTAACAAATAGTTTTAATTAATGGGCTTAATTTGCCGCACGTAAAAAACAAATTGATGCAGAGGATTTACAAAGGAATTTTATTTATTGCGATCTTACTATTTAGCAGCCAGTTTGTTTCGGCCCAAAGCGACACCACACCCGTATCTGTTAACCCGGCATTACAGGAAATATTTAATTCAAAAACACCTAAAGAATACACCATAGCCGATATTACTGTAAACGGCACAAGAGCTTTTGATGCCAACCTGATTATTTCAATATCAGGACTTGCTGTAGGCGACAAAGTACTAATACCCGGAACAGATGTTTTTGGCAAAGCAATAGCCAAATTATGGAAGCAAAGCCTTATTTCGAATATTGAAATATCGTTTACAAAACTGGAAGGTAAAAATCTTTACATACAATTTGATATTACAGAAAGGCCACGTTTAGCCAGTTTTAAATTTGAAGGAATAAAAAAAGGGGAAAAAGATGACCTTGAACCAAAAGTTGCATTGGTAAAGGATAGGGTAGTGACTGAGAATATGAAATTAGCTGCTGTTGAAGCCATCCGTAAATTTTATTATGGTAAAGGATTCCGCAATGTAGATATACAACTAAAGGAGGAAAAAGTAACGGTCATGGAGAATGCTGTTGCATTAACCTTCGTAATAAAAAAAGGAAATAAAGTAAGGGTAAATTCAATAAACTTCAGTGGTAACAACAGCCTTGCTGCCTCAAAGCTAAAAAAGCAGATGAAAGGCACAAAGGAAATGAACCGGATTACTCTTTTCCCGCTTGAGATAAAGAACCCTTTTGGCGATACTGTTTCAAAACCTTCATTCAAAGAATATATCAGTGACGTTGGTTTTTTGTCTATTACAAAAACCAGGGACTATGTTGATCCTTATTTTCGTATCAGGGGTTTCAGCGGTGCTAAGTTCAATGAGAAAAAATATATCGAGGATAAAGAGAAAGTTTTGGATTATTATAATTCAAGAGGCTACAGAGATGCTGTTATTCTAGCCGATACTGCTATTTATGATATTCGGGATAACCTGAACCTTTTTATTAAAGTAAATGAAGGAAGACAATATTATTTTGGAGATATAGTATGGCGGGGTAACACCAAATACAGCGATTCGTTACTGAATGTTTTACTGGGGATTAAGAAAGGCGATATATACAATTTAGAGATATTAAATAAACGCCTTGGCAAACAACTATCTGCCGAAGGTGCAGATATTGGAAGTCTTTATATGGATGATGGTTACCTTTTTTTCCAGGTTGACCCGGTGGAGACAAGAGTATATAATGACACCATTGATTTTGAGATACGGATGAGAGAAGGCCCGCAGGCTACCTATGGTAACATTACCATTTCTGGAAATAAAAAGACAAAAGATTATGTGATACGCAGGGAACTAAGAACCATACCCGGTGAAAAATTCAGCCGTTCGGATATTATACGTACACAGCGTGAACTTGGCCAACTTGGTTTTATTGATCCGGAAAAAATTAACCCGGGAGTTGTGCCAAATTCCGAAAACGGGACTGTTGATATTAACTGGGGTATTGAAGAAAAATCGGCTGATCAGCTTGAGCTTTCTGCCGGTTTTGGTGGTGGCATAGGTTTAACAGGAACATTGGGTGTTTCATTTAATAATTTTTCTATAAAAAATATTACTAAACGGTCCACTTGGGATCCATTACCTTCCGGCGACGGACAAAAGTTAAGTGCAAGAATTCAGTCCAACGGAAAGGCTTTCAGGTCGTATAATTTTTCTTTTACTGAACCCTGGCTTGGTGGAAAAAAACGTAACTCATTTACTATCGGTTATTCCAATACAAAGTATGCAAATGCATATGATAATTTCGGAGGTTATTGCAAATCCTGCGGCGATACATCTTATATTAAAACATCAAACTTTAATATTTCGCTGGGTAAGCAGTTAAAATGGCCTGATGATTATTTTAATCTTATTTATTCCCTGAGTGTTCAGCGGTATAAACTCCGCAATTATTCCAATATATTCCAGGGAATCAGCAATGGAACATCAACAAATATTAGTTTAAAGATAGCATTGGTAAGGAATTCAGCAGGTCCTAATCCAATATTCCCAACAGGAGGATCTAACTTTTTACTGAGTGGCCAGTTTACATTACCTTATTCAACATTGGGTATTACATCTGCTTCTGATAATACGTATAAACTTCCTGAATTTCATAAATGGCGTATGAATGCCGAGTGGTATGTTCCGATAGGATCGGCAAGAGGAGAAGAAAAAAATAAACAGTTTATTTTAAAAGTTGCTGCCAAGTATGGCTTTATTGGACGGTATAACAAAAATATATCCATATCACCATTTGAACGTTTTCAGTTAGGGGATGCCGGTTTAAGTAATAACTTTGCGTTGTTGGGATATGATATTATTGCTCATCGTGGTTATCCTGTATATGATAAATCGGATCCCAAAATAAATCCTGATGGCATAACACCATCCCAGTTCTTTACTATTTTTAATAAATATACCATGGAACTGCGTTATCCTTTCAGTACAAGTGCAAGCAGTACTATTTATGGACTGGCATTTTTTGAAGCAGCCAACGGTTGGTATGATTTTAAAAGTTATAATCCTTTCAAACTCCGCCGTTCAGCAGGTGTAGGTTTACGTTTCTTCCTGCCTATGTTTGGTTTATTAGGTTTTGATTATGGTTTTGGTTTTGACAGGTATAACCAATCAAGCGGATTTAAGGGTGCAGCTAAGTTTACATTTATGTTAGGCCAGGAACCGGAGTAAGAAAGTTAATTAGTTAATCTGTTAATTAGTAAATACACTACAATGAAAAAGATCTTATTTATTACCTGTTGCTTGTTTTTTATTGCCTTTGCAGGAACTGCTCAGCGTTATGCGGTTATTGATTCTAAATATATTTTAGATAAACTTCCCGATTATGCAGCAGCACAAAAAACACTGGATCAGTTTAGTGAGCAATGGCAGCAGGAAATAGATCAAAAGCAGGCCCTTATGGATAAAATGTATAAAGACTATGATGCCGAGCAGGTTATGCTTAGTGATGTGTTGAAGAAGAAAAGAGAAGATGAATTATACAACAAAGAAAAAGAATTACGTGACCTTCAAAAAAAACGTTTTGGTTTTGAAGGCGACCTTTTTAAAAAAAGGCAGGAACTCATAAAGCCTATCCAGGACAGGGTTTATAATGCAGTTCAAAAACTGGCGGTGGAAAAACAATATGATTTTATATTGGATAAAAGTGAAGGAATTACTGTTATCTTTGCCGACCCAAAACTGGACAGGAGTGCAGATGTGTTGAGGAACCTGGGTGTTAAATAAATTATAATCATACGCTGCCGTGCAGCGAAAACATAGAAAAAACAAACTAAATTAACAACTAAATCAATAAACATTAAAACAACAATGAAAAAGTTAATCGTAGTAGCTGTGATGGCGTTAGGTATTTTTAGTGCCTCAGCACAAAGTAAAATTGGATATATCAGTACTGATGAACTGATCGGTTTAATGCCCGAAGCAGCAAAAGTGAACACTGAATTAAACGAATACCAGTTATCGTTGCAACAACAGGGGAAAACTTTGTCGGCTGAAGCGGATAAAAGCAGAGATCAATACTTCAAAGATTCTCTGACACTTTCTCCAACAATGAAAGAGATAAGGAGAGAAGAGCTGGTAAAATTATATACCCGGTTACAGAATTATGACCAGGAAGCGCAGGATAAAGCAAACCAATATGCACAGACAAGAATTGCCCCTGTTCGTGAAAAAGCAATGGATGCCATTAAAGCGGTTGCCAAAGAAAAAGGGTATAGCTATGTTATTGATAATTCCTCCAACCTGCTTTTGGTAATGCCTCCGGGAGATGACCTGTTACCTCTTGTTAAAACAAAATTGGGTATAAAGGATCCTCCTGCTACACCGGCAACTAAGCCTGCAGGCAATTAATTTTAATTTTCTTAAAATGAATAAAAGCCTCCCGATACTTCGGGAGGCTTTGTTATTTTTGACAAATGAAGCAACAGCCTATTGGTATATTTGACAGCGGTTATGGAGGATTAACGGTGTTAAAAGAAATAACAGCCAAACTTCCTCAATACGATTATATATACCTGGGCGATAACGCCAGGTCTCCTTATGGTACACGTAGTTTTGAAACCGTTTATGAATACACTTTGGAATGCGTTAAGTGGTTATTTGAACAGGGTTGTACACTGGTAGTACTTGCCTGTAATACAGCTTCAGCAAAAGCTCTGCGTACTATTCAGCAAAACGATCTGCCAAAAATTGATGCAGCAAAAAGGGTGTTGGGTGTTATTCGTCCAACAACCGAACTAATTGGCCGGTTTACCAAAACAGGTAACGTAGGCATACTGGCTACAAATGGAACTGTAATATCAAACTCTTATCCAATAGAGATCCAAAAATTTTATCCGGAACTTAATGTCTTTCAGCAGGCTTGCCCCATGTGGGTGCCATTGGTGGAGAATAATGAATACAACAACCCAGGGGCTGATTACTTTATCCAAAAGAATATTAATGATCTCTTGAGTCAATCAAGCCAGATAGATACCATTTTACTTGCCTGCACTCATTACCCGCTGTTGATTGAAAAGATCAGGAAAGCAGTCCCCACAGGAATGACAATCTTATCTCAGGGTGAAATAGTTGCTGAAAGCCTTCAAACCTATTTAGAAAGGCACACAGAAATTGAAGGAAACTGTAGTAAAAATGGCCAACTTTCTTTTTTTACAACTGATTCTACAGAAGATTTTGACAATCATGCCGCCATTTTCTATGGGAAACCCATAAAATCAGCACATTTAAGGCTGTAAAACTTCAATTTCACAATCAAATTTTAAGTTTTTCCCCTTACCTTTGCCGTCCTTTCACAAACAGCAGGGATGGTGCCTTGTTGAGTGTAACAAAATGAATTCGGTAATTAATTTGTAAAAGGAAAAACTTAATAAAATGCCAGGTAAAAAAAGAACCTATCAACCGCACAAGCGCCGCAGAAAATCAGTACATGGTTTTCGCCAGCGTATGCAAACTGCCAATGGCCGTAAGGTATTGGCAAGCCGCAGAAAAAAAGGACGTCATAAACTGACTGTTTCCAGCGAACATGGTGATAAAAAATAAGATGGCCTGATCTCTTAACCGGAGCTTTGGTTAAAATAATTCAGTCTCGCCTAAGGCGAGACTTTTTTATTTATACTGCATAGCTCATTTTTATTTCGTGATTTTATAAAATCAGCAGCATTAGTATAATGAGCGAAGTAGTAATTTTGGATGCTTGGAATCTAAACAACGATATACATTTAAAAAGGACGAAAAGCTTAAAAGCCGTAAAACTATTGAGCATTTGTTTCAACAGGGGAAATCATTTTCCAATTTCCCATTCAGGGTATTATGGGAATTTAAAGAAACGCCTGGATCTGTTTTACAATCGGGCTTTGCAGTAAGCAGTAAGCATTTTAAAAATGCCGTTGACAGAAACCGCATCAAACGCTTAATGAGAGAAGCCTATCGTCTTCAAAAAAATGAATTGCAGGAGCAATTAAAAAATAAGCAAAAACATTTGGCTGTCTTTTTTATTTATACAGGAAATGAATTGCCGGAATATGACCTGATCTTTAAAAAAACGGGTTCTGCGTTAATACGATTATTAAAAACAGTACATGAAAACGATCCTGCAGATACTTAGTTTTCCTTTTATCATGCTGATAAAACTTTACCAATGGATAATCTCTCCGTGGTTAGGATCAAAGTGTCGCTATACACCTACCTGTTCACATTACGGAATTGAAGCACTTAAAAAATATGGGGCGATAAAAGGATTGTGGCTTACTATTAAGCGGGTAAGTAAATGCCACCCCTGGGGCGGACATGGATATGATCCTGTACCATAAACCCCTCCGAACTACGTTCGTTCACTTGCAGAGAACCTGAAGGGGGAACCTTGCGAAGAACGAAACGAATATATTTTCTATTTTTATAAATAAAAAAGCTGTAAGCATTTAAGGTTACAGCTATAAATTTAAAGTAATTCGGGGGTTATTAAAACCTTTCAGCCACCTTATTCCAGTTCACTACATTCCAGAATGCAGCTAAATAATCGGCACGACGGTTTTGATAATGCAAATAATAAGCATGTTCCCAAACATCACATCCTAAAATGGGTTTGCCTTTCACTTCTGCCACATCCATTAAAGGATTATCCTGGTTTGGTGTAGAGGAAACTTCAAGTTTGCCGTCTTTTACAATGAGCCATGCCCAGCCGCTTCCAAATCTTGTCATACCAGCCGCAGCAAATTTCTCTTTAAAAGCATCAAATGAACCAAATGCTGCAGTAATTGCATCCGCCAGTTTTCCGCCAGCTGGCGGAGCACCACCAGCATTAGGAGCTAAACTTTCCCAAAAGAAACTATGGTTCCAGTGTCCGCCACCATTGTTACGCACTGCGGGGCTGATGCTGCCTGCTGCTGCAACAAGTTCTTCAATGGTTTTATTTTCATTTGCAGTTCCTGCAATAGCCTTGTTAAGGTTGTCTACATACGCCTGGTGATGCTTGCCATGGTGTATCTGCATTGTTTTTGTGTCAATATGTGGCTCTAATGCTTCATGTGCATACGGTAAAGCCGGTAATGTAAATGCCATAATGTGTATGTTTTATTTTTTAAGAAATCATTGTGAAAGATGGACCACGAATTTACGTTATCTATTTCCTTATTGAGTTTAAAATGAAAAAATTTGTGTTACTTTTTTTTACGTTTTCGGGAATTTGTTTTGCTTTTGCTCAAAAGCCGGCAGAAACACTTCAGCCGGATAGCTCAGGAAAAAGTACACCCTTAAATGATTCTTTTATTAAAAAAGAAAAACCATTTATCAAACTGTTTCCTAATCCTGCAAGGAATAAGGTAGAAGTTGAAATAAAAGGCTTTGAACCTGGCTTAATAAAGATTCAGATCATCAATAGCACCGGCACCGTGTTGAGGGATGACAAAAGGCTTGTGTTTGTTGGTAATGAGACCATAATCCTGATGTTTTCAATTGAACCGGGCATTTATTTCCTGGCAGTGAAACAGAATAAGAAGTTAGCAAGAGCTAAACTTATAGTTCAGTAATTTATCTCCGGGCTTTAAAAAAATCTTTCATTAATACTACACATTCATTTTTTAAAATACCACCCAACAATTCTGTTTTTGGATGAAATGGATTTTTAGCTTCACAGCATTTCCTGTATCCATTCTTCTCATCATCTGCACCATAAACAATTTTCCCGATCTTGCTCCAATATAAAGCCCCGCTGCACATGAGACAAGGCTCCAGGGTTACATAAAGCGTTGCATCGGGCAAATATTTGCTGCTTAAAAAATTAAAGGCGGTGGTTAAAGCCAGTATCTCTGCATGGGCTGTGCTATCATTCAACAGTTCTACCTGGTTATGAGCACGGGTAATGATCTTATTGTTCATCACAATTATTGCACCTACGGGCACTTCAGCTGCATCAAATGCTTTTTGGGCTTCCAGCAGCGCCTGCTGCATATATTGTTCATCAGTCATACGATCCATTTTACTACTGGTACTAAATAGCTCATTCTTAGAAAAGCAAATGAATTGATGCCATCAAAATAATGAGCGAAGTAGTACCTTTCCACAAATTTAAATGTAATGGCAGACTTAATGCAAATGCGACGCTATTATAATAATGGCATTACCAAACCTTATGCTTTTCGCAAAGAACAATTAATAAAATTGAAGGATGCGATTAAAAAGTATGAAAAGCAATTTCATGAGGCGTTATATACAGATTTAAAGAAAAGCCCGGAAGAATGCTGGGTAACAGAAACAGGCTTTTTACTAAGTGAAGTAAATGCTACACTAAAGAATATTAAAGCATGGATGCAACCTGACCTGGTAGCAACGAACTTACTGAACATGCCTTCCTCAAGTTTTGTAATGAAGGAACCGCTGGGTGTAGTGCTGATCATTGGCCCATGGAATTATCCTTTACAATTATTATTTACACCCATGGTTGGCGCTATTGCTGCAGGTAATTGTGTGGTGCTGAAAGCATCGGAGTTTGCGCCGGCAACAGGAGCAGTTATGAAAAAATTAATTGAAGAGACCTTCCCCCCGGAATATATCTTATTTACTGAAGGTGATGGTGCAGCTGTTATCCCGGCGATGATGAACAACTTTACATTCGACCATATTTTTTATACCGGAAGCACTGTTGTGGGAAAAATAATTTACAAAATGGCGGCTGAAAGGTTAGTGCCGGTTACGCTGGAACTTGGAGGAAAGAGCCCTTGTATTGTAGAAAGCGATGCCAATATAAAAGTAGCAGCCAGGCGAATTGCCATGACGAAATTCAGCAATGCCGGGCAAATGTGTGTGGCACCTGATTATGTGCTGGTGCATGAAAGTAAAAAAGAACAACTGGTTTCTGCAATAAAAGAAACACTGATGAAATTCTTTGGCGACAAGCCGGAAGAAAGTTACAATTATGGAAAGATCATCAATGAAAGGCAGTTTAGCAGGTTAATTAATTATTTGCAGGATGGAAACATTTTACATGGCGGTAGAAATAATAAAGAAAAACTTTTCATTGAGCCCACTATTATTGACAATGTAAGTTTGGAATCAGCTGTGATGAAGGATGAAATATTCGGTCCCATACTTCCTGTTATCTCCTTCAACACAAAAGAAGAGGCGCTAAAAATAATTGAACAAAACAAGAACCCTTTGGCATTTTATGTGTTTACATCAAGTAGTGCAAAAGAAAAAGACTGGCTGAACAGTGTGGCATTTGGCGGCGGTTGTGTAAATAATGCAAGCTGGCATTTAACCAATCATCATTTACCCTTTGGTGGCAGGGGTTTTAGCGGTATGGGTAATTATCATGGAAAAAATTCTTTTGATACATTTAGCCATAAAAAGGCAGTGATGAAAACACCAACATGGTTTGACCCTGCAATAAAGTATCCGCCATTCAAAGGGAAGATGAAACTGTTTAAAATGGTGATAAGGTAAATGTTTTATTAAAATAGCATTGCAAAAAAAGAAAAAATACAGCTGGTTTAAAAAGGTTTTCATTGTATTAACAATATTAGTAATTGCTTTTTGGGGCTTTGTAGAGATTGTTAATCGAAATTCAAAAAATATGACAGGTAGACAAAAAGTTTTAAAAGCTATTTACCCGGCATGGATCTGGTGGGCAAACAGGAAGGGGATAAATGCAAAAAAGCTTTCTAATGGAGCGGTCGTACCTGCAGTCTCCTTTTATTCATTAAAAGATACGCTGATTGACGGAACTGCCTTTGATTTTGAACAATTAAAAGGGAAGAAAGTTATGCTGGTAAATACAGCATCTGATTGTGGTTATACCGGCCAATATGATGACCTTCAAAAACTGAGTGAACAGTATAAAGGTAAACTGGTAATCATAGGTTTTCCTGCCAATGATTTTAAAGAGCAGGAAAAAGGGAATGATAAAGAGATTGCCGAATTTTGCAAATTGAATTTTGGTGTCAGTTTTCCATTAATGCAAAAAAGCAGTGTTAAAAAGGGACCAGATCAAAATAAAATATTTCAATGGCTTACCGATGCTGCAAAAAATGGCTGGAGCAACCAGCAACCTTCCTGGAATTTTTGTAAGTATATTGTTGATGAGCAGGGCAGGTTGACCAATTATTTTGCATCTACTATTGAACCATTCGATAAAGAAATTATTAATGCACTAAATCATTGACCTTATGCTGGAGCAACGTGACTTTAGTTTTATCTACAAATACTTTATTGCCGAAAAGCAGGAAAGCCTCCTCTTTCTTATTATCGGTATTGCAGCTATTTTGTTAGCTGTGATATTCTGGTTCTTTATTAAAACTAACCCGTCATTTTTTAAAGGAGCAGCAATCCCTTTATTGGCAATTGGTATTATCCAATGTGTGGTTGGGTATTCTGTGTATGCAAGGAGTGATAAACAGAAGACGGATATTGCTTATAACATTGGCGTTGAACCAGCTTCTTTCATAAAACAGCACGAACTTCCGAGAATGAAAACAGTAATGAAGAACTTTACCATTTATCGCTGGGTTGAAATTGCTTTTATTATAACAGGCCTTGTATTGCTCTTTCTTTTTAGAGCAAACCCCGATAAAACATTTTGGTATGGCTTCGGCATTGCATTAGCTATACAGGCAACATTGATGCTGGGCGCAGATTATTTTGCTGAAAAAAGAGGAAATGTTTATACAAAAAAATTAATGGAGATAATTGCCAGCTAATGCGGTGATATTGGTTTCACAAATTACCTGAGGATAAGAAAATCAGCGAAATCAAGGTAATCAGTTAATCTGCGTTATACCGGGCATTTCTCATGATAGTTAACTAACTCTATCGGCGTTTTTTCAAATTGATAGCCACTATACTTAACCCTAATCTCATCTAATACTTCATCAATTTCTTCAACCGTTTCAAGTGTGACTAATTTTAAGCGGTAATCTTTAATGCCTGGCATTCCTTTTAAATAATTCGTGTAATGCCTTCTCATTTCAAAAATGCCCACTTTGGGCCCCTTCCACTCAAAAGACTTGTGCAAATGTTTTTTACAAACCGCAACACGGTCTTCAATAGTTGGGGGTGGTAAATGTTCGCCTGTATCCAGGAAATATTTTATCTCATTAAATATCCAGGGATAACCAATGGCTGCACGGCCGATCATGATACCATCAATGCCATATTTATTTTTGTATTCCAATGCCTTTTCGGGACTGTCAATATCGCCATTACCAAAAATTGGAATAGTTATCCTTGGATTGTTCTTTACTTTACCAATCAGTTCCCAATCGGCATGGCCCTTGTACATTTGTGTTCTTGTTCGTCCATGTATGGCCAGTGCCTTTATACCAACATCCTGCAAACGTTCTGCTACTTCCTCAATATTTTTCGTGTTATCATCCCAACCCAATCTTGTTTTAACTGTTACAGGTAATGAAGTTGATTTAACAACGGCGGTAGTAAGGCGAACCATCAGGTCAAGGTCTTTTAAAACACCGGCACCAGCACCTTTGAGTGCAACTTTTTTTACAGGGCATCCAAAATTTATATCTAACAGATCGGGATTAGTAACATCTACAATTTTAGCCGCTAAAGAAAGGCTCTCTTCATCACCACCAAAAATTTGAATGCCCACCGGCTTCTCATAATCAAAAATGTCTAATTTCTGACGGCTCTTAATAGCATCTCTAATTAATCCCTCGCTGCTGATGAATTCTGTGTACATCAGGTCGGCACCATGGTCCTTACAAACTGCACGGAAAGGGGGGTCGCTTACATCCTCCATCGGGGCCAGTAAGAGCGGGAAATCAGGTAGTTGTATGGGGCCTATATTGGGCATTTTATTTTTTAAACCTTTTACTCATTGTATATTGCGGTGCAAATTTACAACTAATCAGCCAAGCTATGCAATACAGGAGCATTAAAGGGTTTACCGGGGCAGGCCAACTCGGAATTTTATTGATTTTTTTAGGAGGAGGTTTTCTTTTAGCTGGCGCTGTACAATTAGTAATTGGCATGCAGTTGATCCCTTCCGGTTTGCC
>JBDTUK010000141.1:0-16505 GCA_040007795.1 Ferruginibacter sp.
TAACATCCTTACGCATGGCACTTATGTTTTCCCTGGCTACTACCTTGGCTCCAATGGCAGCCTGTATCGCTATCTGGAACTGTTGCTTAGGTAACAGCTCTTTCAGTTTCTCACAAAGCTTGCGGCCAAATTCATGTGCCCTCACACGATGTATCAATGCACTCAATGCATCTACCTTTTCGTTATTCAACAAAATATCCATCTTCACAATATCACTCTCCCGGTATTCTATCGGGTGGTAATCAAAACTTGCATAACCCCTTGTCATGCTCTTTAGTTTATCATAAAAATCAAAAACAATTTCAGTAAGCGGCATATCAAATGTAAGTTCCACCCTGGTTGGCGTTAAATAATGCTGATGCATTAGCAAACCACGTTTTGTTATGCAAAGTGTCATGATATTACCAATGTATTCAGGCTTGGTAATGATCTGTGCTTTAATAAAAGGTTCATCAATATGATCGATCCTTGTAGGGTCAGGCATTTCGGTTGGATTGTTTACCGTTATCACTTCGCCTTTTGATGTAGTGGCAATAAAACTTACGTTGGGTACGGTTGTTATTACTGTTTGGTTGAACTCTCTTTCCAAACGTTCCTGTATAATTTCCATGTGCAGCATTCCTAAAAAGCCACAACGGAAACCAAAACCAAGCGCCTGCGAAGTTTCTAACTCAAAAGTTAAGGAGGCATCATTCAGTTGCAGTTTATCCATGCAATCTCTCAACTCTTCAAACGCATCAGTTTCCACCGGGAAGATACCGGCAAACACCATCGGCTTCACGTCTTCAAAACCTTTGATGGCTTCAAGCGATGGATTGACCGTGGTGGTAATGGTATCACCCACTTTTACTTCCTTGGCATTCTTGATACCGGTAATGATATAACCCACATCTCCTGCCCTCACTTCGCTTTTTGCCTCCATGCCTAATTTTAAAATGCCCACTTCATCGGCACCATACTCAAGGCCGGTATTACTGAATTTAATTTTATCATTCTTCTTTAGCGTTCCATTGAAAACACGGTAGTAAACAATGATGCCACGGAAACTATTATACACACTGTCAAATATCAATGCCTGCAGCGGTGCATCCACATCACCTTTGGGGGCAGGAATACGTTCAATAATGGCAGTCAATATTTCTTCAATACCAATACCGCTTTTACCGCTGGCCAATAAAATGTCTTCAGGTTTGCAGCCAACCAGTTCAACGATCTGGTCTCTCGTTTCTTCAATCATTGCCCCGTCCATATCAATTTTATTGATCACCGGAATGATCTCTAAATTATTATCAATAGCAAGGTATAAGTTGCTGATAGTCTGTGCCTGGATACCCTGGCTTGCATCCACTAAAAGCAATGCTCCTTCGCAGGCCGCAAGGGCACGGCTTACTTCGTAACTAAAATCCACATGGCCGGGAGTATCAATCAGGTTAAGCACATATTCGGTACCCTTCCATGTATAATTTATCTGTATGGCATGGCTCTTAATGGTGATACCTTTTTCCCTTTCCAGGTCCATATCATCCAATACCTGTGCCTGCATATCCCTTTCGCCAATGGTATGGGTAAATTCCAAAAGCCTGTCTGCAAGGGTGGATTTTCCGTGATCAATATGAGCAATAATGCAAAAATTCCTGATGTTCTTCATGTACGTTCTGTCCTCTTTTTAGAGGGGCAAAAGTAGCTTAAAATAGTGGATTTTGAACAGGGATAGAAACGCTGATGACACGCCAGAGGCGGAGGGATAGGAACGCTGATGACACGGATTGAGGCGGATGAAAACGGATTATTAATCTCAATGTAATGTCACCCTACGGAGTTTGTCATGCTGTCCGCAGGACTCTGTGAGAGGAACAGCCTGTCCCGATCATTTCGGGAAAGCATTTCATCAGGACTGTCATTCCGAGGTACGAGGAATCTAAATGCCACGAAGCGATATTTTTTTGATACCAGCATTAATCTTTCATAGCATCATCGTTGCGTCGCAATCCTTTCATCGGCATACCATTGGTCAACTTTTATTGAAGCGGAGTTTGTTTGAACGGGGATTTGAAAAGATTAAATGGATTCTTAAGATTATTGCTTCAAATACATTTAATCATTTATTTATTAACTTAGCTATCAAAATAAGTTGCTATGGCTAAGTTATCCGAAATAGAAAACTCTGTAACAAAGCTTTCCGAAAATGAATATGAAAAATTCAGGGCATGGTTTTGGAATTATGAGAATGAAAAGTGGGATGAAAAAATTGAAAAAGATATTTCTGCAAACAAGCTATCAAATATTGCCAATGAGGCAATCGCCGATTATAAAAAAGGTAATTCCAAAATGTTATGAAACATTTTACGGTTCCATCCTTTTGGAAATGTTATGAAGCACTTCCTGCAAATATCCGGGAACAGGCCGATAAAAATTACCAGCTCTTAAAAGAAAATCCGAATCATCCCTCACTACACTTTAAGAAGATTCAGAATTATTATTCTGTAAGGATAGGCTTACGATACAGGGCTTTAGGTATTGAGGTGGATGAAAACATTGTATGGTTTTGGATTGGCAGCCATGCAGAATATGATAAGCTGATTGATCAATAAATTCCTAAACCCTTTTAATATAAAAAACCATCCTGCCAAAGGCATATATCCGGTTTGTAAAACAGTGATCCCAATTTTATTAGGATGGCTCGTGTAAAATTAATTCTTTATTTTGTGGTAATAGACTTCCGAAGTTTTTAAAACTTCGGAAGTCTTACCTGTTATAAAAGGAAATGTATTCATCAACGAAACCCAATACTTTGCCGATGTACCTATGAGTGCCTGGAACTTTTATATTGGCGGTTATCAACCAGCACAAAAATGGCTGAAAGACCGCAAAGACCGGGTATTGGAGTTTGAAGATATCCTGCACTATCAAAAAATTATTGTTGCGCTCACTGAAACAGACAGGTTAATGAAAAAGATTGATAAGATTGAAATAGAATAAGGTAAAGACTTAATCATTTAGAATCTTATAATTACAATGAATTCTTTACTTCTAAGAGTAGAATTACAAATGACGAAGCCACAGTAGTACAAAAGCTCAACATAGCTGCTTCCCGAAATCGGGCTGTATTCGATTTCGGGCTCCTTTTTTGGTTCTTTTTTGCCCGCCCGGATGAACACCGTTCGGACGGGGAGAAGCAAAAAAGAACAATAAAAAATAATACTGCCAATGGATACAAATTTCTTTGATGAAAAAGATGAAAAGGCAATAGTTATTAAAAGAAAGCTTTCTGCCTTTTCAGACTTTCTGGATAATGGCCTTCCGTTTATTGAAAAAAATTATCCAAATGAAGTAGCTTTTGTGTTGGAAAATAAAGACAAGCCATTTGCGGAAGTTGCTAAGATGCTGGATAAGGAATTGGAACAATTATAAGTTTTTACGGGTGTCAGAATTTGATTGCAGATTATATAAGACTACTATATTGGTACAAAAAGTAAATAAACAATCTTAACTTTGTGCTGGTGCTGAAGAATACTGTGTTGGATTGCAAATCCTTCGTCGAGGGTCTTCAGCACTTTTTCTTTTTCAATGTCTTCTCCTTAGGAAGAACGTGGAGATCACAAAACGAATTTATATCTTTGCTTTACAAAACCCGGTACTGGTTAAAGCGGCCTCAACAGCCGTACTTTAATTAAGCCGGGTTTTCTTTTTTTTACGCAGGGTCTCATCAAACCCACAAACCCCATGCTGTGAAAATCCCGGCGGAACGATATGGTTTAAAAAAATAAAACCACCTAAATAAATCTATAAGGTTTTACCTTCCTGCCCATCATATCTTTGCACCAAAAAACAACCCATGGAATTAGGCGTAGGCATGTTTGGCGATCTGCACATTGATAAGAATGGAGTAACTCAACCAACCGGGCAAAGGCTACAGGAATTGATCGAGGAAATAAAACTGATGGATGAACTGGGGCTGGATTTTTATGGCATTGGTGAACATCATCGTCCGGATTATGCGGTTAGTACACCGGAAATTATTTTAGCAGCGGCTGCAACGGTTACTAAAAAAATAAAATTAGGCAGCGCTGTTTCGGTATTGAGTTCATCTGACCCGGTGCGGTTATACCAAAGTTTCGCCAGCATTGATCTTATCTCCAATGGCAGGGCAGAGTTGGTTGCAGGCAGGGGCAGTTTCACTGAATCATTTCCACTATATGGTTACAGCCTGGCTGATTATGATGAACTGTTTGAAGAAAAATTAGACCTTTTACTCAAAATAAATAATGAACAAAAAATTACCTGGAAGGGAAAATTCAGGCCGGCATTAAAGAACCAGGAAATACTGCCACGTGCAGTTAACAACCATCTTAATATTTGGGTGGCCGTTGGTGGTACTCCTGAATCTGTACTCAGAGCAGGTAAGGCCGGACTGCCAGTAATATTTGCCATCATTGGCGGCAACCCGGCACAGTTTATTCCATTGTTTGATTATTACAAAGAAGTGTACCAGCATTATAAACAGGACATGAAAAAATTCCAGGTGGGTGTACACATGCATTGTTTTTTTGGAGACGACAGTAAACAAATTGCCGACGAATATTATCCCCTCTATTCTGCTCAAATGAGCCGGGTTGGTAGCTCCCGTGGCTGGCCTCCTTATCAACGTCAGCAATATGATATGGGGAGAAGCAGCAACGGACATTTGATCATCGGCGATGCGAATGAAGCTATTGATAAAATTTTAAAGATGCAGGAACTATTCGGACTCACCCGTTTTTCTGCACACATGGATGTAGGCGGGCCTTCGCATCAATCATTAATGAAATCAATAGAGATATTTGGTAGTAAAATTGCACCAAAGGTGAGAGAGGCATTGCACAGTTAATTTTTAGGCCTGACAGGTTTTATCCGAAAAATTATGCGGTCACATACTCCTACCCAAATGCAGCAGCCACTCCCTTATAAACAACTTTACCTGAAACGAAACAACCCATTGGCCAGACAGTATTCTGTAAATGCTGTTGTAGTAAGCGGTTCACCGGGAATGGTCCATGGCTGTAAGGAACCCTGGTTAAGGTTATACCCATGCACGAAGACAAGCAATGCCATAGAGATAAAAGACCAGAACCTGAATTTTTGAGAGTTAAATGCAGATAATATTATGTACCAGGCAGATTAGTGCCACAATAATAATTACAATAATTTAAAAGTCTGGAAAAAATAGGTACGACGCATTGACTAAGTTGGTATCTCTCGTTTTATTCTCTTCCTCTCTTACATTTTACCATATATGTGAATGATGTAACTCTTTTTTACAATCATGTAATGCTTACCCCGGTTTATTTATTCAACTTTAGCAAAACACAATATATCTTCTTTAAAATTTAAAAACTAAATTTATGCAACATCCTGACATGAAACCAAACCTGAATAATAATAATGATTACTCCGGGAACAATGAGCACATCAACCTCAGTCATTCAGATGATCTGCGTCAGCCCGGATTTCCAGGCAAGACCTACCTTGCTCACAAAGAAACGATAAACAAATTCAGAGAGCGAATAAAACATAACTTCATGGACATGCATGATATTTTTGGCGCTCTTAACTACTAAACAAACCTATAAACCAAACAAAAACGCTTATGACGATTCAATTTAATGCCGACAATAATTTAACAGTACATGAAGGATTCAGGGAAAAATTAGATGACCTCCTGAAAGAAGAATTAAGCCGGTTTAGTGAGCATATTACAAGGGTGGAAGTTCACTTGTCGGACGAGAACGGACAAAAGTCCGGGCAGAACGACAAAAAATGTTTGCTTGAAGCCCGTGTTGAACGCAGAAAGCCTCTTGTTGTTACAGCCCATGCCGACACGTATGAGTTGGCAGTAAACGGTGCAGCTGATAAATTAAAAGCAATGCTCGATACAATGTTCAGCAAGATGCAGAATCATTAAATCCTGAGGAAATCATTTGCAGGCTCATTAAGAAATTAATGGCCTGCCTTTTTTTTACTCCTGTCACCCGCCTTACCATAAATATAGGTAACAAATCTTTTAGGTAAGAACCTTAATACAACGGAAAGTGTCTTGGCCAGTGTACCGGGTGTTATCATGGGCCTGCCTTTTAATGTTTTCCGAACAGCTATTTCTCCCACTCTTTTTGGACTAACAGCCATCTGATCGCCAAACCAGCCGAGTTGTTTTTTTGTTTCTTTTTCAATGGAAGGTTTGGTATAAACCGGCCCGGGTGCAAGACAACTTACACTTATATTTTTTTCTCTTAACTGGTATCTCAGCGAATAACTGAATGAAACAACAGCAGCTTTTGTAGCCGCATATAAATTTTTTGAAGGTATGGGTGCAAAGCCCGCCATACTGGCTACATTTAAAATATAGGAAGGGGTATTTTTTTCCAGTAAGGGTAATAAAGTAAGGCTCATTGCCATAGCACTTTCTATATTCAGCCTCACCATATAGCGGAGACTGTCAAGTGATAATGATAAATAATCTTCATCACCACCTAACCCGGCAACATTACAAAGCATTTTAAGATGGATGTTTTTTCCGGTACACCAGGCAGCTATAGCTGTAGCTGTTTCTTCCTTACTGAGGTCGTAGGATAATAGTTCGACATGAACCGGGTATGCGGTTTCAATTTTATTCTTTGCATCAATCAGCCCATCCATATGCCGGGCAATTAAAATTAAGTTGTATCCACGTTTAGCCAGGGCTTCAGCAATAGCAAAACCAATTCCTTTGCTGCCACCTGCTATTAATGCATAGGATGATGTGTCTCCAGTACCACCTGCAGATGTTCGGGCTTTAATACTAAGCGCAGTGGAACTGATCAATACATTATCATTGAAAGTTTGAGCATATGCTATAAGAAAATAAAATGCAAAGCAAAATAGTAATAGTGTTTTTTTCATCTGTCAAGGTAATTTTATAATGCAGTAATGCAATTGAAAATTTCATGGTATTGCTGTACCTTATCCAGATGCCTTCGCCAGGGTTCATTTATCAGCAATCAGTATTATTCACAAAGCTTTAATGCCTCGGTACTTTTACTGCTTATCTGCAGTTTATTTATTTTTCCGGCCTTATTATAATATAGCACAAGGGTTCCGTAGCCCATTTGAAAAGCATCCCAGTTAGTGTCCTTTAGTTTAGGCTTGCCCAGTAATGTAAACAAGCTGCTACGGCTTACTCCCAACAGTGCAGGGGTCATTTTGCCTTTGAAATGCTCCCCTATCTCGATATAATTTCTTTCAGAATAAAAATAAATATCCTTGTCTTTAAAAAAGACACCGGCACATTTTGAACCAGTCCCTTGCTCCACTATTTCGCTGGTACAGGGAAATACAACTTTTATTTGTTCGATAGCCGATTTGGGATATAACTCATTTACATTGCCATCCATTACATCTACTTTAATGGGAGGGCAAACGGCCGTTGCAACCAGTTGTGCATTGACTGACTGACCTGCAATAATTGAGGCGAAAACTAAAAAAAAGATCTTCATATTTATTGATTTAAATGGATGGATATTGATAACTGTAACTATAACAATGTGCATATAGCAAATACCTTGCTAAAATTACGTAAACCACAAAAGCTGTATATTTTAGTTTCTCCCGGCTATATTTCAGGAACCACAGATCTTTAAAACAGAACTACCAAATGTTTTACATTTGATTTCAAATTTACAATTGAAATGGAACAGATAATTATAAGAAAAGCCACATTGAATGACCTGGATACACTCCTGGTTTTTGAACAAGGTGTAATATATGCCGAACGGCCTTTTGATCCCACTTTAAAAAAAGAGCACACCCATTATTATGATATAGAAAATATGATAACAGCTACCGATGTTGAAATTGTTGTTGCAGAACTGGATGGAGAAGTTATTGGCAGTGGCTATGCCCGTATTGAAAATGCAAAACCTTACCTGCAGCACCTGCAACATGCTTACCTCGGCTTTATGTATGTTGTTCCCGCCCATCGGGGAAAAGGCATTAATAAAATGATCATTGATGCATTGGCCGCATGGTCAGTTACACAAAATATTACAGAACTGAGGCTGGATGTTTACCAGGAAAATGAAGCCGCTATAAAAGCTTATGAAAAAACCGGGTTTACCAAACATATGGTAGCCATGCGGAAGGGATTGAAATGATAATCTTTACACGGTAGTATGATTAATCAGTACCAACAAATTTAAGAACGGTAATTAATTGTTTAAAAAATCCATTTTCTTTACAGCCATAGCCAAAAAAATATGAAAAAAAATAACGCAATTAAACACTTGCTTTTCAGCAGCTCTTTTTTAATAATTTCATTGCAGGTGGCCGCACAACTAAACTATACATATAGTGTTGATCTTACCAATGTAACAGATGATCAGCTCACTGTGGAACTGATCTGCCCTGCTGTAATAAAAACAGAAATTAATTTTTACCTGCCTAAAATTGTACCCGGCACTTATATGAACAGCAATTACGGCAAGTATGTACATAACCTGAAAGCCTTTGATAAAAATGGCATGGAACTACCAGTTGCACAATCAGGAGATAATGGTTGGGCAATTAAAAAAGCAAATACCATTTACCGCATCAGTTATAATGTAGAAGATACCTGGGATGCCTCCATCAGCAATATGGTGTACAGTATGTGCGGCACCAGTTTTGAAGCTGGCAAAAATTTTGTCATCAATACACCCGGGCTCTTCGGTTATTTTGAAGGCATGAAGAAATTGCCTTTTGAAGTAACATTTACCAAACCTGCTGGTTTCTATGCCGCCACGGGGTTAAAACCTGCTGCCACCAGCAATGTAAGTGACAAATTCCTTTGTCAAAATGCTGATCATCTTTATGATTCGCCCATTATGTATTCATTACCCGATACCACTACGATCAAAGTAGGTAATGCTGATGTGCTGATCGCTGTATATTCGCCACACCAACAAGCCACATCAAAATTTATTGCTGCCAACCTTAATAAGTTGTTGCAGGGATCAAAAGATTATTTAGGGGGAAAATTGCCTGTAGATAAATATGCCTTTATATATTATTTTAATGGTGAGCAGAAGAAACTGGGTATTACAGGCGCCTGGGAACATTCTTATTCTTCGTTTTACAGTTTGAACGAAGCACCGGAAAAAGATCTTATCGAACACGTAGTTGATATTTCTTCGCATGAGTTTTTTCACATTATTACTCCGCTTACTATCAGTTCAAGAGAGGTTAAGGAATTCAACTTTAATGAAACCGTACTTTCCAAACATGTATGGCTGTATGAAGGCAGTACAGAATATACAGCACATCATCTACAGGTTTGGTCAGGTTTAAAAACACCGGAACAGTTTCTTGCAACCCTCTCCCAAAAAATTGATTATTCCCGTTCTTATTTTAAGGATACCCTTTCTTTCACTGAGTTAAGTAAAGAAAGCGCAGGCAAATGGGCACAACAATATGTGAATGTATATATGAAAGGAACTTTGATATCTGCTTGTCTTGATCTGCAATTATTAAAGTTATCAGGTGCACAATATGGCATAAAGGACCTGAAGCATGATCTTTCTATAAAATACGGAAAGGATAAATTTTTTGAAGATGAAGAACTGTTTGATGTTATCACAGAAATGACTTTTCCTGAAATAAAAGATTTTTTCAGTACTTATGTTACCGGTACACAGCCACTACCCTACGAACAGTTTTTTGCTTTGGCAGGAGTAGAATATTTACCAAAAGAATCATACAGTGATTTTACCATTGGTGGTATTCAAACCAATCCTACCAATGAGGGTATGATAAAGATTGGAATAAAGGGTATAAATGCATTTGGAGAAAAGCTTGGATATAAAGACGGGGATGAATTGGTAAGTATAAATGATTCTTTGATCACTGCTGAAAACCTGGATGAGATACTCGATCATTTATATGCTACTCTTAAGGAGGGCCAGGTGATCAACATTAAAGTAAAGCGTAAGGGTGCGGCTGAAAAAATGGAATTGCTGACATTGTCGGCGCCAGCTGTTAAAGTAGATAAAACACGAAAGCATGTGTTACGCTTCATACCAAATCCTTCGGCATCACAATTAAAGATCCGTAATGCATGGCTTAATAATCATGCTGCTGCAGTACCTGCTGCAGCCCCTTCTGATGTTTTAGAAATTGATCAGGTAATTAAGGCATTATATGCTGTAATATCAGGCCCTGCCGGTCCAAGAGACTGGAAACGTTTCCGTAGTCTTTTTCACACAGATGCATTCATGGCGGCTTTTAATGCTAAAAAAGAATTGAGAAAATTTTCGCCTGCACAGTATGTACAAAATAATGGCCCTTTCTTTATGCAGCATTCCTTTAACGAAAAAGAAATTGGCCGTAAGGTAAACCAGTTTGGAAATGTGGCACAGGTATTTACCAGCTATGAATTTGTGGCCGGAACAAATCCTCCCACCAATAAACGTGGCATAAACAGTATAGAACTTATAAAAGAAAAAGGACGTTGGTTCATCATGAGCATAACCTGGGATGATGAATCTAAAGATCAGCCCATCCCGCCCGCTTATTTGAAAAAATAAAAAAGGAGGCTGCAAATAATTGCAACCTCCCAGGGGACGGATCAAAACTATCTTTATTTCCTGATCATGATTTTTGCCATTTGCACATCGGCTCCGTTTTGTATTTTAATAAAATACATACCGTTGACCAATGAACTTACATCTAATTTCCTGGTGTTTTCACCTTCGGTTATTGCTGTTGTTTTACTTAAAACTGTAGCCCCGGTTTGATTAATGACACTGATCACCGCATTACCGGCCAGTTCTGAGTTAAACCGGAGATTTGCAATATAACCTACAGGATTAGGGAATATAGAGATCCAATTACTTGAGAAAGGTATCTCATCGGAATTTTCTCCTTTGCCGGCAGTTCCGGTTTGTACTCTTAATGTATAACAGTTAGAGGCATTCCAGTTATTATTATTGTTCGGGTAAACCCTTGCATAATAAGTACCGGCAGTAACTGTCCTGTTTATTGTTTCATTATTAGTACTACTATTGGTTGATGACTGCAATACTGAACCGCTGCTGTTTTGCAAAGCCAATTGATAATTGGCAGGTAACGTGGTCAGCGACATTGTAATAGTTCCTCCTGTAGTAATGATAAATTTATAATAGTCATTATCTCCTGAAGGATTTACTAAACCTTTTACATCTGTATTCAAAGGAATAGTTGCTGCCCCCGATCTGTTTCCATTGGTACTTACATCATAAATACCAGGACAAGTAATTACAGCCGCAGTTGTAAACAGGGCTTGCGAGTAATCACTTATCAAACCACTTGTGCAATTTGCCTTTACTCTCCAATCGTATATTGCAGATGCTGTTAAACCCGCAATGCTTCTTGAAGTTGATGTGGTTGCTGATACCGCATTTATCCATGTTGATGAAGTGGATGTTTTATAATCCACATCATAATTCGCTGCACCACTTACTGCCGTCCAGCTAACTGTAGCACTGCTGCTGGTGATACCTGAAGAACCAGGCCCTGCAGGAGCATTACAAGGTGCCAGTGTACTGAATTGTGTACTTACATAGTTACCGGTTCCTGCAGCACAGTTTACCCGTACTCTCCAATTATAAATTGTATTTGAAGTTAAACCACTCAAATCAACTGAAGTTAATGTAGTTGCTGTTGCGGCATTTATCCATGTTGATGAAGAAGACTCTTTGTAATCCACATCATAACTATCTGCCCCATTAAATGTAGTCCAGCCTATAGTAGCTGAGGATAATGTAATAGATGATGCTGCCAGACCGGTTGCATTTCCACAAACCGGCGGCGCACCAATGGTGAAATTGGTATTAGAGATGTCAAAGAAAATATTTCCTGCCGCTTCTACTTTTACACGGCATGTAGTACTTAAAGATGATGGAACAGTTATAACTTCTGAACCATCATTTGCTGTTGCTGCAGCTAAAACTTCAGTAAAAGTATTTCCGCCATCAGTAGATAATAAAATATTTACAGTAGCACAATTAACAGAACCGGTATTGGTTCCATTCACACTCCAGTTAACGGTAGCAGTGCTCCCTGCATCCCATGTAACAGCGGTATTAGGCACTGTAACCGCAAATGGCCCGGAAGTATTAGTAACCGTAACAGTTGCATCTGTAAAAGCTGTCTGACCGATCTTAATATCAGGAACATAAATTGAGTTATCTCTAACTGTTAACCTGAAGTTTAAAGTTCTTGAAACGGAACTTAGCGCTTCTATGTTTGCAATTGCATCACCACCGGGCAATGGAGGAGTTACATTTAAACCAGCAAGGATCGTCGATAATTTAGGAAAGGTCCTGGTACCGGATGCCGTAGCCGGAAATGACAACCAGTTAGGACCTGTTGTTTTTGTTGGAGATGCAACACTGCTGTTTCCGGATGTTGTTGAATTATCATTTTGTTCCCAGCAATAAGTCAGTACATCTCCATTTGCATCCGTTGCAGAACCTGTAAGTGCAAATGGAGTACTGATTGGAATTGTATAATTGCTGACCGCTGCTACTACAGGGGCTACATTATTAGCTGTCATATCTATGCTTACCGGGCAGGTTTTAGTTGCCAGGTTAGCCTGTATCTGGGCAATAGATGTTTCGTGAAATATATCAATTGAATGTGGCGCAACATCCTGGCTTGTAATTCCTGCATATCCCATAATGGTAATACCGGACCCTATTTCTTTATTTTGTCCGGTGCCTTCCAGCGACATTGAGAAAGTATGATTGGCACCCAATTGATGTCCCACTTCATGCACTACATAATCTATATCAAAATTATCTCCCTGTGGAATTCCATCAGCAGGTGAAGTAATACCTCTACCTTTCTGTCCGTTCACACAAACACAACCTATACATCCGGCGTTTCCACCACCACCCGATGCGCCAAACATGTGGCCAATATCATAATTGGCTTCTCCGATGTTTGCAGTTAAAGCCGTTTGTAATTGATTATTCCAGTTTGATAAAGTTGTATAAGGATCTGTTGATGGATTATAATAAATGACTGCTGTAGTATTTGCAATAAGATTCAGATGCAAAGCCAGATCTTTTTCATACACTCCATTACATCGTGTAAGTGTTGCGTTAAAGGCTGCTAAAACAAGGTCTACCTGTGCCGCACTGGTTGCCCCAAACCAGTTTGAATACTCACCATTACATGATTGGGCAAGGCGCATGGTTTTTAATTGTCCGGTTGAACTTCCGGTAGCACTGGAAACAGGCATTTGCAATTTTAAGTCAGCAGAATATTGTTGTTCTTCTGTAGAACATGTCCATGAAAGGTTCCCTTTATCTCTATGAGATCTGTATACAGAATAAATTGCATGATCTTTTGAATAGGGTTCGATGAATTCATTATCTTTTTCAGTCCGAAAGATCATGGTTTGTAAACCCTGTGGAGAAATACTCAATTTTAAAGTGGCATATCTATCAGTAATACCTTTACCTGAATAAGCCCTGATTGCAGGAAACTGTGCCTGGAGGTCTGGTTCAAAATTTGAAGCTTCAAATACTTCAAATTGTTCAATGTTACCATCGGCATTGGGTAAAGAAATAATAATGGAATGATTCAGAGATCGTTTATCAATAATTGAAAACAAATCCTGTCTCAAAGGATCAATATTCAAATTGAATAACTTAAACTCTTTGGGGTATGATATTCTTGCAACTGCTTTGTCGGTTATAATATTATTGCGGTTTTCGTTGTTAACAGACCAGAATTTGTCTGTTTGTGAAAACCCTGAAGCAGTGATCAATGCCAACAATAATGTTAGTAGTAAAACTTTTTTCATAGATAGGGTGGTTTTAAATTGGAAAATAGACAGGGTAAATGTAGAATAAGTAAACTAAGAAACAAATAGTAAAACTACTTCGTTATTAAGGGGAAATAACGATTAATAAATTGTGTATTTTACTTTCCTGCAGTTGAAAGGTATTATTTAGTAATTCCTCACAAAATATTTAATTCCATTGGCATTTAGTATTGGGGAACCGGTTTTGAGTGCCCCGCTGTATTGTTCAATTGAGGAGTAGTAGGTTAATGTATAGAAGCCGATACTTTTAGTTTTGCCACGATATGCTTTATCTTCAAATGAACCATAGTAAGTAATTGTAGTAGGCCCCACTGTTTTTAACTTCCCGCGAAAGGCTTCATTTTCATAAGAAGCGTACCAGGTAATAGAGTTCTGGCCTATGGATTTCAGATTTCCTGCAAATGCTTTATCATCAAATGACAAATAATAATCCAGGTTAATGGTGCCAATGCTTTTTAATTTTCCTTTCAGCGATTCGTTCTCATAAGAAGCATAATAAGTTAAAAGCGTTTTTCCAATATATTTTACCTTACCTCTTAAAGTTTCATCATCATTTTGAGTGTAATATTCTATTCTTCCTGCATAAGGTTCAAGAAGGCCATTATAATTTTCCTGGTGTCCAATATACTTATCAAAACCCCATTTACTGATATTGCCATCCTTAGTCAGATATACCTGTACATTTTCATCCAGCCCGAAAGAAATGATGTCAATATTCCCATTTCCGGCTATCGTAATTTTAGAAATACTTTGGCTAAAGCCTGAATCAAATATGAATAAAGCAACAATGGTTAAAAAAATATTTTTCATATAAATCCCATCCGGGTATTTTATTATAAAGATAAGGTACAAAAAATACACCAAATAAATTCAGTCATCTTCTAATTAAATTGGCTGCCTTTAAATTATATTTGATAACCATAAAGTCGGGACTACAAATCATTCACCAATATGTATAAGTATTTGATCATCTTTTTAGCAGCTTCATTTCTTTCCTGCAGTCAACCTCATTATAAAAACCCACATATACTCATAGATACCCAATTGGGAGATATTGAAGTAGAGCTTTTTCCTGGCAAGGCCCCTAAAACAGTTACTGCCTTTTTATCTTTTGTTGATTCTGGTTTTTATACAAATTCTTCTTTTTACAGGGTATTAAAAGCTGAAGAATTACCTACAGATAATAACACCGGCATCATCCAGGGAGGCATTTGGCAAACAAAGCCGGATATTAAAATATCTATCCCCGGAATTGAACATGAAACTACAAAACAAACAGGTTTAACCCATGAGACGGGTACTATTTCATTAGCCAGAACGACTCCCGGATCAGCCAATACCGAATTTTTTATCTGTATCGGCGACCAAACAGCACTTGATTACGGGAGGCCTGGAACAGGAGATGGGCAAGGCTTTGCTGCTTTTGGAAAGGTATTCAAAGGCATGGCCATTGTAAGAAAAATACAGGAGCAAAAAAGCCACGGCGATGCTTTTGATGAAAAGATCATGATCAGGAAAATAACAAGGTTGTAATCGTATTTCTTTATTGATCTATAATCATTTTAAACTTTTCCGTTGGTTTTTTGTTAATCCACCAAAACAAAGTCTTTATTTTTCATGATAATAAACTACCCCCCTTCTTACCTGAAATACATTTTTATATTACCCTTACTATGGTTAATATCTTCCTGTTCATTTTCCGCAAAAACAACAATGCGTTATTTTAATAAGGCATCAAGTGAGAGTTATGATATGATAGCGGTTCCGGGAGTTCCATTTACAGAGAAAGGCTGGGACAGCACCATGAAGGCAAGGATATACTGGTCGAAATATTTATATGATAAGGGTATCGCAAAAAACATTATGTACTCAGGTTCTTCTGTATACAGTCCTTACTATGAAGGTGAGATCATGGCTATGTATGCAATAGCTATAGGTATACCCAAAGAACATGTTTTTTCTGAAACAAAGGCTGAACACAGCACAGAAAATTTATACTACTGTTATTTAAAAGCAAAAAAACTTGGGTTTAACCATATAGCTCTGTCAACAGACCCCTACCAGGCAAAACAATTACGCCGGTTTGCAAAAGTTAAGATAAGTAAAGAGGTAGGTATTATACCCATTGTTTTTGATACATTAAGAGTTATGCAACCAACAATGATCAACCCGGTTATTGATTACAAGCATGCCTATAACAAAGATTTTGTATCACTAAAAAGCCGGGAATCTTTTTGGAAAAGACTTAGGGGCACTATGGGGAAGAATATTGACCATAAAGCCTACCAGTAGTAATAAATATAGGTACTCCAGATTTAGTAGTACCTTAGGGATCATAAATTCATTCACAAAAAATTATCTTTATGAAATCGTTTTTTCTTTTACTGATCGCAACATCTTCAACTTTCCTGGCCTGTTCTCAAACAGATAAATCAAAACGACCAAGCCCTCCTGCCATAGCAAAAGAAACATTAAGCAATGGAATAACTGTTTCTATTGATTACAGCCAGCCAGCCATAAAGGGCAGAACTGTTGGGAAAGACGTAGAACCAAATATGGAACAAGTTTGGAGAGCCGGTGCCAATGAAGCCACAGTTTTTACAATAGATAAAGATGTAGAAATAGAAGGCAAGAAATTACCGGCAGG
>JBDTUK010000142.1:0-11396 GCA_040007795.1 Ferruginibacter sp.
GTGAAAATTGTAAAGACGGACTGGAACAGTTTTGTGCTAATGGTATGGTAGGCACTTATAATGGTCAGGAAAAAGATGGCAGCGGAAATACTTATGGCGGTTATAGCAAATCAATTGTTGTACACGAAGATTTTGTACTGCATGTATCTGAAAAATTACCGCTGGAAGCAGTTGCACCATTGCTTTGCGCAGGCATTACCACTTATTCTCCATTGCGCCACTGGAAGATTGGAAAAGGTCATAAGGTTGCGGTACTTGGCCTGGGTGGGCTTGGCCACATGGGAGTTAAATTGGCAGTTTCCATGGGGGCTGATGTTACGATGCTTAGCCATACAGCCTCAAAGGAAAAAGATGCTCAACGCCTGGGGGCACATCATTTTGTACTTACCAGCGATCCGGAACAGATTAAAAAAGTAATGGGTAGTTTTGATTTTATTCTGGATACTGTTTCAGCAGATCATGATTATAATTTTTACCTGGGTTTATTGCGTACCAATGGTGTAATGGTTTGTGTGGGCGCTCCACCATCGCCTGCACAGGTACCAGCCTTCAACCTTATTTTTGGCAGAAAAAGTATAGCCGGTTCTTTAATTGGCGGTATAGCCGAAACACAGGAAATGCTTGACTATTGTGCCGAACATAATATTGTAAGTGATATAGAACTGATTGCTATGAAAGATATTAATGAAGCCTATGAAAGAATGCTGAAAGGCGATGTACGGTACAGGTTTGTGATTGATATGGCAACACTTTAGTAATTATAAACTTTGAACCAGCCTGCCTGCCGGCAGGGGATGAATTATTTGCTGCCCTGGGTGGGCAGTTTTTTTTGGAGTAAATGTTTCCTGAAATAGTTCCGTAACTTCCCTTTATCAAGACTGATATATGCTGTACAAAAAAATAATTACTGTTTTTTTATTGGTTGCTGTTAGCAACAGTTGCAGTAACAAGTACACTGCCACCAATCGCAGCTATAAAAAACAAGCCAGGGCATTTGCAAAAGAATTGAAAAAACAGCCGGGTGATATTGATAGTACATCCGCTGCCCCTTCATGGGTGGGTACCACCAATTTTGGTATGCGTAAGCCCAACTTTGTCATCATACACCATACGGCTCAAAACAGCTGTGAGCAAACTCTTACTACATTTACATTAACCCGTACACAGGTAAGTGCCCATTATGTAATTTGTAAAGATGGCACAGTGCATCACATGTTGAACGATTACCTGAGGGCATGGCATGCAGGTAGCAGCAAATGGGGCAATCTAACGGATGTAAATTCTTCTTCGATCGGCATTGAACTGGATAATAATGGATTTGAACCTTTTACCGAAGCACAGATAAATAGCCTGTTGCAGGTTTTAAAAACGCTGAAAAAGAATTACAATATTCCAACCGCTAATTTTATTGGCCATGCAGATATTGCCCCGTCAAGAAAAGTTGATCCCAATCGTTTCTTCCCCTGGCAGCAACTGGCGCAAAAGGGATTTGGTTACTGGTACGATACAGCAACAGTAAAGCTGCCGGAAAATTTTAATGCTATCCAGGCTTTGCGTATTATTGGGTATGATACGAAAGATTCCATGGCGGCAATAAAAGCCTTTAAATTACACTTTGTGCAGCTGGATAGCCTGTCCGTAATTAATGATGCTGATAAGAAGATCATTTATGACCTGTATAGAAAATATTAACCAAGACTTAATCTCATAAATCAACTGATGCTTAATCATACAAATTGCTTTTGCTAACTTTACAACATTAATATCCCGCCATGTTAAAAAAATATTCGATTCTTTTTTCTTTTTTCTTTTTGCTATTTAGCGCCTATGCACAAAAAAAAGTTACACTTCCTAATGGCTGGTCTCTTTCACCTGCGGGCAGAAGCTTGCCACTTGGAGACCTGCCATTGAATATTGCTATAAGTAATTCTAAAAAACTACTGGCAGTAACCAACAACGGACAAAGCAAACAAAGCCTGCAACTGATAGATACAAAAGCAGAAAAGATACTTGATAAAATTGAAATTGCTAAAAGCTGGCTGGGCCTTAAGTTCAGCAGTGATGAAAAATATCTATTTGCCGGCGGCGGAAATGATAACTGGATATTGCAATATGCAATTGTAAACAATAAGTTGCTGCTAAAAGACAGTATCATACTTGGGAAAAAATGGCCCAATAAAATTTCTCCTGCCGGTATCGATATTGATGATGCAAAACATTTGCTGTATGTGGTGACCAAAGATGATAATTCATTGTATATAATTGATCTTCTCACAAAACAGATCAAACAGCAGGTAAAACTGGATGCAGAAGCTTATACCTGTTTGTTATCAGCAGATAAAAAGGAATTATACATTAGTTGCTGGGGCTGCGATAAATTGTTAGTATTTGATACAGATAAAAAGAATATCACGGCTCAAATTGCTGTTGGTGATAATCCGAATGATATTTGTATTACCAAAAATAATAAGTACCTCTTTGTTGCCAATGCCAATGATAATTCTGTTTCGGTTATCAATATAAAAGAAAGAAAAGTAATTGAAACACTTACCTGCTCTTTATATCCCGATGCCCCTCCCGGCAGTACCAGCAATGGGGTTGCATTGAGTGCTGATGATAAAATGTTGTTCATTGCTAATGCAGATAATAATTGTTTAACCGTTTTTGATATAAGTAAGCCAGGCTTCAGTGTTTCAAAAGGATTTATTCCCGTAGGCTGGTATCCTACCTGTGTTAAAGTAATTGGTAAAAAAATATTTGTTACCAATGGAAAAGGGTTTAGCTCTTTTGCAAATCCCAAAGGACCAAGCCCGGTAAAGAGAAGGGTTAAATACCAGGCCGATGATGAAGACGGGCCGCAATATATTGGTGGTTTAATGAAAGGCACGATGAGTATTATTGATATGCCTTCCGAAAAACAATTAAGTATTTATTCGCAACAGGTTTATAAAAATACTCCATACACAAAAGAAAGAGAATTGTTATCACAAGGCGAAGCAGGAAATCCTATTCCCCAAAAAGTCGGGGACAAATCCCCAATCAAATATGTGTTTTACATCGTTAAAGAAAACCGTACTTACGACCAGGTATTGGGCGATGTGGCAGCAGGCAATGGTGATACATCGTTGGTTTTATTTGGCGAAAAAGTTACACCCAATCAACATCAATTAGTAAAGGATTTTGTACTACTTGATAATTTTTATGTGGATGGAGAAGTAAGCGCCGACGGACATAACTGGAGCCTTGGTGCATATGCCACAGATTATTTGGAAAAAAACTGGGTAACCAGTTACGGCGGCCGTGGCGGTGAATATGATGCAGAAGGCACAAGAAATATTGCGAATAATAAAGGAGATTTTATTTGGGGGGCGTGTAAAAAGGCAGGAGTGAGTTACCGGACCTATGGAGAGTTTGTCGATGATTACAAAGCTAATATTCCGGTATTGGAAAATCATTTTTGTACTTACTATACCAGTTGGGATCAGAAAGTAAGGGACACCACAAGAGTAAATCAATGGAAACGTGACTTTGATTCATTGATTGCTATTAATGCGCTGCCACAATTAAACACCTTACGTTTAATAAATGATCACACCGAAGGAATGGGCAAGGGAAGGCCTACGCCATTTGCTCATGTAGCAGATAACGATCTGGCTGTTGGAATGTTTATAGAATATTTAAGCAAAAGCCCGGTATGGAAAGAAAGTGTGGTTTTTATTTTAGAAGATGATGCACAGAACGGCCCCGATCATGTGGATGCACATCGCAGTACAGCCTATGTTGTTGGACCTTATGTAAAAAGAAATTTTGTAGATCATACGCCATATACAACCAGCGGCATGTTGCGAACCATCGAATTGATCCTGGGTATATCGCCTATGAGCCAGTATGATGCCGGGGCAACACCACTATGGAAGAGTTTTACAGCAGTACCTGATAACAGTTCTTTTACGGCATTAGCAGCAAAGGTAGATATCACTGAGAAAAATTTAGTGTGGAATGAATTATCCCAACGGTCTGCAAAATTTGACCTGTCAAAAGAAGACCGTGTTCCGGATATGGAATTCAGTGAAGTGATCTGGAAGGGCGTAAAAGGATTGGATGCAGTAATGCCGGCCCCTAAAAGAGCAGCCTTTGTACGTGTAGTAAAGAAAGATGATGATTGATCATTAAGAAAAATTATCTGTTGAAATATTTCCCAATTACCGGCAGTCTTGCCAGTTCTTTAGCTTCAATCCTAGATACAAACCAGGCAAAGAAAGCAAACAGCACAAAACCTGTTCCCAAAGAAAATAATAAAGAAGATGAAACAAATTTTACCAATGCCAGGTGTATAAGATAGATAAGTACAACCAGAGTTACATAAGCAACCAGTTTTTTTACTGGATAAGGTACCGGGTAATATTTCTGCCCCAGTAAATAACTACTCAGCATCATAAATAAATAGCAACTGAAAGTTGCAATGGCAGCACCGGTATAATGCAACCTTGGTATGAGTACAATGTTTAAAACAATAGTGATAACAGCACCTACAATAGTGATGACAGCGCCATAGGTATTTTTATTGGTAAGTTTATACCATACACTCAGGTTGTAATAAATGCCCAGGAAAATATTGCCCAGCGCCAGTAAAGGAACAACCTCCAGGCCTTCGGCCCAGCGTGGGTTTGCGAAGGTTATAAAGATCCATTTAAAAATATCCAGGAACAAACCGATAAATAAAAACATAAAGCAACAGGCAATCACAAAAAATTTCATCACCCGGGCATAGGTCTTTTGAGCGTTTTCATCTTTACTTTTATTAAAGAAGAAAGGTTCAGCAGCCATACGAAAAGCCTGTATCATTATGGTAATGAGTAATGCTATGCGGAAGATATTGGCAAATATGCCCAGCTCATGATCGGCCTGAGCCTGCGGCAGGTCAACCACATGGCGGTATATCAAACGGCTGAGTACATCATTTATCATTCCGCCCAGCCCTACAATAATTAAAGGGGCGCTGTAACGCATTACTTCCTTCCAGAGTTTGGTATCGAAATGAAAACGTACCTGCCTGATTTCTTTGGAAAGTACAAGTAATGTAAACAAACTGCCACAAAGGTTGCCCAGTAAATAATATCCCAACCCTATGTCTTTATTGTAGATGAGGTGCAAAAAATTATCAGGGTGAGATTTTAAGATCTTTGGAATGATGCCTAGAAAAAATATAACAACAAACACATTGACTACAATACCTGATATCCTTGCAAAAGCATATCGCTTAGGGCGGTTCTCCTGCCGCAGTTTGGCAAAAGGTAATGTGTTTAAATTATCAACAGCGATAATGGCGATCATCCAAAGTATATAGTCGGGATGATTAGTAAGGTCGGCTGCAGAAACAAGCGTGTTTTTACAAAGTAACAAAACAACAGTAAAAAGAATACTGCTGTATAAAAGCGAAAGAGAAAGCGTGTTGTACAATTTTTGTTTGTCGTGGGTTTGTGAAAAACGGAAATAAGCTGTTTCCAAACCGTAAGCATACAACACATTTAAGAAGGGGATGATGGTGTAAACCTGCACCAGGTCGGCAGTTTTACCGGGCATAGTCACAAAGAAAGGCAATGCCATATTCATTAAATAACCCAGAAAGCGGCTGGCAATGGTTGGTACACCATACCATAATGTTTGCCCTGCTAATTTTTTAATACCGCTCAACTATATTTTCAATTTGGGTTCAAATTTACCGTTATAATTTTAATTTGTCTTTAAATAAAGCTAACAGCAGTTTAATTGCAAAAATTTATCTTTGACGAAATGAAAAGCATGAAAAAATTAATTGGCTTTATTTTAGGGCTTGTTCTTTATACAACAGCTAATGCCCAATCCCGGATGAGCAAAGTAGAATATCAAAAAACGGACCGGGAAGCCATTACCAACGAAATTCCATTCCCGGAAGATATGATTGTTAAAGCCATAGAAGATACGCTGGAGAAATTAGGTTATAAGGGTAAGGAGAGCAAGGGTTTTACAGTATATAAAGGAGTAAAGTTATCAGCCCTTGGCAGTGAGGCTTATGACCTGTATTTTACCGTGGATAGAAAAAGTAAAAAAGAGAAAGATATTTCGCAGGTAACGTTGATGATATCCAAAGGCTTTGATAGTTTTGTTACTGAGAAATCGGATCCGGGCCTTGTTAAGAATGCAAAGAATTACCTGGACAGCCTGCGCAATACCATAGCGGTTTACGACCTGGAGCAACAAATTGCCGGTCAGGAAGAAGTAGTGAAAAAAAATGAAAAAAAAGCGTCGGGTTTAATTGAAGATGCAGATGATCTTCAGAAGAAAAAGAAAAAACTGGAGAAAGAAATTGAAAATAATATTAAAGAACAGGCAGATCAGCAAAAAGAACTGGAAAAACAAAAACAGATATTATCAACTTTAAAAAGAACCGGTAATCAATAGGGATATTACTGGGCAAATCGTGGATTGCGGGTTATTGTTGTATCAGTCAGTGTGTTTAGAAAATAGATCAGGTCATTTTTTTCTCTGTCAGTTATAGCAATTCTTTTTGCCAATAAACTGTCTAAAGTTGGTTGTGTGGTTATAATACCGCTACGGTAATGATCTATTACTGATCCCAATGAATAGATCCTTCCATCATGCATATAAGGAAAAGTGACCATTACATTCCGCAGGCTGGGTACTCTAAATTTCAGTGAATCATTTTTGTTACCGGTTATCTTCATCCTTCCATAATCGTTTAAATAAGGATTAACTGCCAGCCCGTTATTTCTAAAACTGTTATCGGTAAATAATGGTTCTTTATGACAGCCTGCACATTTTGCTTTAAAAAAATTATAGCCATTCTGTTCGCCGGGTGTAAAAATTGCTTCGCCCCTTTGTATTTTATCGTACTTTGAATTGGACGATACTATTGAACCCGTAAACTGGGCCAATGCTTTTAACATACGCTGGCTGTTGATCTCAGGGGTTCCGAAAGCCGCTTTAAAAAGTTTAGGATATGCTGTATCCTTTTTCAACTTGTATAATACACTGTCCAAAGTTTCTGCCATTTCATTTTTTGCAGTAATGGGAGAGAGCGGCTGCACTTCAATGTGATTTACTCCGCCATCCCAATGCAGTTTGGTCATCCAGGCCAGATTGAATAACGGCGGTGCATTCCGGGTGGTAAACGTATTATTAAAGCCATGGCTGAAATCATGATCGTAAGAAGCAAATGCCGCAAACTGCTGGTGGCAACTGGCACAGGGGAAATTGCCGTCCTTGCTTAACCTGCCATCATAAAATAATTTTTTGCCTAATTGGAAACCCTGTTCTGTTAAGCGGTTCTTTGCAAAAATATCAGTGGGTGGTTTTGGCCAGCCCTGCGGTATTTTAAATTCAAGATAGTCGGGTAATGAACTGGTGGTTGTTTTATCACCGGCACCAATTAACAATGCATACAGCACAAAACCTGCTAAAAGAAATATGGTGATCCTGAATTTCAAATTCAATTATTGATAACTTTTTTTATGGTAAACATCTTACTGTAGTTATCCGCCATTTTTTTTGCTAATTCACCGGGGGTAGTACAAACCGGATTGTCGGTTATTTTCAGATCGTTGGGTCCCTGCCACCATTTATCAAGATCAGCTTCAATTACTATCTCACTGGTTCTGCCTTCTTTTATATCCAGTACCATGCCTGCAGGAAAATTCAACATCAGTTTTTTTAAAACATTATTGGGCCCGGAAAATCCACCAATATGAAATTCAACTTTCTTATTAACTACTTTTGATTGTGGTGAGTTGCCTTCCATCTTGGCCATTACATAACCACTGTTCCATGTCCAGAACATATCATTTAACGGATCTAATGGGCCCGTTTGTGCACCACTAACATTTTTTATACTATCTACACCCAACATAAATAAAAGCGAATGGTATGTGTTCACGTTTGTCAAAAAACTAAAACTTAATGAACTGGTATTGCTTTCATCAATTAAGTGATAGCTGTCAATTTCTTTAAAAACACCGTCGGAAAAAGCAAGGGCAATATTGCTGATATAATATTTGAATCTTGAAACCGTATATTCTTCAGTAAAAGGATTGCTGTAAGTAACCGTATTCAGCAAAAGCGGATTTCCTTTAACCGTATTTATAAAAGTAATTTTAAGGGCACCGGTTTTTTCTCTGGCAGTAAATATTTTTGGAGATATGGAAAAGCTATAAGCAACCACAAGTAGTATAGGGAGTGACAGCAACCTGTTTTTCATGACATTTTATTTACCAGATCTCACGGCCTATTTTTTTTCTGAAGGATTTAAGGGTTCCAACTTTCTTTTTCACTTCAATTCTTTTTTCTTTCGCTGCTTTGGTTGGTTTGGTTGCTTTCCTGGGTTTTGGTTTGATAAGCGCTTTAGCAACTAAGCCGTTCATTTTTTTTATTACCTGCTCTTTATTGCCCAACTGCGACCTTTCGGTTTGGCTCTTTACCAATAAAAACCCTTCGGAATTTATCTTATTTACCAACTTTTGCTGCAAGGTATTTTTTTGCTCAATGGTAAACAAAGCAGAGGAATCAATATGCCAATAGCCTTCCACCATCGTTTCCACTTTATTTACATTTTGGCCGCCTTTTCCGCCACTTCGGGCGGTTTTAAATTTTATCTCACCAGATATGTCCGTCATCTTGTCAAAATTAAGAATAAAATGTACGAATTTGCACCCTAAAACGTTTTATTTGAGTCTATTATTTCGGTAAGAACTAATTTTTACACATTTTTGCATGAAACCAATTGAACCGGATGATTAAAGGTATTTACCATTCATTAAAAGAGCGTAAACAACAGCATAAAAAGTCATTTGCCGTACTGATCGATCCTGATAAGGTGAATGACAGTAATATGGAACAATTGATCGAACTGGCAGTGGATGCCAAAGTAGATTATTTGCTGGTGGGTGGCAGTTTGGTTATCTCCAATTATTTAGACGAATGTGTGCAATTGATAAAACGCAGTTGTAATATTCCTGTCATTCTTTTTCCCGGAAGCCCGAACCAGGTAAGTAAATATGCTGATGCTTTATTATATCTGTCATTGATCAGTGGCCGAAATGCCGACCTGTTGATCGGGCAGCATGTAATATCAGCACCCGTAGTAAAACAAAGCGGACTCGAAATTTTATCTACCGGTTATATGGTTATTGACGGTGGTGCACCAACTACGGTTTCTTATATCTCCAATGCAACACCTTTACCTGCTGATAAAAATGAAATTGCCATGTGTACGGCAATGGCCGGCGAAATGCTGGGCATGAAATTAATTTATATGGATGCAGGCAGTGGTGCCAAACGTGCTATCTCCGAAGACATGATCGCCAAAGTATCCGGTGTAATTGAAGTTCCCCTTATCATTGGTGGTGGAATCATTGAACCGGAAAAAGCCTATCTCAACTGTAAAGCCGGCGCTGATGTAATTGTAGTTGGCAATGCTATTGAAAAAGATACTAACCTTATAAAGGAAATGGCTGCTGCAGTGCATAGTGTGCCGGTGAAAGTGTAACACAGGCCCCACCTGTGAACGACGTTCGTTCCCTTATCAGGGAACCCCAAGGGGAGGGAAAAGGAGAAGATAGTAGCGAAGATTGAGTTTTATATTTTTATGTACCCGGCATTTACTTTAATCAACTTCTTTGGCACAGTTTATCCTGAGGAACGAAGGGCACTCTTGTACATCATACCTTTGTTGAAATATCAACCAATTTTAAATTTTCAATCAATATGATCCGTCAACTGATTTTATCAGCAACACTTTTATTAAGCATCTCTTTAAATGCACAGGTAACCGACCACAAACCTGCACAATACAATGTAAACGGTATCCTCTGGCAGCAGCAAAGTGGCGAATACAAAGCATTGTGTTACCAGGCATTTAATCTTGCCCGGTTAAGACTGGAAGAAATTTTAAGGACCAACAAAGACAGCATGCCATTGGCTGTTATTACTGATGTGGATGAAACGGTACTTGATAACAGCCCCCAGGCAGCGAAGGATATTCTGAGCGGACGAACCTATAATGACAGTGCATGGAAGATATGGGTGGACTATGCCGGGGCAAAACCAACACCCGGTGCTGTTGAATTTTTTAATTATGCCGCACAGCATGGTGTGCAGTGTTTTTATATAACCAACCGCAAGCAAGCAGAAAAAGCAGCTACCATGAAGAACCTGCAGCAACAGGGCTTTCCGCAGGTAGATACCATGCACATGATGATGAAAAGCTCCAGCAGCGATAAAGAACCACGCAGGCAGGAAGTTGCAAAAACATATAATATAGTGTTATTGCTGGGCGATAACCTGAATGATTTTGACGACCTGTTTTATAATAAACCGGCAACCGAAAGAAATGCAAACGTTGACAAGTCACAATCTTTTTTTGGCAGTAAATACATTATGCTGCCTAATGCCACTTATGGCGACTGGGAAGGAGCTTTATGGCATGGACAAAAACTTAATGCTGAAGAAAAAGATAAGGTGAAGTGGAGTTGGTTGATTGGGTATTGATTTATTTGGTTTGGACACAGACCAAGGAGAAAGGGTTAATACTTTTTTTAATAGTTTCGGTTGTAACATTTGGCTAAACGTTGCAGGTATATTTCTTTAATTTCTGTTTCGGTCTTGTTGGGAAATCTTTTGTTAGCGGTATGGCTTTTGACAGCTTGAATTACTTGATCACCTTTAAAAGTTCTTTGTAAGTCCACTCATTGCCTTTCAAAAAGAAATCATAAGTTTTTTCCCAATCTTTTCCTTGTCCCCATCCAACCATTGAAGAAATTATTTTTGTCTTTCCTGGAGCAATAGGAACCAATTCAATTATCTCTTGCAGATTCTGGTCTTCTTCTTGTACTTTTTTAGAAAAATTATTATTTAAATCAACTTTCAGGATCAAAAGTTGATTTTCCAAATAGCTAATAATTCCAAGTTTTATTGAGCTACTGTCAGAAATTATTTTTGTTTTGTCATAGTTGGTTACAATGTAACCACCGCTTTTTAGTTCAATGTGTGCAATCGGAGCTATCCATTTGGCAAGTTTAGAATCGATTGTAAAGTAGTTCCACGCTTCTTGTACTTCTACTGGTACGATTATAGAAAGCTGAAGTACTTTCTCATTGGATTTATTGACGTAAGAAGTGTTTTCAACTTGAGCGTTTGAAGTGCCGAAGCACATGCAAAAGGCTAATAAACCAAATATCGATTTCATAATTTTCAAAATTAAAGTAATGTCAGTTTGTCTCGTCCTGATTTAGGTTGACTCCACTGCTGATGATTGTTCTTCACTCCAGCCCTAATTGCAGCAAGCCCTAATTGCAGCAAGTCTCCATGTAACCCTTATGAAAGTTGTTGAGGTAGTTAAAAAA
>JBDTUK010000143.1:0-4545 GCA_040007795.1 Ferruginibacter sp.
TTTTTTATTGCCACAGAGGCACGGAAACACAGAATAGTTTTGTGAATTTAATTTGTTCAATAATGATTTACCTTACAAGAGTGCGACGCCACTAAACTTGATTAAAGAGAAAATGCCAGGTTAAAAAAAATCATCCCGTTTCGGCTTTAATGCATTTTCAATTTACTTATACTGAAATGTCCTGAGTTCCCCTTTAGGAGCCAGGGGTTCCAAACAAATCCCCTTGCTTTGTTGTTACCGGTAAATTTTGAAATTCGAAGCGTTTCACAATTTGGTATTTCATCCGATAGCTATCGGATTCGCCGACAGGCCGCTTCAGCAACAACATGCTATCTGCAATAAATCTCCCGGTAAAATGTTTGTGGCTGTATTCCAGCCAGCCTTTTTCATACTGCCACGGCAATAGTTTCCTGGCAATGGTTAGGTGTGGCTCCATAATAAAGTGCGGTTTATGATCGTCATCAAATTTCATTAACCGTTGTCCTTCTGCACGTATTGTTTTTACCAGATCCTGTATGGGGATTTTTGATGTTATATTTATATAGATAGTATGTGAAGGAAAACTGCCATAATCTTTCAGCTCAATTTTTATGGGATGATAACCCATGGCAATTGCCTGCAACCGGTTAAGTATCCTTTCTTCCATTAATTCGTACTGTACATAATTAACTAATGTAATGTGCGGCTTTCCCCACCGTGCTGTATCAGCCTGATACTTATCATAAAATGCTTTTTTCACTTCCATGATCTTGTTCCGTAACTCTTCATGCGGATTAAGCACCAGTAAGTACTCATATACCTGGTACCCCGGCAATGCTGTTATAATGTTTTCCATATTTAAAATATTAAAGAATGAAAAATTTGTTTCCCAATTATTTTAGCATAAATTTACTAAATAATTTGGTAATTAAAATTAATTTTTATGGAAGTGGAAAAATTTTTTGGAAGCAGTTACAATGGCAGCAAACGTTTTACCCAGCAGGATGTAGCCACTGCCAATGCTACCGGGTTTACGGCTGCTGCTGATGATTATATGGAAAGAGGCATTGACCTGAATGAACAATTGATCCGCAATAAACCAGCAACTTTTTTTATGAAGGTGAGTGGTAACAGCATGGTAAATGCCGGTATTTATGACGGAGATATTGTGATTGTGGACAGGAGTATTAAACCAGCAAATGGTAAAATAGTAATTGCTGTTATTGATGGAGAAATGCTGATACGGCGATATGAGAAGACGATTAATAGTTTGCGATTGATTCCTGAAACACCCAAGTTATCACCTATTGAAGTGAGTGAATTTAATGATTTCAAAATCTGGGGGGTGGTGATCTGTATTATTAGAAATGTGTGAGCTGTTAAACCCCGTCAGCGGTTGCAAACCCTGACGGCGGTTGTTTGGGAAGCAAGAGTTCTTACCTTAATTAATTGGGGTAGTAGTTATCTTAAAAACAGCCGTGGCAGTTATAAGAAACAGTTAAAAATTATACCTATGTATATACAACCACTTATTGAAGGCCAATACTTTCACATTTACAACAGAGGGGTAAACGGAGAAGATATTTTTAAACAGCAACGAAATTACTATTATTTTTTACAGCAATACATCGCTTATTGTTCTGATGTTATGGAAACATTTGCTTATGCATTACTGAAAAATCATTTCCATTTATTAGTGTATATAAAAGAAAATGCAGAAGTGCCAAAATATAACGGAGAAGGTATATTACGGTTAAATGCTTCAAAACAACTTTCGCATTTTTTTAATTCATATGCCCAATCGATCAATAAAGCTCAAAACCGTACAGGGCCACTATTCGAATCTCCGTTTGAAAGGAAATTGATTGATGATGATAGTTACATAATCTCAATGATTTATTACTGTCATTACAATGCCCAATTGCATGGCTTTGTAAATGATTTTAAAGACTGGGAATTTTCTTCGTATCAAGCCATTTTAAGAAACGATAATACTTTTCTGGCTTCTCAAAAGGTATTGAGCTGGTTTGGTGGGATTAATGCATTTGAGAAAGCACATGAGAACCGGTATGGAAATAGCGAAATTGAGAGGTTTATAATTGAGTGATGTTAGTTTACATTTAACCGCCGTCAGGGTTTACAACCGCTGACGGGGTTATAAAAACAGTTTTAATGTAATAGTATTGATATGAAAGCCATTGTAGATTGTAATAGTTTTTATTGCAGTTGCGAAAGATTATTTCTGCCGCACTTAGACAAAAAACCCGTTGTTGTACTCAGCAACAATGACGGATGTATAATCTCCCGAAGTGATGAAGCAAAAAAAATAGGCGTAGAAATGGCCGGGCCATATTTTAAAGCAAAGCCTTTGATAGAAAAATATGATGTGGCTACCTTTTCCAGTAATTATAATTTGTACGGTGATTTGAGTTGGCGTGTGATGGAAACATTGCGAATGATATTGGGGAAAGAAAACGTAGAAGTATATTCTGTAGATGAAGCATTTTTGAATTTAGATGAGTTTGCACAGGAAGACCTGCAACAGGTGGCAATGAATATAAGAGAAACTGTAGAACAATGGACAGGCATAAAAGTTTCTGTAGGTGTAGCACCGACCAAAGTGTTATCAAAAGTGGCTAATCACTTAGCTAAGAAAAATAAAATTGCAACGGAATGTGTGGTGGTGCTGGATACAAAAGAAAAGATCAATAAAGCATTACAGGACACCCCCATTGGTGAAGTGTGGGGTGTAGGCAGGCAGTATGCACAAAAGCTGGTAGAGATGAATGCGGTGTTCACTGCATTTGATCTCACTAAAAAAACAGAAGAATGGGCATATAAAAATATGGGAGGCGTAACAGGTATTCGTTTAATAAAAGAATTAAAGAGCGAATCCGTCAATGAAATGAAGGAAGAATTAACAGTAAAAAAAATGATCGCTACCACAAGAATGTTTGGCAGCCCGGTCAAAAATATCGGTGACATTAAGGAAGCCATTGCTACTTATACATCCAGGGCCGCAGAAAAATTAAGAAGGCAACAAAGTGCCGCAAACACTGTCAGTGTATTTGTGGTTCCAAAGGAACAAAATCATAATACCTATTTCAGGCATGGACCCACCATCAGCAGTTATATAACATTACCTGTTGCAACTTCTGCCACTAACGAATTAATAAAACCAGCGGTAAGCCTCGTGGATAAATTATATGAACAGGGAAGAATTTATAAAAAAGCCGGCGTGATGCTAAGTGGAATTGTGCCTGATGACACTATACAGGGGAATTTATTTGTAGAAGAAAAACATAATGGCAAGCGGTTATTAATGAGTATGCTGGATAATGTAAACTTTGCTATGAGAGATGATATCATCAAATTTGCAGCATCAGGAACTAAAAGGGACTGGAAAATGCGGCAGGAGTTAAGAAGCCCACGATACAGCACCCGGTGGGAAGAACTATTTGAAGTAAAATGATCCAGGCAACTATACCTATTTTAATTTAAATATTTTACTTAGCAAATCGTAAATTTATCTCCCTTAAGTCAACCAAATGAGAAAATTAATTTTCCTGCTGGCAATACAATTCATAGGATTGTTTTTGTCTGCACAGCAAAAGACCATTGCCATCCGCTGCGGCAAATTACTTGATGTAAGAAATAGTAAAGTTTTAAGCAACCAGGTAATTGTTATAAAAGGCAATAAAATAGAATCAGTAAACGATGCTTTGGTATTTAAACAAAAAACTGATACAATAATCGATCTCAGCGATTATTATGTGTTGCCGGGGCTTATTGACTGCCACACACATGTATTATTGCAGGGCGATATCACGAGTGAAGATTATGATGTGCAGTTATTAAAAGAATCTGTTCCTTACCGAACATTAAGAGCCTCTAAGAGCTGCTATCAATCATTGATGAACGGCTTCACTACCATTCGTGACCTGGGAACAGAAGGTGCAGGCTTTGCTGATGTGGATCTTAAAAAAGCAATTAATAAAGGAGTCATACCCGGCCCACGTATGTTCGTTTCAACATTAGCCATTAATACCACAGGCCATTACCCGATCTCGGAAAAAGAATATGCCTGGGAATTGAAACTGCCTAAAGGGCTGCAGGAAATTACAGGACCCGATGAAGGAAGGAAAGCGGTGAGAGAACAGATTGCCCATGGCGCTGACTGGATAAAGATTTATGCCGACAGGGGTTATTATAAATTGCCAACAGGCGAATACAAAAGCATACCCAATTTTACCACAGCAGAAATTGAAGCCATTGCCGATGAAACAATAAAAAGCCGCCGCAAGCTGGCAGCCCATGCAGTAACACCTGATGGCATTATTTATGCTATTAATGCCGGCGCAAAAACTATTGAACATGGTTTTGGCATGAATGATCAATGTATGCAGCTGATGGTGAAGAAAAATGTTTTCTGGTGCCCTACCATTTATGTGAATGATTATGTAGCAGAAGGAAGGTTTAAAGCCGGCAGCCCGATGAATAAATTATTTACAGAAACAGAACCGGAACTTTTTAAAAAGGCAATGCAATATGGAGTAAAGATCGCCT
>JBDTUK010000144.1:0-15088 GCA_040007795.1 Ferruginibacter sp.
TATTATGAAATACTGAATCCTTATCCAAAATATGTTGACCAGTATTTATTTGATGTGGGTAATCCCAACCTAAAGCCACAGTTTACTACCAATTATGAGATCAACGTAACCTTTGATGATTTCCCTGTTCTTGCATTTGGTATAAACCAAACTAAAGATATTTTCAGCAATGTTACTTACCAGGATGATGTTACAAAAATTGCTTACCGCACTTATGACAACTTAGGTAAAAGCAAAGAAGTTTATTTCCGTATTATTGCCGGCATACCTCCAGGTGGTAAATATTTCTTTTACGTAGGTGCCCAATATAATTCTGTTGCCTATGATGGTATTTATCAAAATCAGCCATTGAATTATAAACGGGGAAGCTGGTTATTTTTTATGTACCAGGAATTGAAAGCCACTAAAACACTTACACTGAATATGCAGGGCTTTATGCGTACCAAAGCGGTACAGAATTTTTATGAGCTGAATACTTTTGGAGGAATATTTGTTTCTGCAAATAAAAGTGTACTAAAGAGAAAAGCCAATATTATTTTTTCAGTAAATGATTTATTGGGCACCAATCATGTTTCGTTTAGCCTGAACCAGGGCAATGTAAGTGCAAAAGGAACAAGGATAAATGATACCCGGAGGTTTGGTATCACCTTGCGATACAATTTCGGGTTAAGCAAACCAAAAGAGAACAAGGAATTTGGAGCACCTGTTGATAATTAAAACCTCCCCTCCCCGAACTACGTTCCCAACTTTCGCTTTGCTCAGTTGCCTCTCCTTCAGAGAGGATGCGGTATATCAAACATATCCAAGATTTTATCTTCCAAATCGTCATTAATTCTTTCTTCATCAATATTGCAGGCAGTATTTTTTGTCAGCATATATTCTTCGCTTGGTTTTCTTCATTTAAATCTTCATGGGATAAGAGGAAACATTTTTTCAGCAATCGCAATATTTTCCGGTTTACCTACATCAACCAATCTATCGCCACTATGATCATAACCCAGTATCAGATTTGTAGCAGCCAGGTCCAGGTAAGTATCTACCAAAGAAAATTTACCGGTATGTTTTATTAAAGAAAATACCTGGGGTTCAAAGACAACTACACAGCTATATGCTTTTTGAACTAAAGGTTTTGTTCCTCCCCCTTCGGGGGCAATCGAATGTAATGAAGATTGCGAACGAAGTTCAAGGTGGGGGCCTCTCTCTTCGCCTGTCTTTGTATTTCTCCAGCCGCACAAACGTTCGTTCTCATCAAATAAAAAATAGCGGGAAGTTACCCTGCCGGTAACGGCCAGTGAGATCAAAGGTTTGTGTAGTTCATGAGATACAAGCAGTTTGTTCAGATCAAGATCAGTAAGAATATCTACATTAAGTGTAACAAAAGGTTCATCGCTTTCCAGTAATTTTCTGGCTTTAAGTAAACCGCCGCCTGTTTCCAATACTTCATTCGTTTCATCGCTTATAATAATATTGCTTCCCCAGCCATTATTTTTTTTTACTGCATCAATGATCTGGTCAGCAAAATGATGAACGTTTACCACAACATCAGTAATATTATATTGCTGCAGGTATTCAATATTGCGTTGAAGTAAAGATTTGCCATTAACTAATGCTAATGCTTTTGGATGCTTATCTGTCCAGGGTTTAAATCTTGTTCCTAATCCTGCGGCGAATATCATTGCTCGAAGCCCCCCCGCCCCTAAAGGGGGGCTCGGGTCTCTACTACTTTGTAATTGTTTTATAGTATTCATTATTGACTCTAAAATTATTTCTGGTGTCTGTAATATTTGTTCATTTGTAAAACGAATAACTTTAATTCCAAGGTCTTCAATTTCTTTTTGTCTTATAGCATTATTTATTTTAACATCATCCTTATTGTGAATAGATCCATCAATTTCAATAACTAATTTTAGTTTATGACAATAAAAATCTGCCACATAAAATAATAAAGGATGTTATCTTCTAAACTTAACACCTGGTTGATTCCCCTTTATATATCCCCAAATGAAATCTTCTGCATGTGTTGAAAATTTTCTTAACTCTTCAGCTCTCTTAAAAAGTAAATACGAAGCTCCATAATGCATTTCATTTATTCTGCCCTTCATAAAAAGATTTATTCTATCTAAGTATAGACCACGAATTTAAGGCAAAGCTCCCCTTTAGGGGCGGGGAGGCTCCTGTACCCAGTTTTCTTTATTGGTGTGTGTTAATACGATTTTCACTTTGAATTTATTCCTGAGATGCCTGGCTAATGCCTCTGCAGCATATACACTTCGGTGCTGGCCGCCGGTACAACCAAAGTTTATCATCAGGCTGTTAAAGCTTCTTTTAATATAGTCAGTTACAGAAATGTCAATAACACTGAAAACGCCGTTTAAAAAGCTTAGCATATCTGTTTGCTGTTCCAGGAAATCCTTAACCGGTTTATCAAGTCCGCTCTGTGCTTTGTATATTTCTATCCTGCCCGGATTTAAAATGCCACGCATGTCAAATACATAGCCGCCGCCATTTTCAGAAATATCTGCCGGGATTCCTTTTTTGTAAGAGAAACTATTGATGGTAACTACCAATGAGGTTTCCGGCGTAGCCTGAATGGGTGTAAACTCCTGTATCACTTCATCGCTGATACATATCTCCAGCACTTTTTTAAATTCGGGTACGGCAATCCCCACATTTTGATTATTGACAAACCATTTTAAATTTTGCAAGGCTAATGGTATGCTTGTTAAAAATTGCGCTTTGCGTTCAAATAAACCCCGGAAGCCGTAGGCACCAAGTACCTGCAGCAAACGTATCAGTACATAACCGTTGTACTGGCTCCTGAAAGTTTCCCTGTCAATAGGTTCTTCTACGACTTTTTCAAAAGTGCTGATATATTCTTCCAGCAAAAATTGTTTCCAGTCGTCCGGTAAATTAGCCCTGGCCTGCCATAACAAAGAAGCTACATCATATTGTGGCGCCCCCTTCATGCCACCCTGGTAATCTATAAAGTGTACATTGTCATCCGCTGTTACCATTATGTTTCTGCTCTGAAAATCACGGAACATAAAATATTTATACTCGGTATGCGACAGGTAATTGCTCAATGCCTCAAAATCATCTAATAGTTTTTGTTTATCGTAAGGCCTGCGCAATGCATCTAAAAAATAATATTTAAAATACAACAGGTCGGCCAGGATAGCCTGCTTACCGAAAGAAGTATTGGTAAGGCATTTTTTATAATCCAATCCTTCATGCCCTTTTACCTGCAGCATTACCAATTGCTGTAAACTTTTTTTATAAAGATCATACACTTCAGCAGTAAAGCCTTTTTCTTCCAGTTTATTCAGCAGGGATACATCTCCAAAATCCTGTTGTATGTAAATGTTCTTATCGGCATTAATGCAAAATATTTCGGGTGTAGCTAATTGCTTCTTTTTAAAATGGCCGGAGAAATAAATAAAGCTTTCATTTTCTTTCAGGTTAGCGCCGTATGTAGCAATAAAAGTTTTATCGGAAGTATGAATGCGAAAATAATGCCGCTCACTGCCTGCCTGGGGAAGCTTATCTATAGCATTGATTGGTTCTTTGCTATATTGATGGAATAATTTTTCTATTTCTTCTTTTACCGATTGCATATTTGCCTACTTATCGGTAAAAATAGAATATTTATGCTATAGATTGAAAGATGCCTATTAAGAAAAAGAACCCGGCCAATTTTACCGGGTTCTTCCATTTTCAAAGGAATTTGTTTACCACCTAACTTCATCCAACTCTACAATACCATATTGGTTATCCAGATCAAATATTTTTATCTCCATTTCCATATTTGTTTTTTGAAAGTTCCTAAATGTAACAACCCGAACAAACATTGGTATGCTTCCAAAATAAGAGCTATAATTGTAAGCATTAATTTTTATCCGGTAATCACCTCTAAGCGCATTTTTAATTGCATATTCGCTAATACCGTTGTTATTCCAATAATTATTCAACAGGCGGCCTCCATTTACAGTATTTTCATTTACATAACTACATACGGCTTTTTTGGGTTCAGTAATTTGGAGAAGATTGGTTCTGTTATAATTACTTTCTACTGTTATCCTTAAATCTACAGGTAATAGTTTAACGAGGTTCTGATTAATATAGGAAATATCAAACTCATTTTTATGAATGGCGATAATTGCATTCATCTCAGTAAGGGCTAGCTCTTTAATATTACTATATGAATCTTCACTTACAGGCGCTGTAACTATTGCATAGTATGTTTTAACAGCGGTTTCATAATTCTTATTTTGAAAATATGCCAATGCCAGGTTTCTTTTTACCAGTATATTATTTTCATCTGTACTTAGAAGCCCTTTATATACTTTAATAGCTTTATCAAAATCTTTCCACTTTTCATACATATAAGCTGTTAGCATTAAGCCATAAGTACTCCCGTTACATAATTCAATGGCAGTGTAAAGTATTTGTTGTGCATGTTCTGTATCTCCTTTTTCAAAAAAATAATCTGCCATTCCAAAATGAAAACCAATATTTCTATCATTACCTTTAGCCAATTCCAGGTATTTATCCCAACGTTCAGAGTAAAGTACTTTTGCAATTTCCTCGATATAGTCTACATCTTCAACACTGCTCAATTTATAGGCAGTCCACATAGTAGAGTAACCATACGATCGTCTTCCTTTTTTTGATGTAACTACAAATGCACCATTAGATCCATCCGGGCCAAAGATGGCTGCTGCAGCAGGCGCTTGCAATAAGGTAACATCTTCAACATCATCTGTATTTATATCGTCTGCAGCAACTCTTGTACCATCCAATACATATAACATACCTGTATTGCCGCTAAGTGAATTCACTCCATGCAGGCGTATTGCACCTGTACTGCCTAATTTTGCTCCGGACTGGCCACGAAGCTGAATACCGGCCACTTTACCTGCCAGCGCTTCATTTATATTTGTATTAGGGATTGTGTTCAATTGCTCAGAATATATGAACTGGGTGTTAGTGGCTGACATTTTCAGACTACGCCTGACACCATAACCACCTGAAACAACAACTTCTTTTAAATTGCTGGTTGCTCCGGTAATATTAGTTTGTAATCCGGAAGCAGAAGTGGTCGTACTATTTTTACCCTGTTCGGAGCTAGCAGTGATATCAATATTTTCAGGGTCTTGTAAAGACTTATTAAGGTCAATCAGTATTTCCTTTTTATCCCACCATGCAATCCTTTTGTTATAGATATTTACGACAGATTCCAGCGCATCCTGTTCGGTAAATGTTTTTAAAGCTGCTATTTTATATTCAGGCTTATATACATAATTCATCTCCGCACATTTTTCTTCCAGCTCTTTAGGAGGTGCTATATTGTACTTAATATAATCTTCAATCCTTTCCAGCACCAGGTAAGAAGTTTGGGGTGTAACCACTTTTTCAGTAAGTCCGAATATGATCATATTTTGCCAGCCATAATACCTTTCGTTGCCGTACATTAAAGAGTCATAAGCTTTCAGCATTCTCATTTTTTTGTATGATACATCATCACAATTACCATCAGGAGTTAAAAAATAATTTACGGAGTTATATATTGCACTGTTATTGCCATAAACCAATTCCAGGTTATCCGGCTGATCAATAGTTCCACTTAATAAAATACCGCTTCCGAGTTTTATTGGAAACCCTTCGTTAATGCTGATATTTTTTGCGTTGTATTTAAAAAGGAAATTTTCGGCTGTATCAATTCTTTTTACTGCATCTTTAACTGATGTAGAATATAGGTTTATAACAGATCCTCCCGTATTACCCACAATGGAATTGAATTTATTGTAATTATTATAATAGCTATAATTAGCATAGTAGGCATAATTTGAAACTATGCAATTAACCGGTACTGTCCCCAATTTTGGCTGAGCATTTCCAATTGAATTTACTCCATCAGAAAAAAGTAAGATAGCATCCGCCAGTACATTGTTGAAATTAAGGTTCCCAAGTTCTGTTGCCCCTGCATATTCATAATTGAGCAGGTAGTACCGTATAGTGCTAAAACTATCTTTCGTCCTGTCATAGCCTATTATCCCCTGCAACCGGTGATTAAAAAGAATAATAGTGGTTTTATCAATCCCATTTTCCGAAATATACTTTTCCAGGAAATCAAGTTCTTTTTTTAAATTTCTTTCTTTGCCTGATAAAGAAACATCCCAATAAACATTTATGGATTTGGGATTAGAGAAATAGTATTTTGGGACTTTTGGATATAGCCGCATTAAAAAATATGCCTTATCATTCTTTTGGGTGACGCATATTTGGGGTTGTCCGGTAAACTGGTTGATAGCAAATGAGATCGGTTTATTTAAAATAATGTTTTGTGTTTGCCATGATAATAGGGCTGCATTATTTCCCATATCAAATAATTGGTTTTCTAAAAGACCCTTATTTACATAAGGAATTGAAGCCGGGGTATTAATTTTTATATCCACTTTGAAATCGTCCGTATTGTCAATAAATTTTAGAGGAAGATTGTAAATCAGTTTTGAACTTTCTTCTTCCATCATTTGTGTAATGGTAAATTTAATTTTCCGGCTGCTTTTTGCTGCTATTGGATAAATGCGGATGCTGTATTGATTTTGCCAGTTCATTTGTAAAATAGCAGGATCGATCCTTTTGCCAACAACAGCGCTATAAGCTCTTACAGCTTTCCATCTTTCTTCAATACTTCCTTCCCTGTACTTACCATTTAGTTCAAGCTGAAAATCCGAAATCACCTGACCCCTGTTCAGTTCAAAACTTCGATAGCCTTCAACTTCCTGTTCTTTAGGATTATAAAATTCCATCTCTACTATTGTAGTGGCAATAAAGGCATTGGCATCAATTGAAATGCTACAACTTTTTAACTGCACGGCCTGGTCAAATAATTTTTGCTGTGCTTTGCTTTCTCTATTAAATATTAATATAAAAAGAAGGGGTAGGAATATTTTCTGCATAAGCTATTTTTTACAGGATGCAGAAAGAAAAATATTTACATAAAAAAACTTCTGCATAGTTTTATCTACACAGAAGTTTTTATACCAGCCTGAATTTATTAAGAAGTAATTACTCTCCTGTTACCTCATCTCTACGTTTTCTAAACTTTCCTGGGTCACTCCCATCCATCTGCACAATCACCGGATAAAATTTCCCCAATACATCAACCAGTGTTGTCTGGCTTTGCATTACTTCATTGATATCCTTGTATGCAAATGGTGCTTCATCCAATCCCCCACCAATTAATTTTACACCATGTTCTTTTAATTCTTTTTTCAAAGCCTCATGGGTAATATTAGCCAATGCTTTGGTACGGCTCATTTTTCTACCGGCACCATGACTGGCAGAATTTAAAGAAGCTACTTCTCCTTTTCCTTTTACAATAAAACCGGGAGCCGTCATACTTCCCGGAATAATGCCCAATAAATCTTTACCAGCAGGTGTTGCACCTTTACGATGTACAATTACTTCATTGCCTTTATACATTTCTTTCCAGGCAAAATTGTGGTGGTTCTCTACCATGGCTAATGGTTTTTCACCAACGGCTTTTGCAACTTTTGCATGAATGGTATGATGACAGGCACTTGCATAATCACCGGCAAGGTTCATCGCTAACCAATATTCCATACCTTCTTCGGTGCCAAAATCTAACCAGGCCAAATGTTTGGCTTCTTTTGGCAACACGGTCTTCTGCATGGCAATCTGTGTGTAGTGATTGGCAATATTTGCTCCCAGTCCACGGCTACCGCTATGGCTCAGCAAACCAACATAATTACCAACTGGTAAATTCATTGGGTTAGTTGCATCTGTAATTTCTACTTTACCAAATTCTACAAAATGATTACCGCTGCCGCTGGTACCCAATTGCTTTAATGCTTTATGTTGCAATAGTTGCAAAAAATTTATTTCGCTGAATTCTTTTCTGTCCAGCACTTCGTGTTCTGTTCTTTCGCTAAACTCCCGCCCTGCGCCAAATAAAGTACTGGCAACTAATTCTCTTTGAAAATTAGCTTCTCTTTTTTTCAACTCTGTTGGATCAATGGCGAAAATGCTTAAGCACATTCTGCAACCAATATCCACGCCAACCGCATAAGGGATGATGGCATTCTTTGTTGCCAACACGCCACCGATTGGCAAACAATAACCCTGGTGTGCATCGGGCATTAAAGCACCGGCTACTGCCACAGGTAGTTTAGTTGCAGTTTCCATTTGTAATAAAGCGCCTTCTTCGATATGCTTGGCACCAAATACATTGTACTCCACACTTTTTTCATTCAGCGGAAAGGCCTCCCCAAACCCCTCCGAAGGAGGGGCTTCAGACCCTGCTTTTGCCAGTAGCTTTTCTGCAATAGGCGAAAGCGTGTTGTGAGTTTTATAATTTTCAGGCGCTGCCAGTACATCTTTTAATATCAGCAAAGCGTCTTCTTCTGTATGATGTTTAAAGTGTGTACACATGGTATGCATGGCCACACTCACTACCGGCCCTTCTTCGTAGCCAATGGCACGGATCTGTTTTCCGGTTAATTTTAATTTGTTCATTTCATTTCTGTTTAAAATTCTTATTTAAATTTTGTAACTTGCCAACACAATTTACCTGTATGCAACAGTCAGTAACATCACCTGAATTTCAAAAGCGGACTGCCGAATACTTTGCCGAAAAAGTAAAGCAGGCCAAGGGTACTGGCAAAATGCTGGTTGCCCTTGAAATGAGTAACTACCTTAGAGATGCCCGCAGTCATGGTTTAACTTTCGAAGAACTTAAACAACAGGGTTTTAAATTTGCAACCGTATAACTATACAACCCACAAACCTGATTATTACACATTCATTTCCTCCGTTGGTTGTGAATATGATTGCTACTTTTACGACTTTTCCAATGCCTTTTATTTATATCCCGATTTAGCGCCAAGAGTTTTTGGTTTTAACCTTGAACTAAAATTTAAGCCTGAAGGCTTAGATAAAATTCCTCTTGACAAACGAATTGCTGCAACTGTTACCAGTATTATCAAAGCATTTCTTAATGAAAAAGAAAATGTTGTTGTATATATCTGCGATAACAGCGACAATCGTGAAAAGGCTCGTTTTCACAAATTTTACCACTGGTTTAAACAATTTAACGACGGTAGCATTGTTCAACTCCGTGGAGTTATCCGTGCAGGCAATACCAATATTCTTAATGCGCTGCTTATTCATAAAGACAATCCCCAACTCAACGACTTTATAGACGCCTTCGAAATCATTACGGGCATTTATACCAAACCAGATGATGAAGAACTTCAGAACATTTTGAATGATCCGGAATGGTGATTTTTGATACCAGCTTTAGTATTGAGCGAAGCCGAAATGTTCATGGCATCATCGTTGCGTCGCAATCCTTTCATTGGCAGGAATATTTTAATACTTAATTTGTCACTTTAGGCTGAATAATAAATGGCACAGTAATTTCGCCTTCACCTTTTTGTAAACTCTCTGTTCTTATAGCATAAACATAGCTGTAAATAGCAGCGCAACAGATTTGTAATAAATGCAATGCTTGTTCTTCAAAAATAGCGTATGGAACTCTCACTGAAAATTCGTTATCCGTAAATAAGTCGTTCAAATCTGACTTGATATTTGCATCTACCAATATTAAATTGCTATGTTCAAGTTTATTTCTCCATTGTTTATAAAAAGCAAATTCTCCATCCTTATAATTAAAATCATTCGCAATGCTATAGAGCGCAACCAAATGAGGGTTTTTAAAGTCCTTTAATTTCTCCCATCTTTCGGGGCATCTATTTGTGTTCCAAAAACTTTCGAAATAAATATTCTCTTTTTCTTTTTTTGGCAACTCAAAAAAGTAACAAATTCCATGTGCGATTTTATCAAATATCCCAAAGCATAATCTAAAAGATGTTCTTAATTTTTCTACGGCCTCACTTATTTTCTCTTTATCCATTAGCTCGCTAAAAATCACCTCTTCTGAATCTCCCAAATTGTTTAACCCATCAAAATATAACTTCCGAGCCATGTGAAATTCAGACTTGAGTCTATTTAGCAACAGTTCCATTTTGCCAACTTTATCACCGTAAACAAAAATTCCTTCGTGCACTATACTTAAATCGTCATTTGATGCAGATAAACAATTACAGTAAATTGAATGTTCATTCAAGGTTAAATAATTATCAATGCAGAATTTTCTGAATTTTGAGTGTCTTTTATACTCTTCTGTATTAAGTAACAACTCTTGCTCAATTTGTGAAAAATCAAATTTAGTTTTGTGTAAAAGAGTTTCATACTTTTTTTGTTGGTTTTCAGAATAAGTAATTTGAGTTGGTGGCAAAGTTCTAGGCTGCAACCCCTTCTCAAACAACGAGAATATTTTTTGATATAACGAAATGGTATTCGGGCAAAACGAAATTCTAAGCCAATAATCAAGATTTTCAGCACAACCAACTAATGATTGCGAAAAATCTGGATTTACCTTTAAGACTGAATTATAAAGCCGAATTGCCTCGATTATCCTTCCAGAAGTACTTAGATTATTCGCTAGATTTGTCAAAATCTGGAGATCTATATCATGAATTGCCGTTAAATCAATTTCTTTATAAGATTTGAAATAGTAATTTTTAGCCTGAGCTAGAAATGGTTTTACCATGTCTAAAGTTGGGAGCCCTTTATCTTCGTTCTGAATTCTATACAAAGCACTCATCCCATTTGCGAAGCAGTAGTTATAACTTTGTTTCGATAGTACACTTTTAAATTCTTCTTCGGCCTCTGTTAATATTTTTATTCCTGCTTCTGTAGCCTCTCTGTCAAAAGCTTCAAATCCCAAGTCTATAAAAAGACCTGCAATCGTTGCTAAAAACATGATATAATCCTCGCTTTCTTTATCTGCTATTTCGAGTGCAGATACAATTCCATTCTTTGCAGACAAATAATCTCCCTTGTCTAATAAAAAGCAAATCTCTGATTTTAACTTTAAACTACTTTCCATATATAAATTAATATTTTTGAAAATCTCCACTTCGATAAAAGCCCAATAAAGTCATTTTGTACAAGAGTGCGACGCCACCAAAGCTTAATAGCATTCCTAAAGCTAAGTACAAAAAAGAAAAAACATCCGGCACCGGAATGATACCGGATGTTATTGTAAGTTTCTGCCGAATTCGCCACAGGCGAATTCTTACGCCTGCTTTACAAAGATCTGTTTCAACTGCTCAATCAATGTACCATTACCACTTATGCTAATCTCTCCAATTTTGTCGGCGATCTTTTCCACGTATTCCATCTCTTTCAGTTTCCACAACATGGTATTGTCTTCCATCAGTTTGGCAGTGTTAAGCAAACTACGGGAGCTGGCAGTTTCTTCACGCCGCATGATGCTGTTGGCCTGTGCATTTTTTTCGGCCACCAGCACTTTGTTCATGATGTCTTTTACATCGCCTGGCAAAATGATATCACGGATACCGAAACCGTTTACCTGCACACCCAATTCTCCGGCTTTGGTTTTCACCGCTTCCAGGATGAATGTAGTAATGGTTTCTTTTTTCTCGAGCAATTCATCAAAATTCAACACGGCCACATATTCACGCAAGGCCAACTGAAAAGCCACATACAATTGTTTATCGTAGTCTTTATTTTGCAACAAAGCTTTTTCCACATCAGCAACTTTGTACTGTGCCCAGGCATTGATACGCAAAGCAGCTTTGTCTTTGGTCAGAATTTCCTGGCCATTGATCTCCAGCTGCTGCATACGGGTATCGGCTTTGCCAACCACAATGGTAATGTTGTTCTTCCACCAGTAGTAAACACCGGCTGGCAAAGTCTGTGCATATTTACCATCAATGAACAATACCGCTTTCTCGTAGTTTTCTACCGTGTAGGTACGTACATAAGGCGCAACCAATTTGCTCTGCAAAACAGTACGGCTGATGTTTTCAGTAATGTCGATCTTGCTTACATCTGCTTTTACAAACTGGTAGTTGTTAACTGCATTGTTCCAGAAAGCGTAACGGCCGGCAGTCAATACCTGTTTCAGCAAACCATCACGGTACTGCAATACAATTTCATTATCGCTTACATCAATTACATGCAGTGCTTTGGCCAGTTCTGCATCCTGCAACAGGATGTTCATGTCTATTGCAGTGTTGAAGGGTGCAGTTACATCATAGATCATAACACGTTCGTTGCTCCAGAACCAATAAGTACCTGGCTGCAGCATTTTTTTGTACTCGCCGTTTTTAAAAACCAGGGCTACCTGGTAGGCGTAGATCTTTACTTTTTTCATTTCATTCTATTTAAAAAATTTACAATTGTTTTAAAATAAAGCCATATGTATCGCCACCGGGTAAATACGGAAGCTGATCTCAACAATGTTTGTTATTACGGTTCTGCAACCCCTCATCAATTACACTTGTGCAACCAACTATTATTGTGGAAGCGCAATAACATTCACCATGTATACATCAGCCTTCAGGTATTTACCCGGTTTTTGTATGGGGCCATGGGCATAACATACAAAAGGCTGATACACGGACTTTAATTTTGCACTTTTTTTTAAGAAGTAGTGCACTTCTTTCCTCTACATTAACAGTGTAGTGTTCTACCAATTGAACTAACCGATCTGAATTCGGTGGGGATTCGAACCCCATTTTATCTGTTGCTCTAACCAACTGAGTTATCACTATGAAAGTGAAAGGGAGTCGAACCCTTGACACACAGGTTGTGGTGGGTATAGCATTATTGTTATAACAGCATACAGATAGTTACTACGTCTGCACTGCCGTGTTTTAAAAACACGGGCCTGGTTTACCGTCAACAATACATATATCCATCTTGCCGTTAAGCAAGCTTTTTATCCTCTTTGTAAAGAGGGTTTTTAATTTTGAATAAACTCTCTTCTGAACCCCAGCACCTCAACTTTTTGAGGTTGATGATCCTTTTCATGCTGATTGGCAATTTCTGCGATCGTCATGGGTTTACTGATGATCGTGTTGTTTCCGAAATGATCACTCAATGCCTGTGATTTTTCAACACTGAGTTTTCCAAATTCATATTTAGCGATCAGTCTTCCCTTACGCATCAATGCACTGTCAACAAGTGTGAGCGAATTATTGAATGTGCATATCAGTTGTACATTCAGAAAATCTGCCAGCAACCCGTCTGAAATGTTCAACAGGTTTGAAACGGATGAACCATTGCTGTGCCTGCGGTCCATAATGATATTCTCAGCATCCTCAATGATCAGCACACTGTTTGGGTTGTCGATCAGTAATTCCACAAACTCCGGGTTCATGAGGTTGTCGGCTACAGTTGGCGATAAAAACAATACCCTTTTCTTAACTTTCCCTATCAGGTAGCGCAGGTAAGTTGTTTTGCCTGTGCCGGGTAAACCATGCAGCAAAACGATGCCTTTATCATTTTTTGCATTCAGCCTTTTTCGTACCAGTTCGTCCGTTTCTTTAAAATCACTTTCATAAAAAAGATCAAGGTCCAGTTTTGTTCTTTTAATTTCCATTGCTTTCAGGTCGAGCCCTCTCCCGCTTTTTACGATGAGGTTAATTTCCAGGGGCTGGCGTCTTTGTCTTTCTTTAAACTGGTTTACCAGTTCTGTCAGCTCCTGTACAAAGGCTTCCTGTTTACCGTCATGCAATATTTCGCAATAACTGTCATCAAATTCCACCAGGCAATTATTTTTGAGGATAACAATTGTTTTATCAAACTGGTATTTTTTCTTTTCCCTTTTATACCATTTGTATTGATGTACATGGCCGATAAGCTGCGGAAATTTTTCTTTAAATACGTTAAATGCTTTTTCACCATCCACATAGTTTACAAGATTCAAACAGGGCAGCCCGTTAAAACAATACAGGTATAACATTTTCGTATCCAGGAAAGTATCATCAAATACATTATTGGCATTGATGATCTTCTGGTTAAATAAATTGTCCATTTTATTTTTTTTAAATAGTTAATTAATTATCGTTTATTCTTTTTAAGAATATTAAGACAGCTAATCCATTACACGAGTGAACATGTTTTTAATTTTATGTTATTTAATTTTGTGTGGTGCCCCGTGGAATTGAACCACGATGTCCGGGATTTCACTCCGATGCATACATCCATTCTGCCAAAGCACCCTCGTTTATTACAGATCTTTTGACTGATGTCTTATTTCCTCATTATCGAATTCATCTGTCTCAAACAATTTGCGGACGAAAAAAGATTCGAACTTTTAACCATCGGCTTAACAAGCCGCTGCTCTGCCGTTGAGCTATTCATCCATTTTTTGTTGGCCCGGTGAGACTCGAACTCACAACACCCGTTGTAAAAGACCGGTACTCTGAACCAATTGAGTTACGAACCAGTTTTGCTTTGTAATGACTGATAGATTCGAACTATCAACTTCTACCGTATCAGGATAGTACTCTGCCGTTGAGTTAAGTCATCGTTGTTGCGGCTATAAGATTCGAACTTACATTTGAAGCTTATGAGACTTCTGAGTTACCATTACTCTAAACCGCATTATTCTGTTGGTTTAAAAAGATTCGAACTTTTATCTCTTCATTCGTAGTGAAGTGTTCTTATCTCGGTCCGAATGGCATTGGCCGGGCGGGCATTGAACTATAAACCAATCTTTGTGCGACCTTCAGATTTGAACCTGCCTACCGGCAGGCAGGCTGAAAACATTCATCTTATGTTTACCTCTGAGAAAGAAAGGAAGATGACTATGTTGCCGTTACACCAAGCCGCATTATTTTTAAATCTGCGGTTCGTATGAGAATCGAACTCATAGCTTCTGATAGATCTGCCAGCTGGCGGATTAGCCGTTACACTAACGAACCGTTCGATATAAAGACGACGTATAGAAGGCCAGACTCGAACTGACAACCTCATCCCACCAATGGCGGGAAGGATTCTACTAATTGAAATACTCCTATATTTTTTCATCAAAGAACTTTTAGAAAAAGGCAGCCCTGTTGCATCTCACGAGGGCTACCTGTTTTCCTCCTTTCTGCTTATAATTTTAACCGCATAAAAAAACCCGGTCGTTTTTTGCGACCGGGTTTTATTCGTTAAAGCATATTATGCTTCATATCGTTTAAAC
>JBDTUK010000145.1:0-42001 GCA_040007795.1 Ferruginibacter sp.
CCAATATTGCGGCTACAATAAAAATTACACGAAATATTTTTTTATTCATTAAATAAATTCGGGTAATCAGAAATGATCCCGTCAACCCCCAGCTTCTTCAATTCCTGTATTTTCTTTTTATCATTCACTGTCCATGGTATTATTTTTATGTTCAGGTCATGACAGTTTTTAATAAGGACATCGGTTATCAGTAAAAATTCCGGACTGTAAATAGTGGGAGTGAAGCCTATATCTTTAATTTGTTTTCTGAAACTATTTTTGTTGTTGGCTTCAACAAGCATGGCTGTCTTTATACCGGGATAGTGTTGGTGCAGGTATTTTAATGTTCTGAAATCAAAGGATTGAATAATTACATAATCTTCCATTTGATTTTCTTTGATCACTTTCATCAATAATTCCACAAACTCAGCAGGCGCAGGATGAAATAAATTGTCAGTTGCCGGCAGGGTCTTGGTTTCTATATTATAATAAGGAAAAGGCCGCCGGGCAGTCATCATATACTCTTTTACAGCTTTAAACACATCAGACAAAAGCGGTTTTACTGCTTTAATTTTTTGCTGATCGGGGAAACGTGTATTTGGTTTTATGCCTACATCATATTTAATGATGTCATCATAATTCATCTTGTACATATTAAAACTCCGTTCATCTTTTTCTTCAATAAAACTCCCATCGGGCTTTGTTGTTATTTCATGATTGAAAAACGGTTCATGGGAAAGGAATACCTGTTTGTCTTTACTGATACTGATATCCATCTCCAGCGTAGTTACACCTAAACCCACGGCATGAAGCATTGCCGGAATAGTATTCTCCGGCATTAAGCCACGGCAACCACGGTGGCCCTGTTTGTCAAAAGCATCCCAACCTCCCAATGGCGTATTTTTAATGGTCACTGTAGAATTATTTTTAGTTGAAGAACATGAAATAAAAATAAGGCTAAGTAAAAAAGGTATGAAAGTTTTACCTATAAATGAAAAACAATTATGCCTGACCATACGCTGATTTTTTTTGCAAAAAAAAGACATGAAATGATTCATGCCTCTGTTTTAAATTTATAATACCTGAGGGTTATGATACAGCTTTATCATCTGCATTATTTGTGCCAAATACTTCTTCCACAATTTCACCTGCCTCAGTTACGGCCAATACTTTATCCGGCTCGCCAGTTATCTCTGTTTCTTCTGCATTATTTTCTTCTTCAGTATCAGTAGTGAGGGGAGTCGAACTATCTGCAACTTCATGCATATTGGTTGCCTGTACCAGTTCTTCCATCAGTACTTCAGATATTTTAGGCAGGTCTTCTGCACTGTTAATGCCAAAATAATCCATAAAAGATTTGGAAGTAGCATAAATGAGTGGCTTACCAACTGCATCTTCATTTCGTCCTGATATGATCACCAGGTCTTTTTCCAGTAACTTCTGAACAGCATAATCACAGTTCACTCCACGGATAGCTTCAATTTCGCTTTTGGTAATGGGTTGTTTATAAGCAATGATAGCAAGGGTTTCCAGGGAAGCGGTAGATAAACGTTTTAAAAATTTATCACCATTAAGCTGAGCAACTGTTTTATGATATTCTTTTTTAGTGAGGAACTGCCAGCCGCCACCAACTTCTCTTAATTCAAAGGCATAAAATTCTGAATTATATTTTTCGCTGATCCCTTCAATAGCTGCATCAACCTGTTCGCGTGTGGCCCGGTCTTCAATAAATGCCAAAGCGCTGTTTACCAGTTCCAGTACTTCAGCATTGTTCAACGGTTTATCGCTGGCAAAAATTAAAGCTTCTATGTGTGGTATTATTTCTGAAAGTTCCATGTTTGTTAATTTGCTAATTAGCCAATATGCTAATGTGCTAATTCTTTTAATAAAAACAGTTGTTAATCTAAGGAAGACTCCTGCAAGTAGAAAAATTAGCAAATTATCGAATCAGCTAATTAGCTCATTTGCATTTATCCTTGCAATGCCGCCGCTCCACTCACAATCTCGGTTAACTCGGTTGTAATGGCCGCCTGTCTTGCACGGTTATAACTGATCTTTAATGATTTTAATAATTCGTTTGCATTATCACTGGCCTTGTCCATCGCTGTCATACGGGCACCATGCTCACTGGCATTAGCATCCAGGGTAGCTTTAAATAACTGCGTATTTAAGATCTTTGGCATCAGCTCAGCAATTAAAACATCTTTACCCGGTTCAAAAATAAAGTCGGCATTTTTCTGGCCTTCCACTTTAGCCACTTTTTCTACCGGCAAAAACTGTTCCGCAACAAAACGCTGTGTAGCGGCATTTTTAAATTCACTGTATATCAGTTCAACAGCATCAATTTCTTTATTGGCGAATGCATCCATGGCATGTTTAGCTGCTGCCTGTACCTTATTAAAACTTAAACCGGTAAAAATATCCCAGTATTTATTTTCTACCTTAAACCCATTTTTTGTAAAGTACTCATATCCTTTTTTACCAATGGGTAATATCTGCACCTTGCCTTTGGCAAACTGTGCAGGATATTTTTCCTGTATGGTCAGTTTGGCCAGTTTAATAAGATTACTGTTGTAACCGCCACACAATCCACGGTCGCTGGTAACAACTATGATCATTACATTTTCCACAGGCCTTTGCACTGCCAATGCCATACTTACATCACCCTCACTATTGCTGACAATATTGCCGAGCATTTCCTGTAATTTTTTAGCATAGGGCCTCATTTGTGTAATGGCATCCTGGGCACGGCGAAGCTTTGCCGCACTTACCATTTTCATGGCCTTGGTGATCTGTTGTGTACTTTGAACGCTCTTTATCCGGTTACGAACCTCTTTTAATGCACCACTCATAGTTATTTCCTGGTTATTTTAACGTATCTGTCCCTGTAAATTGGGACCGCTTTTCGTCGTCGCCTTCGGCAAGCCTATGGCGAACGAACGGGGGGCGAAGGTAATAAAAAAGGGGTGTAAATACCCCCTTATTAAATTAATTTTATCCAGTTTTTATTACCTAAAACCTTGGAGGCCCTCCTGCTCCCATTCTTCTAAAATCACCTCCCTGGCCCGGCTGCATCGTTTGACCGGCAAATTTCTGAAGCCTGTAAGTGAAAGTGGCTATAAAGTACCGGGTAAGGCGATTTGTCCTGGAATCAATAATGGAATTACCACTTACGCTGCGGCTGATATTACTGTTTTGTTTAAACAGATCGTATGCTGCCAGCCTGATTATGCCATTCTTCTTTTTAAAGAGTGTTTTTTCCAAAGACGCATTCATAATAGCCAGGTTTTTGCTTACTCCATTTGCCAGGCCGGCATTAATGGTATAATCAAAATCATACTTTAAAGCCAGTGTCTTGGTAAAATTGATATTGATATTGTTACTGAATGTCCAGGCATTGCTGGATGTATTCTGGAATGCTGTTAAAACTTTTCCATCAGCAGCTTTATATTTATTGTCATTTAAACTATAGCTTACACCTGTACCCAATTCAAGCCATTCTTTATAATTAAATTCAAAGGTAAAGCCCTGCGAAAGAATCCAGTTGTTGCCATTTATTTTGCTGAGGTCAAGGTTTTGCTTTAATGAATTGCCGGTTAACAGGACACTATCAGTCAAATTAATATTGTGATTGTAATTGACACTTCCATTAAGTGTTAATACAAATTTCCTGTTTTTGTATGGCCTCGAATAAGCATAAAAACCTAACAGGTTATAATAACCATTTACATTTTCTGGAATAGAAATGGAAGAACCTGCGTTGTCTAGCTTAGCAGTTTTATTAACGATCTGGTTTCTAATAGTGCTGAAAGTTAAATTGGTAAATATCACTTTTCCACTTATGATATTAAAATTATTGTAAGACAAATTGATGTTATGATTAATGGATGGTTTTAAGTTTGGATTACCAACACTTTGACTTTGCCGATTAGCCGGGTCAACTACAGGTTGTAATTGGCTAAAGCTAGGTTGGGTAGCATTTCCATTATAAGCCACATTCAATGATTTGGTCCTGGAAAAATTATATACTAACCTGGCAATAGGAAAAACATTGGCTCTTTTAATAGTTTTATAAGCACTGTCTTTCGTAATTGAATTTCCCTGTAAGTTTACCGGCTGCACACTTATGCCAACAGTATAATTATATTTCTTTTTAGTTGTTCGTAATGAAACCCCGATACGGTTATTATAAAAATCATTTTCATAATCATTACTCAAAAAATTATTCAATGTCTTGGCCTGGGTGGCAGAATCTACATTATAATTTTTACGGTTATTACGGGCATAACTTAAATTATGAGAGTAACTGAAATCGAGGCTACGGTATTTGTTTATAGGCTCTGAATAGGTAAATCGTACTCCGTAATTATAGTTATTGTTTTCCTGGTCAATAAATTGGAACGTATTTCTTGGCCCTGGAAAAGGTTGCCCATATTGATAACTAAGATTGGTTATATCCTGCTCAGAATTATTTTGATTTGTACCTAAAGTGATACTGCTCGAAAAATTGCGGCCACGTTTTCTGAATTTATGATTGTACAAAATAGTTGCAGCCAGGTTTGGTGCTTTGGAATTGGTCAGGTTTTTATTTGTTCCATCACTGGTTTTTGTTCCATCGGTTTGTGAATAATCAAAAATATTTTTATTGTTTGCATCGCTGCCACTGTAATTTATGCTGGGACTGATCTTTATGTAATTAAAAGAATCGATCTGGTACTCAAAATTAAAAGTAAACCGGTGTGAGTTTCCAATAGTAAGGTTATCTATATCCTGGTTATTTATAAAACTATTATTACCACTTCCCTGGTAAAAACTTTGTGTTGAAGAGTTCTGCAGCTGGCTGGTATTTTTGTGATTATAAGAATAACTGCCATACACACTTATTCTTTTGCTCCACTGGTCACGATAATTAAAACCAAATGAATTGGTAGATGAAATACCACTGTTATTGCCGCCGCTAAATGCACTTGCATTCATGTTGTTCATACCACCCATTCCTCCCATATCACTCATTACGGCCATACCCGAACGCATCATACTGGTAGCGCCCCGGTTACCACCGCCGCTAAAATTAAAGAGGGAAGTGTTGGTATTATTGCTGTTGGCAACTACAGAGATCTGCCGGTCATTATTAAAATAATTTCCGTTAAATGAAGCCTGGTAACGCTCCTGTGTTCCATAGCCCGCTGTCGCTCTTCCAAAAAAACCTTTGTTCTTGTCTTTTTTTATTGTGATGTTCATTACTTTATCCGGGTCGCCGTCTTTTATTCCTGATACGGTGGCCTGGTCGCCATAATCATCAATGATCTGAATTTTATCTACGATATTAGCCGGTAATTCTTTGGTCGCTGTTTTTACATCACCACCAAAAAAATCTTTACCATTTACTTTTACTCTCGTCACAGCTTTCCCCTGTGCTGTTACATTGCCATCCTTATCAACGGTTACGCCGGGAAGTTTCTTTAACAGATCTTCTACCACAGCGCCATCTTTTACTTTGAACGAAGAGGCATTATATTCAATGGTATCTTCTTTTACAACAATAGGAGCGGATTCAACTACAACTTCACTTAGTAATTTTGCCTGGTCTGCTAAAATAATGTTGCCAATATCAATTGTCTTCTCTGCTTTATTTACGGGTACAAATTTGGCAACAGGCCGGTAACCCATATTCCTGATTATAATAGAAAAATTAGAAGCCGGTACAGGATCAAACCTGAACTGCCCCTTATCATCTGTAAATGTATAGGTAGTATCTGTTGGATTAGATTTCACCATCAGGCCTACTACTGCTTTATCAATTGGCTTTTTTGTAGCTGAATCTATAAGCGTTCCTTTCACCTGTGCTTTTGATGCCAAGCCTAAAAAAATCACAATAATTGTGATTGATAATTTTCTCATAATGTAGAGTTGATATACGAACTTGTTCGTGTAAAAATAGACTTAGAAGTTTATATGCAGTAATTTATTTTGATGAGTGGTATATGATTTTGGGATTTCTTAACAATTAGTTGTTTGCTGAACTTAAAACTTATAAACCATAGATACCGAACCCGGCCCACCACTTAATTCAAGCTTGTCTAATTGCTTACCATGTTTGCGGTGTATGGCATAATTAACTACATCATATAAAAGTAAGAACCCTCCCTGCAGCATGATGGAATTACCGTATCCTTTAAACTTGTCAGGATTTTTTTGATTATTACTTGTTTTATTCATGAATAGACCTGCCCCCACGTAAAGCACATCAAGACCGGTATTGATCAGGTAAGTTTTTTCTGTTTTGCTTTGATGTTTTAGTACAGCTGCCAATGTAGGGTTATCAATTTTTTCACGGCCGGCTCCCCAGTAACCCAGGCCCGCAATGGCCAGGTTGATGCCGCCCCACATTACATTCATCTGGTGAAAATAACGCATTTCAGTATTGTGGGTTTTGGTAGCAATACCACTAACAATAATATTTGCAGCCGACCAGCCTCCTAAGACAAGCATAGATTTTTTTGAGATGCCGGTACGCTCCTTCTCAAATTTGAGCAATACATCTTTTTGTGAAAATGATTGCCCCGAAAGAGCAAGCAGGCATAAAATCAGGAGAGTCTTTTGCATATTAAGTTTTTTACAAAATACGTAACAATCATACTGGCAGATTGTTTTTCGGGCAGCTTTTTTGTTATAAATGGCGACAAAACGACCCCAAACAATGCTTACCTTTGTCTCCCCCGTAAAAAACGGGAGAAAGCTCTGTCATTTTGGCTCCGAATTGTTTTCAGCACCATATTTGACAAACAGTAATCTTTATCTTAATTAATTAACAGCATATCCAACAATACTGAATTTTATGATCGGCACTATTTCAAAACTTTTTGGGGGCAATAAAAGCGAAAAGGACGTAAAAAAGATCAGCCCACAGGTTGAAAAGATCAACCATTTTTTTTCAACTTATCAATCATTGAGCAATGATGAATTGCGGAACAAGACGGTAGAGTTCAAACAACGTATAGCAAATCATCTAAACACGATCAATACCCAAATAACAGATAAACAAAAAGCTGCTGAGGAATTACCCATTGAAGATATTAACGGCAGAGATATTTTTTATAAAGAGATAGACGAATTAAAAAAAGAAAAAGACAAACAACTGGAAGTAGTGTTACTGGAACTTTTACCCGAAGCCTTTGCAACAGTAAAAGAAACCAGTCGCCGGTTCAAGGAAAATACAACATTAGAAAGTACAGCTACTGAATTAGACAGAACACTCTCTGTTAAAAAAGACAATATCATTATTGAAGGTGATAAAGCCATTTATAAAAATACCTGGACAGCAGGTGGTGGCGCCGTTACCTGGAACATGGTGCATTATGATGTGCAGTTGATCGGCGGCGCTGTTTTGCACTCGGGTAAAATTGCAGAGATGGCAACAGGTGAAGGTAAAACCTTAGTGAGTACATTACCTGCATACCTGAATGCATTGGCTGGCGAAGGTGTGCACATTGTAACTGTGAATGATTACCTGGCAAAAAGGGATAGTGAATGGAACGGCCCTATTTTTGAATTTTTAGGACTGAGGGTTGATTGTATTGATAAACATGAACCTAATGGCGATGCCCGCCGTCATGCTTATAATGCCGATATTGTTTATGGCACCAATAACGAATTTGGTTTTGATTATTTGAGGGATAACATGGTACACACACCACAGGAGATGGTGCAGCGCAAACATCATTTTGCCATGGTGGATGAGGTGGATAGCGTATTAATTGATGATGCCCGTACGCCATTAATTATCAGCGGACCGGTTGGACACAGCGATAATACCCAACAATTTTTTGATCTTAAACCAAGAATTGAAAAATTGGTAGATGCACAGAAAAAAGCGGTGAATCAATTTTTAATTGAAGCAAAGAAAAAAATTGCAGAAGGAAATGATGACCCTAAGGATGGCGGACTTGCTTTGATGAGGGCTCACCGTGGTTTACCAAAGAATAGTGCCTTAATTAAATTTTTGAGCGAGCCGGGCAACAGGGTTAAACTTCAAAAGACCGAAAACTATTATTTGGCTGATCAGCAAAAAGAAATGCCCAAGGTTGATGCGGAATTGTTTTTTAATATAGATGAAAAAAATAACCAGGTTGATCTTACCGACCAGGGTATCCAGTTAATTACAAGGAGTGGGGAAGATCCTGAGTTCTTCATCATCCCCGATATTGCAACCAAACTTGCAGATATTGAAAAAAGTGATTTACCTGCAGATGAAAAATTACATAACAAAGAATCGCTGTTAAATGATTATGCTTTGAAAGCTGATCGTATTCACACCGTACAACAATTATTAAAAGCATATACTTTATTTGATAAAGATGTGGAGTATGTGATACTGGATGAAGCGGTAAAAATTGTGGATGAACAAACAGGCCGTATACTTGATGGCAGAAGATATTCGGATGGATTGCACCAGGCCATTGAAGCAAAAGAAAATGTAAAGATCGAAGCATCTACACAAACTTATGCAACGGTTACGCTACAGAATTATTTCAGGATGTACCATAAGCTTGCCGGTATGACCGGTACTGCAGAAACAGAAGCAGCTGAGTTCTGGAGCATTTATAAATTAGATGTGGTTACTATTCCCACCAATGTGAAAATGATCCGTAAAGATGAACAGGATTTTGTGTACAAAACAAAAAGAGAAAAATACAAAGCAGTAATTGATGAAGTGGAAAGATTACGCAGCATTGGAAGACCTTCATTAGTTGGTACTACATCTGTTGAAGTGAGTGAGTTGCTGGCGAGAATGCTGAAGCAAAAGAATATTCCACATAATGTATTGAATGCAAAACAACATGCTAAGGAAGCACAGGTTGTTGCTGAAGCAGGTTTGGCTGGCGCTGTTACCATTGCCACTAACATGGCTGGCCGTGGTACTGATATTAAACTTGGCCCCGGTGTAAAAGAGGCCGGTGGTTTGGCAATCATTGGTACCGAGCGGCATGAAAGTCGTCGTGTGGACAGGCAGTTACGTGGACGTGCCGGCCGACAAGGTGATCCGGGAAGTACAAGCTTTTTTGTTTCGCTGGAAGATGACCTGATGCGTATGTTTGGCAGCGAACGTATTGCGGGGCTGATGGACAGGATGGGTTATAAAGAGGGTGAAGTGATACAACACAGCATGATCACCAAATCTATTGAAAGAGCGCAGAAAAAAGTAGAGGAAAATAACTTTGGTGTTCGTAAACGTTTGCTGGAGTATGATGATGTGATGAACAAGCAGCGTAACGTGGTGTATAAAAAACGTAACCATGCTTTGTTTGGGGAGAGGCTTGCACTTGATCTGGATAATTCATTTTATTCCGTGGCTAACGGGCTCATCAATTCTTTCAAGGAGGGAAGTGACCATGAAGGATTTAAACTGGCAGCTATTGTAAATTTTGGAATTGATACTTCTATATCAGCAGCAGAACTGGATAAAGATGATGTTAATGTATTGAGCGAACGTTTGTATAATGAAGCCGTGGTGCAATACCGTCGTAAAACAGATACGCTGGTTCAGCAAACATTACCCATCATAAAAAATATCCGAAAAGAACAGGGTAACCAGATCGAAAATGTTGCCGTGCCATTTACTGATGGCAAAAAACAAATACAGGCATTGGCCAACCTCGATAAATACCTGGCAACAGAAGGAAGAGAATTGAATGATGCACTGGAACGTAACATCACCTTAGCATTGATTGATGATGCATGGAAAGAACATTTACGTGCCATGGATGACCTGCGCCACAGTGTGCAAACAGCAGGATACGAACAAAAAGACCCATTGGTGATTTATAAGATAGAAGCTTTTGCAGCCTTTAAGCAAATGGATGACCAGGTGAATAAAGATATAGTAAGCTTCTTATGCCATGCACAGATACCGATGGAGCAAACCAATGCTGGCCAGATACGTGAAGGAAGAGAACGCAGAACAGACATGAGTAAAATGCGCCAGCGCAAGGAAGAGTTTGCAACCGCAGGTGGTGGCCCTGAACATTTGAGTGCAGAAAATGAATACATTGATCCATCAGGGCCAATAAAGCAGGAACCCATACGTGTTGAAAAAGCACCGGGAAGAAATGATCCTTGTCCTTGTGGCAGTGGCAAGAAGTATAAGCATTGCCATGGGAAGGAAGCGTAATTTTTTTCTCTAAGCTTTAAAATATTGGGCTAAAGCCAGTACGATTTTAAATTTCAATAGCCCCGACCTTAAGGTCGGGGCTATTGATGTATAGAGGTTTTGGCTTTAGCCCAATTTAAATATTAAACGGACTTTTTATTTTTAGCTACTTACGTCACTTAAATATGTTTTATTAAGATTTGTAATTCGATCTTTTAAACTATCATATTTGAGCAAATTGTCTATAAGACTAAAACAATCATCATAGACTTTTAATTGAAATTGAAGTGGGTCTGAATTTCGCTGATAAATCACAACTATAAATTTACCTTTAGTAGTATCATTGGAATCAACTGGATCAATAAGCTCAATTTTTTGGATGTTAGAAATTGGGATTTGGTAAATAATTTTCTTTGTACTGATTGTGAGCCTATCGGAATTAAAACCGAAGAAACCAGTGTTATAAAATGCTACGTATTTATATAAGAACCGGAATACCAATAAACCGATTCCTGAATAGAGTATTATCCATTTAATATATTCGGGTATGATCGTAATTGTAGCTACTACCTTCATTTCATTTGAGGACCTCAAAGCAGGCATGAAAAATAAAAAACACAGCCCTGTTATTATAAGACAAAATGAAAATACACTTAATAAAAGCTCAGAAACATAAGGGATCTTTTTCTTAATAACTATAGGATATTTATTATTTGATTCCATTAACTTATATATCTATCAATACCCCGCCTTCGCCCCGCCAATATTTTCAATCGGGTGCCAGGTAGTTTTTATTTCCTGGAAGTCCATGATAAAATAAGGAGACTGGCCTTTATCATTTGCCCATTTCACTTTATCATACAACACAACTCTTTTTACATTCAACGAAGATTTTTCTTTGATCATTTTTTGCGTTACAGCATCTGCTTCACAAAATACGGTTGCATTCACATCCATATGATCGGCAAAGAAAGGAACCAGTTCAGCAACTTTACCGGTGAGGATATTTACAACTCCACCCGGTAAGTCGGAACTGTTCAGCACTTCAGCAAATGTTACTGCACAAAGTGGTTTTGCATTTGATGCAAGAACAATACAGGTATTCCCTCCGGCGATGATGGGAGCAATTACAGAAACCAATCCAAGCAATGAATCATTTTGCGGAGCAATGGCCGCAACAACTCCCGTTGGTTCAGGAACAGAAAAATTAAAATGCGATGAAGCAACAGGGTTTACAGAACTGTATAACTGCTGGAATTTATCGCACCAACCGCTGTAATAAATTAAGCGGTCAATGCAAAGATTCACTTCATTTTCTGCCTGTGCTTTGGTAGCATCCTGTTTTATCAATTCATCAATGAACTGTGCTTTTCTTCCTTCCAGCATTTCGGCAATGCGATAAAGAATTTGTCCACGGTTAAAAGCAGCTCTTCCGCTCCATCCGCCAAATGCATTTCTGGCTGCACCAACTGCATCACGAAAATCTTTTCTTGAACAAAGACAAACATTCGCCAGTTTTTCTCCTTTGTTGTTTACTGCTAAATAATATCTTCCTGATTCCGTCCTGGGGAATTGTCCACCAATATATAGTTTGTAAGTTTTTAAAACTTCCAATCGTTTTTCTAATGTCTTCGCCATAATTATTTTTTTTCGGCCTCACCCCAACCCCTCTCCCAGGGAGAGGGAACTCGAAGTGTGCAGTTTTTATTTTAAACTTCTTTTTAAATGCATTGAACTTCGCTTTTATCTTCGCATCAATCTTCTACTTTTCCCTCCCCATGGGGGAGGATAGGTGGGGCCGCTAGATTATGTTTACATAAGCCGCTAATCCATGCAATCCACCCTCTCTTCCATAACCACTTTCTTTATAGCCGCCAAAAGGAGAGGAGGGATCAAATTTGTTGAATGTGTTTGCCCAAACAACACCTGCTCTTAATTTAGTGGTCATGTTGAATATCTTGGAACCCTTGTCTGTCCATACTCCTGCCGAAAGGCCATAGGGCGTATTGTTTGCTTTCTCTATCACTTCGTCATCTGTTCTGAAACTTTGAATAGCCAGCACCGGCCCGAAAATTTCTTCCTGTGCAATACGGTTGCTTTGCGCCACATTGGTAAAAATGGTAGGCCTGCAAAAGAATCCTTTTTTGGGAAGTGAACATGAACTTTGATACATTTCTGCACCTTCCTGTATGCCGATCTTGATGTATTTATTAATGATATCTAATTGTGCCTTTGAATTGATAGCACCGATATCAGTGTTCTTATCAATTGGATCACCAACGATCAAGGTCTCCAGCCTGTCTTTTAATTTTCTAACCACTGCTGCAAAAACAGATTCCTGTACATACAATCTTGAGCCTGCACAACACACATGTCCCTGGTTAAAAAATATTCCGTTGATCACGCCTTCAACTGCCTGGTCAAGTGGTGCATCATCAAAAATTATATTGGCAGCTTTACCACCCAGTTCAAGTGTTGCTTTTTTATTTGTACCAGCAATGGCACGTTGAATAATTTTTCCAACATCAGTAGAACCGGTAAAAGCAATTTTATTTATATCCGGATGATTAACTATTGCTGCACCTGTTGCTCCTGCACCGGTAATAATATTTACAACACCTGGCGGCAGATCTGATTCCTGTATAATTTCAGCAAGCTTCAAAGCAGTAAGGGAAGTAGTTTCTGCTGGTTTTAAAACAACTGTATTCCCACATGCAAGCGCCGGTGCAATTTTCCATGCTGCCATCAATAAAGGGAAATTCCATGGAATAATTTGTCCGGCAACACCCAAAGCTGCAGTGGTACGATTTGGAAATGCATATTCCAGTTTATCGGCCCAGCCTGCATAATAAAAGAAATGATTGGCTGCAGTAGGCACATCAAAATCACGGCTTTCACGGATCGGTTTTCCTCCATCAAGTGTTTCAATAATTGCAAATTCCCTTGCTCTTTCCTGTATCATCCTTGCAATACGGTAAATATATTTTGCCCTTTCCTTAGCAGGCATTTTTTTCCAGGTCTTTTCATATGCATTCCTTGCGGCAACTACAGCTTTATTTACATCAGCCGTATTGGCTTCTGCAATCATCGATAATTTTTCTTCTGTTGCCGGGTTGATGGTAGGGAAATATTTTTTACTCAGTGGCTTCTCCATTTTTCCGTTGATGAACAGCTCGTACTGCGGATCTATTTTGGCAGCACTTTTACTTTCGGGTGCAGGTGAAAGATTTCTTGCACTATCGAATTTTAATTTGATGGTATTGTTTTTTTTTGTTGCCATTTGCATTGTTTGACCTCACCCCAACCCCTCTCCTTAAAGAGAGGGAACTCGAATGGGCAGTTTTTAAATTCATTTATTTTCGGCCTCACCCCAACCCCTCTCCTAAGGAGAGGGAACTGGAAGTTGGCAATTCATTAATTCAGATATTTTTTATTATGCATATCCATTCGCAAATATCCTCGCTTCTATCTCCTCCATTTCCTCCCCCTTGGGGGGAGATAGAGGGGGCTGGGGCCTAATCAATCGAAAAATAATTCGCTGACTGATAAACCCCCGTCTTCTGTTTCATCAACTGCATCAGTATATCATTGGCCAGGCTGCTTGCACCAAACCTGAACCATTCATTATTCATCCAACCTTCGCCCAGTACTTCATTCAGCATTACCAAATAATGCAGGGCCAGTTTTGATTTTGAAATACCACCGGCTGGTTTCATCGCAATTTTCTTTCCTGTCTTATAATAAAAATCACGAATGGCTTCAAGCATCACCAGTGTTACCGGCATTGTTGCAGCCGGGGAAATTTTTCCGGTAGATGTTTTTATAAAATCGGCACCGGCATACATGGCAATATCACTTGCCTTACGCACTTTATCATAAGTAACCAGTTCACCTGTTTCAAGAATCACTTTCAATCTTGCCTCTCCACATGCTTCTTTGATGGCAGCGATCTCATCATAAACAAAATTGTATTCACCTTCTAAAAACTTTCCTCTGCTTATAACCATATCCACTTCATCGGCACCATTTGCTACGGCATATTTTGTATCACGGATCTTTACATCACGTGGCGCCTGTCCGCTTGGGAAGGCTGTAGCAACAGAGGCAACTTTTACACCTGAGTCGCCTAATGCTTTCTTTGCCACTTTCACCATGGAAGGATAAACACAAATAGCAGCAACGGTTGGCAAACCGGGATAAGAATCATGCAGGTGTTGTGCTTTATAACAAAGCTGTTTTACTTTTCCGTCGGTATCTTTTCCTTCCAGTGTGGTAAGGTCTATCATGTTCAGCGCAAGCATCAACCCATTTAGCTTGCTTTCATTTTTTATACTCCGCTTGGTAAACCGGGAAGCTCTTTCTTCAATACCTACCTGGTCAACATGCACCGGTGCAGAAAAATCAGGTATGGTTTTTATTGCAATCATTCGAATTTCGTTTAAGCCGTTAAAGCCTCCAATGCTTTTTTAATTAAATTTTCTACCGCTTTATTATTGTCTTTGGAAAATTCTTTTGCCACACGGTTTGCAATGATGGCATTCACACTCATACACTCATGCCCCATCAGTTTTCCCAAACCATAAATGGCTGATGTCTCCATTTCAAAGTTAGTGATTCGGTGATTATTAAAATTGAAATGGGTGAGTTTGTCAACCAATCCAGGACTTGCTAATCCCAGTCGCAGCACTCTTCCCTGTGGGCCAAAAAAACCGGGGCAGGTTACCGTAATGCCTTTGTGAAAACCTTCGCCGAATTTTTTTAATAATATTTCACTACCACTGAAAGCATAAGGATTGGTAATGGACGTATCTAATTTTGTTTGTGTGATGAATGCATCAGCCATTGCTTTATCATCAGCAGTTTTTTGATAGCTGTAAAAATTAAGAAGATTGTCCAGGCCTAATCCATGTGTTGATGCAACAAAGCTATCAACCGGAATATCAGCCTGAAGAGAACCTGATGTGCCAAAACGGATAATATTTAATTTGGTCAGCTCTTTTTTTATGATCCTTGTTTCAAAATCAATATTCGCAAGGGCATCCAGTTCGTTGAAGACAATATCTATATTATCCGGGCCAATGCCTGTAGAGACGCAGGACAGCCGGGTATTGCCAATATAGCCGGTATGAGTGATAAATTCACGGTGTTGAAGCCGATGTTCAACTTTATCAAAATGTGCGCTTACTTTTTTTACCCTATCCGGATCGCCAACCACTATTATGGTATTGCCCAGTTCTTCGGGCCTTACATCAAGGTGGTAAATGGCGCCCCGGTCATTAATGATCAGTTCCGATTCAGCAATTCTTTGCATAGGTAAATCGTTAATGGAATAAAGATACTACTAAAAGGATTTGTTTTGATTTCGGTAACTGTGAAATTGCATGCTTAGTTTTTCTTTAACCAGCCTGTAATACTCATCCTCGGCTTGTTGGTGAGTAATACTTCATGCTCCAATTCACTGCTTTTAAAAAAGACTGCTTTGCCATTGCGGGGAGAAATATTTTGCTGATGACCGCTATGCTGTATGCACAATTCACCACCGTCGGCCAATTGCCAATCCTCATTTAAATACATGATCATTGAATACTGCCTGCTGTCATTGTTACGAAACTGGTCAATATGTTTTTTATAAAAACTCCCGGGTTCATATAAAGTGTAATGAAATTCGTAACCGGTAATGCCTGTATAGCAGGTGCTGTTTAAATGGCTTACAAAACTATCCATCAGGTCAAAGAAATCATTTTCATATTGATCGTTGTGCTTGCGGTCGAGCCAGTAGATGATATCGCTTCTGAATAATTTGTTTTGTACTGCTAATGTATCATTTCCTGTTCCGGCAGAACGGAGCTGCTTATCTGAATAAAGAGCATTCAGGTTTTCTTTGAGATGAGACGCCAGTGGTTCACTTAAAAAATTTTCAGCGATGCCTACTTTATCTGCTATAAAACTATTGATGAGTGTATTGAAAGTATCTTGCAAAAAGAATAATTGAGTGGCGGTGAAGATAGCCTTAATTAGCGGTAATGTTCTTAAGTTGTAAATTACGGTAGTGTCTCTTTAGTATTTTTTTACATCAACAGGCTGACAGCTTTTCAAAGGGAGACACTACCTAAATTACCTGCAATAGTAAAATCCTGTTTAATTATATTTGGTAAAATATTTCTGAACGCAGTATGAATAGTGAAAGGACAAATATATGGTGGGGGCCTCCAAAAAAATTTACAACAACGATAACCGAAAGAAAGATCAGCTGGCTGGAATTGTTTTATGACCTGGTGTATGTGATCGCCATTTCACGAACTACACATTACCTGGCCAGCCATCCCAGCATTTCAAGCATCGGCAATTATTTTTACCTGTTCACTATTATTTTCTGGGGCTGGGGTAATGGAAGCCTTTATCACGACCTGCATGGCACACCCGGCATACGCACAAGATTTATGACGCTGTGGCAAATGGTTACAGTGGCTGCACTTTGTGTTGCACTCGGCAGTCCTAACGAAACCCTTCTCTTCCGCACCACCATTTGTTTTGCTGTTATGCAACTATTCATTACTTATTTATGGTGGAGTGTGGGCATTTATGATAAAAACCACCGCCGGCTTAATATTCCGTATACCGTTTGCTTTCTTTTAAGTTTCGCTTTACTGGTCATTTCATTATACATTCCTGAACCATATAAAACCATTTTACTCTGGATCATTATACCACTCAATTATTTACCGCCATTTCTTTTAAACAGGAAACTGGTGCACCGGAATACCGACCTGAACTTATCGGCAAGTATGGTAGAACGTATGGGGCTCCTGACCATTATTGTTTTTGGCGAAACTATTTTAGGGGTTATCAATGGTGTAGATTCATTTAAAGAATTGAATGCTTATATATGGATCTGTTTTGGACTGGGTATTCTTATTGTATTTGCACTGTGGTGGATATATTTTGCATTGGTCGGTGATAGAGAATGTAAACCCGGATTCCTGACCGGGCAATTGTTCATGTTCTTATATATTCCCACACTTGGTTCACTGGGTATGGTGGGAGCCACATTCTCCGTTGTGTTGGGGGGTATAGGAAAACCTGGAGATCATAATACTGAATTAGGCGGACTCATATTTACAACAGGCCTTGGTGTTTTTATGCTGAGTGTGCTTGGACTTACAAGAATGCTTCGGTATACTGAGGATTATGACCGGTTAAGAAGGAAATATGAAAAACTATTATTCGCCTGCGGAATTCTATTGATCGCACTTGCAGCAGTATTCAATAAAATTTCATTGATATATCTTTTAACCATCATCTTCATTATTCTTCTGGTTGTTGTGGTGATGATGACGAGGACATGGTTTAAGGTAGAGCTGCAACAGAAATTAAATAAAGAACAGGTTAATGAGCAGAGTTGATTTTTTTTAAGGTGACCCTGACTATTTATTTTTATACACAACTCCATTCTTCATTACAAAAACCATTTTCTCCATTACACTAATGTCTTTAATAGGGTCGCCATCCACTGCAACAATGTCTGCCAGTTTTCCTTTTTCAATGGTACCTAGTATTTCAGAAACACCCAGTAATTCTGCTGCACTGAAGGTCGCCGATGCTATTGCTTCTATTGCAGGCATTCCTCCTTCTACCATATACACAAATTCTTTCCAGTTCTTACCATGTGAATACACACCTGCGTCTGTTCCAAATGCGATCTTTACACCGGCTTTATAAGCTTTGGTAAAAGTTGTCTGTATCTGCGGGCCCACCACCAATGCCTTGGGTGTAACAATATCAGAGTAATAGCCGGGTATCTTTGCAGAGTCAGCAGTAGATTTTCCGGCGATGATGGTGGGTACATACCATGCTCCGTATTGTTTGAATAATGCAATGGCTTCATCATCCATAAAAGTACCGTGTTCAATGGATGTAACACCTGCTTTGATCGCCCTTTTAATTCCTTCGGCTCCATGTGCATGGGCTGCTACTTTAAAACCATAATCTTTTGCTGTTTCCACAATGGCTTTTAATTCTTCATCGGTGAACTGTGCGCCTGAAGCATCTTTCGCCTGGCTCAGTACACCGGCTGTTGCAGTTATCTTAATAAGATCCGATCCATCTTTGTATCGCTGGCGTACTGCTTTTCTTGCTTCATCGGCTCCATTAATTACACCATCAACAGGACCGGGATCACCCATTAAGTTTTTGCGGTAACCATTTGTAGGATCAGCATGACCGCCGGTGGTTGCAATGGATTTACCGGCAGTATATATTCTTGGGCCAACGATCAATCCTTTATTAACTGCATTGCGCAAAGAAATATTCACTCCGCTGCCACCAAGATCACGGACCGTGGTAAAGCCAGCCATTAATGTTGCATTTGAATATTTTACCGATTCAAAAGCAATATCAGCAGGATTCATAGTGAACCTGTCAGCCGTGGCTCCTTTTTTTGTTTCACTTTCCAGGTGCACATGCATGTCCATTAAGCCGGGCATCACGGTATTTTTTTTCAGGTCAATTACTTTATCGGCAGGGCCGGGTTGAACATAACCCTGCTTTACATCAGTAATTTTATTCCCTGCAATAATTATTGACATATTTTCCAAAACGGTTTTGCTTTTTACATCGATCAACTTACCACAATAAATAATGGTTTGCTGTGCCTGTGTTGTAATACTTATACATAGAATAGCAACAAATAACCCGACTATTTTTTTCATCTTATATATTTGATGATTAAGTTAAGGTAAATGGTTGGGATGGTAAAATTAAATGCAAGCATGCTGTGCAGGAGGCAGATGCGGAAACAGGAATTCTGTATTTTTTCCGGACGAGGTTACAAAAAAAATTGTAGCTTTTAATTCTTAAATCATTCAGTTATGAAATATACTTTATTCCTTTCCGCAATGTTGTTACTGCAGTGCAGCAAAGTTTTTTCACAGGCACCTCCTTATCATGTTGTTTTTGATGTTACTACAAAAGATACCAACACACATAAGGCCGTGATCAGGTGGTGTAATGAAATTTTAAGTGCCGACCCCAATGCAAAAATAGAAGTGGTGTACTATGCCCAGTCACTGGATATGGTCACAAAAGGAAAGTCTGTGGTTTCAAGCGAAGTTTCTTTGCTTGCGGGTAAAAACGTAACATTCGGGGTTTGTGCAGTAGCCATGAAAAAATGGAACATTGATAAATCGCAACTGCTGCCGGGTGTGGTTACCGTGCCGGATGGTATTTATGAAATTTTGCTGAAGCAAAAAGAAGGATACGCATATATAAAGGCTTCCCTGTAGCCGGGCAAAAAAAATGCAAAGTTCTTTTCAGGCTGGTTGCAGAGACCGGCATGAAAAGAACTTTGCTTTAATATACTCAACTCTTTTTTTCACCAAGAGAGAACCAATTACCCGAATCATCTTTGAACAATGCTTCAAAACCATAGAACTCTTTTTTGGGTGCCTTTGTAAATTCAACGCCTTTTGCTTTTAATTCTTCGTAGGTTGCCAGCAGGTCATTACATTCAAATACCCCAAAACCAAAAGTGCCTTTACTTACCAGTTCTCTCATTTGTTTTGCCGATTCTTTACTGAACATCATGCCTTCATTGATGGCCATTAAAGAAATTTCGAGGTCGGGTTGCTCCGGCGAACAAACGGTTAACCAGCGCATGCCGGGACCCATGGGCGCATCGGTATGAACCTTAAATCCGAGTTTGTTAATGTAAAAATCATGGGCGCTGTCCTGGTCAAGCACAAAGACGCTGACGTGGTTCAATTTTGTGATCATTGTTTTGTTTTTAATGATGAGCAACAAAACTGAACAATAATATTTTACATCACTTCTTGAAAATTGCTATTTTTCTCCTCCGTTGTTAAAGCTTCGGAGGACAGGTTTGTCCAGCCATTATTTTCTGCGAAGCAATTGGGGATATATTTAAGCGGCTGCAGGGCAATATCAGCTTTTAGTTTCGCCTGTTGTTGCTGGTAGGCATAAGGCGTTATGCCGGCTATTCTTTTAAAAAGGCCGGTGAAAGAGCTGATGCTGTCAAATCCAACTGAATAACAAACATCTGAAACGGCAACATCTTCTTTCAAAAACATTTTCGCTTTTTCAATTCTTACCCCAGTAAGGTATTGGTGAGGCGTTTTGTTGTAGATCTTTTTAAACAACCTTATAAAATGGAATTTGGAAAAATAAGCTTCGTCTGCAATATTGTTAAGGTCAATATTACCGGCAAACTGTTCATCAATGAACAACTTGGCCTGAACGATGCGGCGGTATAAATATATTTTGGGGTATTGTTCCATTGTTTCTGATCATCCGGTTAACTATTGTTGAAGTTAAAATAAAAAATTGAGCAAGTAAAACTAAGATACTTTGTAGTAGGGCGAGCCATCTGGCATAGACTCACCTAAAAATCAGGTCATTTTAACTCATTATTGTACTTCTAAAAAATATATATGGTCAATTGTCGCTAAATATGAGCTTAAATGCCCCTTTCTAGATGTGTCTACTACTCCTTTGATTCTAATTCTTCTTCCACTGGCTTTTTGTAAATAATCGTAATCAATATTTAGTTTTTGGTTCGTGTTTAACCAAAATGCATCAGAATATTTTGAAAAAAAATCTTTGTTTGGAGAGATTGTAAATTCTTCGAAGCCTATGTGAAGTATTCCTTCCGTTTCAATAGTTTGTCCTTGCCAGAATTTGAAATCAGTTGCTAATTTATTAATTGAAATTTTAAATGGAGTGCGAATTGAATCTTGTTCAGGAATTGAATAGACAACTGGAGGTTTTGTATAGCATGAAGCCAAAGATATGATCAAGCTGAATATTAGCAATAAAGTTTCAGAGTGTTTCATATAAACTTGCATACTTGCCGCAATGTAATGTTGGCAGTTCGTGCTTCCTTGAATTAAATTTTACAAGAAAATTTTAAGCCGAGTTCTTTAACAAAGGTAAAGTCATCAATATACCTAATGACCATATTTTCACATACATTGGGAATTTTTATTCTTTTGGTATTCATAGCTGTTTCAAAAATTTCTTTTGTCACAACAGTAGCTTTCATATTTAAAGCATGCGAGACTATCCATGGGTCAGCAAGCGACCTGCCTTTTACATTATCAACTAAAAGCTGATGAAGTGGATTTGCTTGGAGAATAGTCTGCCAACATTTAATAACTTCTTCTGTCGGCTTGTGAACTGGAATTGAGCTACGTTTTAACCATTTAGATAAGTCATCCTCTGCTTTTTCTTTATCGTCTGTTACAACGATTTCATTTTTTACTTCTTCTGGAATAAAAATCCTTCCTTGGCTACCTAACTTATTTAATATATCCCAATAATCGGGGCATAAGTCTGGAGCATAATACTTTTGCCAAGCTTGAATGAGAACATTAGCATCTAAACAATAAATATGTGCCGTTGAACTCATCTATAAATTTGGGCTTCTAATTTGTGAAAGTTATTAACTGGGGTTCCTAGCAATAAGCTTGCTTGTGTTGGTTGAACAAACCCGCTTTTTAATGCGTCTAGAACAACTTGTGTAAAAAGCCGACTATTCTTATTAAGTTTTAGCAAGTAAGGGTTAGGTCCACCTGGGTTTTCTTTCTGTTTGAGTTTAAGCGCAGCTTTCTTTTCTGCCTCTTTTTTTAGAAATGCTTGATAGTCTATTTCTGCCTGCTTTTTTAAGCTATGGTATAAGGTAGATGAAATAATATTTAGGTTTAATGCTCTTACTAAAAAGGCAAATGAACTTACTCCAAGAGTTTTTGCAGCCTTAACTACGTCTTGAGAATTATTGAAAATGGACTTGTTAATATTTAATATTACTTCGCTAGGAATTAGAGTATTTGCGGCAACTTCATTGCAAAAAAGTTCAATTCGACTAAATTTATCCCGATTCTTAATTTCAGGTTCAATTCCATTTGAAATACCTGTTTCTGCAATCCAGATATGTGCAAGTTCATGAAGCAATGTAAATAGTTGAGGGGCATTCCAATCATCAGAGTTTACAAAAACGAATGGAGCGTAAGGGTCAGCAATTGCAAATCCCTGTAATTCATCCGAGTCCAATTTCATTCTTGAATGAATGAAACTTGTCCTAGATACAAAAATTCCATTTGTTTCAGCCGCATCAATCCATTCTCTTATTGGGTTTTCAGTTTTATATGTTGAAGGACTAATTTTCAAAGTAGCCAAGATGTCTTTTGCGACAATCTGAGGACTGTCTTTAATTGTGAAACGACCAACGAATGATAACTTTTCTTCATTATTATCATTATATACATCACTTATCCATGCTTGTTTTTGCTGAATTTCACGAATAATAAAAATGGATGAAGTTGTAAGTCCTTTTGAACCCGATTTTCTAAAATCCTGAAGTGGCTGAAAATCTCTTGGTATTTCTGGGAGGAAGAACAAAGCGAATGGTCGTTTGTATGCTTTTGCCAATATTTGAGCTTGTCTGATTGTCGGCTGACTAATAATACCTTCTTCCCATTCCTTTAACTTGTCAATAGTTACAGATGCCTTATTAGCAGCGGTTTCTTCCGACATTCTTGCCGATTCTCTTGCCCACTTAAGTACACTTGGAGTTATGAATGCTTTGTCTGCCATTTAAGGGTCAAAAATATGATTTTATATTGTTAGATAGCAGTAGGCGTATCTTGTAAGAGCTATATCATCTATTCCTCTTTCTGCTCTACTACCGAGTTGTACCATTTTGTTGACGTCAACGAAATGGTATTTTAGTTCTTCCCCGGCATTTGTACATGCTGATTTTGCCTTGTCAATTACCTTTAAAAAATTCCTCCAATCTGTGTATCCAAAAAATTCCTGCAGTTCTCTTGCACTCCAGCATTCAATGCCTTTGTAATCATAACATGCCTGTTCAAATTTTAAGAACAGTTCTGCAATCAATTCCTTTTTCATACATACCCATTAATTTATCCCATACTTCTTCTCAAACTTCTCTGCCAATTGTGTTTGTTTGTTATGCAGGTCAATTTGCCGGCCCTGTATAAAAGCCTGTGTAAGTATATTTGATTTCATATCAAGTATATCACCTTCACTTACTACAATGTTTGCATCTTTCCCTTTTTCAATGCTGCCTGTTTTATCGGCAATGCCTAAAATGTTTGCTGTATTTAAGGTAATGGCGCTGAGGGCTTCTTCTTTTGTCAATCCATAGGCAGAAGCTGTGCCTGCATTAAAAGGCAGGTTGCGGCTGCGTGTGTTCTCGTCATCATCATTAAGACAAAATAGAACACCGGCTTTTTGTAACATAGCTGGTGTTTTAAATGGCTGGTCAATATCATCATCGATCATTGCAGGCAGGTTATGCAATTGGTTCAATATAACAGCGATGTTATTTTGCTTTAAGATATCGGCTATCTGCCAACTGTCAATGGCACCAACTAATACCACATCAAAACCAAATTCTTTTGCAAAGTCAACCGCCAGTAACATCTCTTTTACAATATTGCAATGAACAAACAGTTTTTGTTTTTTATCGAACAGGCCTTTAACGGCTTCAAACTTCAGGTTGGTATTTTCATGATTGCTTTGGGCCAGGTAGGCTTTTGCTTCACGGAAAAATACTTTTACACTTTCAATTTGTTCCAATCCTCTTTTTACAGGATCAGCAGCCGGTTGTTGTCCGCCGCCGCCAAAACCGCCTCTTCCTCCTCCACGGCGTGCAAGCAACGAAGGCATACGAAAATGAATGCCGCCATCTGCTTTGTATGCAGCATCTTCCCAGTTCCATGCATCCAGTTGCACAACAGAAGATGAGCCAGAAATAATTCCGCCATCGGGAACTATATTGGCTAATAAAATACCATTGGGCCGTAAAGTGTTGGTGACCTTTGAATCAGTACTATAAGCCACCAATGAACGGATGCTTGGATTCATTTCTCCAATCTCAGAAGCATCAACTGTTGCTCTTACGGTTGGCACTTCAATCAAACCTAATTGAGTAGAAGGTAAGATCAACCCCGGGTAAATTTGTTTTCCTTTACAATCAATGACCCTTGCGCTGCCTGTTGCAATGCCCGAACCCACATCAGTTATTTTTCCATTACTGAATACAACAGTTCCGTTAGTGATTACCTGGCCGTTGCCTACATGGATGGTGGCATTGGTCAATGCAATGGCCTCTTTTTGTGCAGGTGCAGGCGACATGGTTTCCTGTGCAGAAACATTTACCATTGCAAGAACACAAAGCACGGCCCCTCCAAACCTCCCCCAAGGGGAGGCTTTAAAAGAGTATGTAGATTTAAAGCATTTTTTTAAATATGCAAGCAAGAAATTTATTTTTAAATATTTCATATCTGTAGTTATTTAAGGTTAATTATTTTCGTCCAGTTCGTCCGCATCAATGGTGAGTAAGCCAGTATTGTGATTATGATCGCTGCATGTATTTACAACTTCATACCTGGGCCTTGCCCGCTGGAAACCTCCGCCGCCACCGGCACCACCACCAGTTGCTGTTCTTTTTGCTGCGGCTAATTTTTGTATGATCCTTGCTTTTTCGGCCTGGTTTTGTTTACGCATTTCCATATCCCTGTCCCTGTCAAAATAAATAGTGCCATCCACAATTGTTTTTTCTGCCTTTGCATAAATTGATAATGGATTATCGCTCCATACCACAAGGTCTGCGTCCTTACCAACTTTTATACTTCCTACTTTGCTGTCAACATGCAGCATTTTTGCAGGATTGATGGTTACCATTTTCAATGCATCTTCTTCGTTCATGCCGCCATACTTTATACTCTTGGCTGCTTCCTGGTTCAGACGTCTCGCCATTTCAGCATCATCTGAATTGATGGCTACATTCAATCCAACCTTGCTCATGATGTATGCATTGTATGGAATGGCATCCACCACTTCCATTTTATAGATCCACCAGTCGCTGAAGGTTGATGCGTTGGCGCCATGCGCTTTCATTTTATCAGCTACTTTGTATCCTTCTAAAATATGGGTGAATGTGTTTACAGTAAATCCGAATTTCTCTGCCACTTTCATAGTTTCATTTATCTCACTCTGCACATAAGAGTGACAGGTGATAAATCTTTTCTTATTCATGATCTCTACCAATGCATCTAATTCAAGGTCACGGCGAACAACAATTGCAGTTGCTCCTTTTTTCTTATTATTTTCTTCAGCGGCTTTCCATGCTTTTTGATAATCGCTTGCTCTTTGAAATGCATCCATCTGCACTTCTTCAACACCCATCCTTGTATCAGGGAAACGTGTATTGCCTTGTGTGGAAGAACTTCTTTTTACATTTTCGCCCAATGCAAATTTTATAAATGGATCGGCGCCTGCAAATTTCAGTTCCTGGTCATCCATGCCCCAGCGAAGTTTTATTAATTGTGTTTGTCCGCCAATGGTATTGGCAGAGCCATGCAATATGTGTGAGGTAGTTACACCTCCGCTCAACTGGCGGTAAATATTTATATCATCGGGATTGATATTGTCCCCAATTCTCACTTCCGATGTAACGCTTTGTCCACCTTCATTGGTAGAGGAAGAAGCAATGTGTGAATGTTCGTCAATAATACCGGGAGTAACATTCTTACCTGTTGCATCAATCACTTTAGCTGTTGCATCAGAAAGATTTTTTCCAATTGCAGCGATCTTTCCGTTCTTAACCAGTACATCTGTATTTTCTAATTTGCCTTCTTTTTCACTTGTCCATACAGTACCGTTTTTAATTAAGATGTTTTCCTGCTTAGGCATTTCTTCAAATCCATAACTCAGGAAGGGATAAGTAACTTTCCCCAATACCAATGGTTGTTTGGGCTTTACACTATCTGCTTTGGCAACAGCAGCTTTATCAAATGTTGCGGTCCATGTAAATGTATTTCCCATGGCATCGCTTCCTCTTCCATTCCATGTATTGCCGGATACTGCACCACTTAAAATAGTTTCCTTAGCATTTGGTCCACGGCCTTCGGTATAGCTCAGTTTAACTAATTTTCCATCGTAAGTATATTTACCGGTAAGTGTATCCTTGCTGATAAAACTGGCTACACCGGCATCTTTCAGCTCCAGTGAATAAGCTTTAACTCCTGTATTTGTGTTCGCAACTAAATTGTAAGTTCCCTTCACATCATACCAGCCTTCTTCTTTCACCGCATTTTTAATACCCTGTGTCCAGTTTTGCAGCAACACTGTTTTTTCTGCAAACACGGGTCCGGATGTAATTAAGAAGTTGGCGATCTTGCCTGCATCCAGGCTTCCTACTTTATCATACACACCTAATAAACTGGCCGGTGCTTTTGTTAATGCATCCAATGCTTTCGCTTCAGTCAATCCATATTCAATTGCTTTGCGGAGGTTGACTAAAAAATCTGCAGGGCTGGTTAAGTCAGCAGAAGTAAGGCAGAAATTAATGCCCGCTTTTTCAAATGCTGCCGGGTTGCCCGGTGCAAGTTCCCAATGCTTAAGATCATCCAATCCAACAAAACGTAAGTCATTAGGATCATCAACATCCATGGCAGCAGGATAATTCAGCGATAAAATAAAAGAAGCTTTTGTTTGAGCAATTTCTTTCATGCGCTGATATTCGTTGCCACCGCCTTTAATTATATATTGTACACCAAATTCATCACCGATCTTATCAGCCCTCAGGTCATTCCATTTATCATTGGCATCAAATATCTGTGGTAAGTTTTGATTATCGTTCCAGCTTTTTAAAGACAGGTTAACACCTTCTGCTGTTGGGTTTGATTTATACCATTGTGCATCTAAGTAGGTCTGGCGAAGCAAAGCAATACTTCCCATCATAGAGCTTGGGTAGCTTTGGCTTGATGTTCCCCTGCTGAAAGAGTAATGGGCAGCAGCTTTATCTTTTATCATCACAAAATTATCGGGCTCGTTTGCCAGTGTAACAAAAGCTCCGGTGCCACGGGCTATACCATCTTTCTGGTGCGTAAGCACTGAGCCAAAACCTATATCTCTCAATGTTTTTGCTTTTGCATCATCGGCACTGAAGATCTTGTAAGCTTCTGTCTCACTCTTAATGGCCTGGTTCCATCCATAAGCGCCCTTGCTGTTTGATGTTATTTGTTGTGTACGGAAAAATCCACCAGCGCCGCCGGCCGCCTGCTGACTGGGAGCAGATACAATTCCATAGTCACTATATATGTCAATGAAAGCAGGATAAATATATTTCCCGCTGCAATCAATAACCACGGCATCTTTTGGAATAGTAATATTATTTCCTACCCCTTCAATTTTGCCCTGGCGAATGACCATTGTTGCATTCAGCAAAGTGTCGTGGGCATTTTTTATAATGGTAGCTTTGGTAAAAGCATAGCAACCGTCTTTAGGGTTTGCTACATCATTGACTGGGAAAGTTGCCTGTGCCTTTAGTGACTGGGTTACACTTAGTAAAAGCGTAAACTGTAATAACAGGAATTTAATTTTTTGCATGCAGTTAAGTTTTGGTTGTGATTGGGCGATAAATATAATGAATGATTAATAGTAAATGCTACCACCTGCATAATTTAGTTTGGCCGGTGCGTAATTTTACGGAAACCGGTTAAAATTGAGATAAAGAATAGATATTCCGGAAGGCGTGTGAATAAAAATTATAGATTTGCGAAACGATCAACAAATGATCTGTTTTGGTATTGATGGAACGGTTTTTGTAAAAATGGCTATTATGAAAAAGTATATATATAACCTTGTTTTTTTATTTCTTTCCCCGGCTGCTTTTGCTCAAAATACGGCAGTAGATACAATAAAGCCACAAAAAGTTACCATTACTAAGGACCCACGGCTGGATATACTGGCCAAAGTGGAGGCGGACTTTAATGCAATGTCAACCCGGTTTACAAAAGGTTACCGTTTGTTTGTATTAAAAAGTGATAACAGGGATTATGCTATGAAAGTAAGGGCCTATCTTTTACAAAGTTTCCCAGAGGAAAAAGTTATTATGACCTACCAGTCGCCATTCATTAAAATGAAATTTGGCGATTTTGTGGAGAAGAAGGATGCAGAAAGGTACAGGGATATGATCATGAAGGGCAAGGTGGTAATAGGTAATGTTTATGTGGTTCCGGAAACGATAGAATTAAAACCCGATAAATTTAAAGAAGGGGAATTTAAGTAAAGTACTTTCTGTTATATGGAGTTTCTGTTCAGAAACTCTTTTTTATTTCGGCAGTTTAAGATTATTTTTATTCAATGATGAAAGAACGCATACAGCAACTGGCAAAAAAATACGCACCTGAATTTATAGAAATCCGTCATCACCTGCACGCCAATCCCGAGTTGAGTTATAGAGAATTTGAAACCTCCGCATTTGTTCAGCAAAAATTAAGTGATTTTGGAATTTCGTTTGAAGTGAAAGCAACAACGGGTGTTGTGGGTTTGATAAAAGGAAAGAATCCGGACAAAAAAATTGTTGCCCTGCGTGCCGATATGGATGCACTGCCCATCATTGAAGAAAATGATGTTGAATACAGGTCAAAAAATGTTGGTGTAATGCATGCCTGCGGACATGACGTACATACCACCTGTTTGCTGGGTGCTGCAAAAATTTTAAATGAGTTGAAGGACGAGTGGGAGGGAACAGTGAAATTAATTTTTCAACCCGGAGAAGAAAAAAACCCCGGTGGTGCCAGTTTATTAATTGCTGAAGGTGTTTTGGAAAATCCTAAACCCGAAAAGATATTTGCCCTTCATGTTCATCCGGGGTTGGAAATTGGAAAATTAAGTTTTCGTAACGGCATGGTAATGGCCAGTGCCGATGAAATTTATATCAGCATAAAAAGTAAAGGCGGCCATGCAGCAGCGCCACAATATACTGCCGATACTATTTTAATTGCATCGCATTTAATTATAAGCCTGCAGCAAATTATAAGCAGGAATAACAGCCCGTTCAATCCATCAGTTCTCTCTATCACCTCTTTCCAGGGTGGTAATACAACCAATGTCATTCCATCCGAAGTAAAACTCATGGGCACATTCCGGGCCATGAATGAAGAGTGGCGTTTTAAAGCGCATGAACTCATAAAAAAACAAACCCTTGAACTGGTTGCGGCCATGGGTGCTGAAGCAACCATACATATTGATGTTGGTTATCCCTTTGTTTTAAATGATGAAGCATTGGGTAATGCGGCATGGAAAAAAGCAGAAGAATATATGGGCGCAGCAAATGTGGAAGAAACGGAATTGCGGATGGGCGCAGAAGATTTTGCATATTACTCCCATCAAATACCGGCTTGTTTTTTCAGGCTTGGTGCAGGCAATAAAGCGAAAGGGATCAGCAGTGGCGTGCATACACCTACATTTAATATTGATGAAGGGGCTATTGAGATTGGGATGGGAATGATGGCGTGGTTGGGGGTAGGTTGACCTCACCCCAACCCCTCTCCTTAAGGAGAGGGAACTGGAAGAACTGAGCGAAGATTATGTTTTGCAAAAAATGAAAGAGTCTAGTGAGGTTGTTGATAAAAGAAATACAGATGATTTGGAAGATAAGATGTTTGAATATGTTTACTGTACCGCTCCCTCTCTTCAAGGAGAGGGAGAAGGTGGGTGAGGTAAAATAAAAGTACAAAAATGAATCGCTTGCTTATTATATATACATTCCTTCTCATTATTTTCTTTTGGATTGTACTTTTAATGGGATTAGCTTCATCGCATGATCTTGATACCTTGTTTAAGTTGAGTATCTGGGCTTCAGTAATTAGTTTCCCTGTGACAATCACTTTACTTATTAAATTTTCCCCTTCTAAACAATATCAATGGATAACCGTTCTATTTTTGAGTATCAATTGTCTTATTTTTTACTACTACACCTACGATCTCTATGTAAATAATGATGATGGATTAGGGGATGTGCTGCCTATTTTATTATTTCCAGTAATAAATTTTTTACTTAGTCTTTTTTTCTTGACAGTTGTTGTTAAAAATGCGCTGAAGGCTAAAAAATATTAACTTGTACAAGAGTGCGACGCCACAGAAGCCGGGCTATGTACTACTGCTTGTAAAAAAAAAAAATTAAAAAATATGAAAATAGCATTCCACGGCGCAGCCAGAACAGTAACAGGAAGTAAACACCTGCTTACTTTAAAGAACGGAAAAAAATATTTATTAGACTGCGGTATGTTCCAGGGCCTGGGAAGAGAAACCGATGCTATGAACCGCAACTTTGGTTTTGATGCAACAGAAGTAACACACCTGATCTTATCTCATGCACATATTGATCATTGTGGATTAATACCAAAACTGGTACATGATGGTTTTAATGGTAAAATATTTTGTACACCTGCTACTAAAGAATTAACGGCCGTAATGCTGGAAGATTCTGCCGGCATACAGGAGAACGAAATTAAATACGAGAACAAAAGAAGGGCACAGGAGGGATTGCCTTACCTGAAACCATTGTATGATACGGCTGATGCATTAGCAGCGCAGGATCATTTTGTACAGGTAGAATATAATAACTGGTTTACAATTGATGAAAATATTGATGTGCAATACACCGATGCAGGCCATATCATCGGCAGCGCTGCCGTGCATTTGAAAATTAAAGAAGATGCCCGCCCGGATGACCCGGTCGGACGGGGAAAAGTTACCCGGCTCACTTTCAGCGGAGATGTAGGAAGATACCGGGATGTTATATTAAAATCACCCGCCGAATTTTCCCAGGCCGATTATATTCTTATTGAATCAACCTATGGAAACAGCCTGCATGATAATGCAACAACAACACCCGACCAGGTTTTGCATTGGATCGAAAAAGCCTGCCTGCAGAAAAAAGGTAAATTAATTATTCCTGCATTCAGCGTGGGAAGAACACAGGAAATATTGTTTGCACTCAATCAACTGGAACTGGAAAGGAGATTGCCTGATCTCAATTATTTTGTGGACAGTCCGCTGAGTGTGAAAGCAACGGAAATAGTAAAACATTATCCCCAATATTTTAATAAAACGATACAAAAGATATTAGAAAGTGATAACGATCCTTTTGGCTTTAAAGGATTAAAATTCATTCAGTCGGTTGATGAATCGAAAATGCTGAATTTCCGAAACGGGCCTTTTGTTATCATCTCGGCCAGTGGTATGGCTGATGCAGGAAGGGTAAAGCATCATATTAGTAATAATATTGAGAATAGTAAGAACACTATTTTACTTACGGGCTATTGTGAACCACATTCTTTAGGAGGTAAATTAATGGCCGGAGCAAAAGAAGTAAATATTTTTGGCATCCAGCATGAAGTTAACGCCGAGATAGGAGCCATACGCAGCATGAGTGCCCATGGCGATTATGATGATCTTTGCCAGTTCCTGGCCTGCCAGGATCCAAAGCAGGTAAAGCGGATGTTTGTTGTGCACGGGGAATATAAAGTGCAACAGGAATTTCAGCAAAGACTGATGCATAAAGGTTTTGGGGATGTTGAAGTTCCCGAAATGCACTACGAAACGGTTTTGGAATAGTTTTTGACTAAGTACAGCAGTTATATTACTGTCAAACTGCTGAATTGCATTAAAAGAAGTTCTATGAAGAAACTGAAAAAGATCATTAAGATATTTTTACTATCAGTAGTTAGTTTAATTGTTTTAGCATTTGCTTCCACTTATATTTTCAGGAATAAAATAATTTCCTTAGTTAAATCTGAGATCAATAAGAACATCAATGCCAAAGTTGATTTTAAGGATGTCAATATTTCCGTTTTGCGCCATTTCCCCAAAGTAAGTATTGGCCTGGATGAACTCCAGGTTATAGGTACAGATTATTTTTCGGCTGATACGCTGTTATCAGCTAAAAGATTAGATGCCACCATGGATATCATGAGTTTTATCCGGGGTAAGAATATGGCCATTTATAATATTTATCTTGAATCACCACGCATTAATGCCATCATAAATAAGGATGGCCTCGCCAACTGGGATATTGTAAAAAAAGATGAAGAAAAAAAAGATAACAATACAACAGTAAAACCTTTTGATCTGCAGTTGAACTATTATTTACTTGAGCATGGCTACATAAATTATATGGATGCAGAGAGCAACATGAGTGTAGTTATTGAAAATCTCAATCACTCCGGTACAGGTGATTTTACGGCTGACCTGTTTACGCTAAGAACGAGAAGCGCTGCTGATGCCATCTCCTTTAATTATGGTGCTATACCCTATTTATCAAAAGTGAGATCAACGGTAAATACAGATATAAAGATTGATAATAAAAACCAGGTTTATAGTTTTGATGGCGTTGATATTTTATTAAATGACCTGAAGATTGATGGTAAAGGGGTCATAAAAAAATTATTAAACGGGTACGGGATGGACATCAGTTTTAAATCTCCTTCTACCGATTTTAAAAATATTCTGTCGTTAATAACACCCATTTATCAAAAGGAATTTAATAAAGTAGCTGCAACCGGAACCGCTGTATTTGAAGGCTATGTAAAAGGTGTATATGCTGATTCTGTTATGCCCGGTTATCACCTGGCGTTGAACATTAAAGACGGCTCATTCAAATACACGGATCTGCCAAAAGCTGTAGAGCAAATAAATTTTAATGCTGTGGTTGATAATCCCGATGGGAAAACTGATAATGCCGTTGTCGATATTACCCGGGGCCACCTGGCCATAGATAATGAACCTTTTGCTTTCCGGTTACTGGTGAAAAATCCGGTCAGCAATATGTTTGTTGATGCTGCTGCAAGAGGTAAGCTGGACCTGGGCCAGGTTGCCGGTTTCATCAAGCTTGAAAAGGGGACAAGTATTGCAGGACTGATGAAAGCGGATGTGACAATCAGGGGCAATGTAAAGGAAATAGAAAAGCAGCAGTTCGATAAATTTTATGCAGCTGGCACTATCGACGTAAATAATTTTAATTATATCTCCAATGATTATCCAACGGGAGTAAAGATCAACTCTGTAAATACTGTTTTTACGCCAACTAAAATTGATGTATCCAACCTGAGTGGCAGGTATATGAATTCGAATTTTAATGGCGGCGGGCAGATCAACAACCTGCTGAGTTATCTCTTAAGCGGAAAGCCCTTGAGTGCTGATCTTACGGTTAATGCAGATAAGGTAAACCTGAATGACTGGATGGGTGTTCCTGCAGACACAACAGCCAAAGGTCCTGCAGCAGCACCTTTTATTGTTCCGGGTAATTTGGATATTAATTTAAATACTAAAATTGACAAACTGCAATATGATAAAATTGATATTCAGAATTTAACAGGGAACCTGCAGGTGAAAGATGAAACAGTTAAGCTGAACAATTTTAGTGGAAACGCATTGGATGGCACCATGAAGATCAATGGTTCTTACAGTACAAAAGAAAATAAAACAAAACCATTAATAGCCATGAGTTATGATGTGGCCCGTGTGGATATTCAAAAAACATTTTACGCTTTTAATACCGCACAAAAACTTATGCCCATCGGAAAATTTCTTTCCGGTAAATTAACTTCTGTTTTGTCGGCCAACGGAAAACTGGGTGAAAATATGAGCGTGGATATGAGTACCATTTCGGGTAACGGTAATTTATTTTTGATCGAAGGCTTCCTCAGCAAGTTTGCACCGCTTGATAAGATCGCTTCTGTTTTGAATGTAAAGGAATTGCAACAACTATCAATGAAAGATGTGAAAACATTCTTTGAATTTTCAAACGGAAAGCTTTTGGTGAAACCATTTACTATTAAAGTAAAAAATATAGAAATGGAGATCGGCGGCCTGCAGGGATTTGATGAAACCATTAATTATGCCATCAACCTTAAACTTCCCAGGGCTTTAATGGGAACACCCGGAAACCAGTTTGTAAATAACCTGGTAACTGCTGCAAATGCCAAGGGTGTTCCGTTGAAATTAGGGGAAACAGTAAACCTGAAACTTTCAATGGGGGGTACTATTAAAAATCCATCCTTAAAAGTAGACCTGAAACAAAGCGGTGAAAGCCTGGCTGAGCAAATGCAGCAACAGGTAAAGGATTTCGCACAGGCAAAGATTGACAGCGCTAAAAGTGCTGCAAAAGATACGCTGGCATCAATTAAAAAACAATTGGGAGAGGCTGCCTGGAAAGAATTGCAAAAGAAATTATATGGTAAAAAAGATTCGGTTGCTATTACAGACAGCGCTGCTCCTGCAAAAAAACCGGAAGATAAAACCAAAGAATCGGTAAAAGGGTTGCTCGATAATTTATTAAAAAAGAAGCCAAAGGATACAGCCAATAAACAATGATGATCTAAAATCTTTCAGGGCCGAATGCGCTCATATCTATTGAGGCGGTTTTGTGCTCAACGATCTCACATACTAATTTACCTGTTCCTGTTCCTTCAGAAATGCCCAGCATAGCATGACCGCCGGCAAAGATCACGTTCTCATATTTTGATACCCTTCCTATATACGGCAATCCATCCGGTGTTACCGGCCTTAAACCATTCCATATTTTATCCGTTGGCGGAAAATCTATTTTCAACCCCGGGTAAAAAATCTTTGCAGAATCATAAATGCCCTGCATACGTTTCACCAGTACTTTATTATTGATGCCGCTTATCTCCATGGTGCCGCCAATTCGGAGTTGATGACCCCATGGTGTTATGGCGCACCTGCCGTCAACCAGGATTGCAGGATACTTAATATTTTTTTCTACATGCTGATATGTATGACTGTATCCTTTGCCCGGTTGCAGTAATAATTTAATGCCCATCATTTTTGCGAGAACAGGGAGCCAACTTCCGGTCGCAATAATAATTTCATCTGCATCAAATTTTCCCTTGTCTGTAATTACGGAAGAAATTTTATTATTTGATTTCTCAAAACCGGTGACGGTTGTATTCAACTGAAATTTCACTCCTTTATTTACTAAATGATTTTTTAAAGCCAGCATCATCTTGCCGGGGTTAAAATGACAATCATCTTTAAATAAAACTGCACCGGCAACATTTAATTCCACATCAGGCTCTAATGCCTGCACCTGCTGTGCATTTAAGCGATCTACCTTCAATCCGAATTTTTCTGCATCATCTGCCAAATGAAATTCATGATCCAGTGTTTTTTGCTGCTTGCACATCATTAAACATCCTTTTTCTTCCATGTTGAATGTATCGCCGATCTCGTTTCTCATTTCATTGATGAGGCGACGGCTCAATTGTAAAAGATCGTTCAGGTGCGGTGCATTTTTTTTAACGGTTGCAGCATTACTGCTTTTCCAGAAATGATAACCCCATTGCATCAGGTCCCGGTTCAGTCTTGGTTTTACATAGAAAGGGCTGCTGCTGCTGAGCATGTGTTTTAATCCTTCTGCAATGATACCCGGGGACGCAAGGGGAACAAAATGGCTGGGCGACATGTATCCCATATTACCAAAGGAACAACCATCGGTAATATCGCCTCTTTCAATAATGGTTATTTCGTAACCTTGCTTTTGTAAATAATAAGCGCTGCATAATCCTATAACTCCGCCGCCGATGATTGTAATTCCTTTCATTCCCGTTTATTTGTTGAGCTCAATTAGTTCAGCCTTTAAGGATCCGTACACCAAATATTCTTCCGGCGGTCTTCCTGTAATTAGCTGCAATTTTTATTTTAATGATCGTTTTGTTTTTTACCAGGTCGTCAGGTATTGGATATATCTTGTCATAAAATTTACCCGTGATGCCACCCTTCCATTCTTCTGTAGCCATTAATACATCATCCACAAAAATATCGAACTTCCTGTCTTTATCATCGCCTAACAATGTAAGTAGTAATTTATTTTTTATCCCCGGCTGAACTTTCATATCAAACGTAAAATAATTTTCACCTCTTGCTTCCCTGCCCATGCGGCCAATGGCTTCTTCTGTATAACTTTTTTCAGTAGCAAATAAATTGTGGTCTCTTTCGGGTTGCATTTCGCCAATGCGGAAATTATCAATTGTCTTTTCTTCAATCTCCTGCTGTGCTTTTTTCTCTGCTTCATAAGCCGATTGTCTTTCAGCAAACGCAGCATTGGTAAAATAATCGAAGTAAACACTATAGTATTGATTATACATTTTGTAAAACGGGATAAGTTTTACGTCAGCAGACTTACCTACACTTATTGTTTCAAAAGTCAACGGTTGGTTAATCACCGGTTTTACCCAGTCATTTGCATTTTTATTATCTGTGAGTAAAACAGGAGTGCCATAAATAGGGTCGGGCATCGTAGTGCCAAGAGGAGCAGCCAGAACTACGGGGCCATATAAAAATGCGATCCTGTTTGCATTATCAGGCATTGCTTCTGTATAAATATCCATTGACAGGTCAAGGGTAATGATATCATTATTTTTCCATTGCCTGTTGGCCCATAAATACCCGGTGTTGTCAATTTCTGTTTCAATTGTTTTTCCGTTAACATACATAACCGGGCTGGTTTTACTCCATAACGGTTTACGGATCCTTACTATAAATGAAGTTGGCTTCTTACAAAGTATTTTCAGTTTTACCTGCCTGGTATCAGGCACAAAATTTTGTTGTTGAATGATCACATTTTTTTCTTTCCAGTTCAATTCTGATGGAATAAAAAGATTTACAAACAAACTTCCATCGGCACCCAGAGAATAGATCTCTTCTGAATATTTTGAATGATTTTCCATTCCGCTACCCACACAACAGGTGAATGTGTTGAAAGAATCGCTGAAAATTTTATGAGTGCCCTGCCGCAACGGAACAAAATAACACATCATCCCGGTTTCCGGATTTTGAGAAGCAAGAATATGATTGTACAAAGCCCGTTCGTAATAATCCATGTACATTGCCGATGGCTGCCACGCAAACAAATGCCTGGTTAACTTCAGCATATTATAAGTGTTGCAGGTTTCGCAGGTGTTATCACTTAAGCGGTCATTTAGTTTATCGGCCAGCCCGCAATATTCATAATTACTATTACCACCAATCACATAGCTGTGATGACGAACCATCGTATTCCAGAAAAAAGAAGCAATTGTCTTTTCATCAGCATTATTGGTGAGCTCATATTGATTGGCTGCGCCAATAGCTTTGGGAACGTTGGTATTACTGTGTTTGCCGGGCATGGGATCAATCTGTTTTGCCAGCTTACCCATCACAAACTCATCTTTGAATTTATAAGAAAGGTTTAAATATTTTTTGTTACCGGTATAAGAATAAATATTTGCCAGTACATCATTCATACCGCCATATTCGCAGTTCAGCATTTTTAAACGCAACGAATCCGATAAATGATCAATGGTATTATATACCCAATCGGCCATGCCGGTCACTACTTTCAATGCCTGCTTATTATCACAATACAAATATGCATCGCACAAACCGGCCATTACTTTATGTACCGTGTACCAGGGGCTCCAGCCTCCGTTCATGTCAAAGCCCGAAGACTTAATTTGCCCATTAGCCAGTTTTCCAAAGATGGAATCTTCTAATGGTATGGCGCCTACATAACCTGTCTTTCTTGCCTGCTGACAAAGGGCTAATTCATTAACGATATAATTAACCCGTTTTTTAAATTCAGGATTACCGGTTGAAATAAACATCATGGCGCAAGCAGAAACGTAATGACCCAATGTGTGTCCAGATAAACCTTCGCTTTCCCATCCGCCGTAAATAGAATCTTTAATGGGTAATCCTGCATTCTTATAAAAACGATTCAATAGCCTGTCGGGTTTCAATAATAATAAATAAGCAGCATCTTTATTCATGGCATTTTTAAAAGGGCTGCCATCAAGTAGTTTCACATCTTTTAAATTAAATGCATAGGCCTGTATATTAACCACAGGTTTAACTTTTACCTGTGTGTTATTTTTTTCAGGAATGTAAGATTGTGCGCCTGCATGCAGGCCTGCAAAAAGAAAGAGTATGAAAATATTTTTCTTCATCAGTAATTGATCTTTACGTCTTTTATTTTTGTGGGCAGCCACACCTGCATTTCATTCTTTCCTCTATTATCCCAGGTATAATAAGGTATGGCGATGATCTTTTTCGTTTCTGTTCGAAGTGATGCGCCATCTTCACTTACAATTACAACGGGAACCTCGGCAGTTAATGCTTTTACATTTTCATCCAGCACTTTATAATCAATCGTTTCAAATTTTGTGTTATCGGGGATGATGATATTCCATGCTTTGCCATTGTTATCGGCACCTTCCACGCAATATACAATGGGGCCACGTTGAATAGCGATGCGGTTGTTATCTTGTTTTAATTCTTCCCGTGAAGCGATCCTAAGAGCCTCCATAGGAAAATTAATTTCAACTATATCTCCTTTTTTCCAATCGGTTTCGATTGTAACGTATCCTTTTTCAATAGAAGCAGAAACCTGCTTTCCATTTAATTTTACTACTAGCTCCTTATCGCCGGATCGATCAATATAGGTATATAAATTTCCTGGCACTACTTGATCCATATACCAGCCAGGTACTCTTATGTAAATTTTGAACTTCGATTTTTTTACCGGGTCAATATTTAGCTTAACATTCCCATCCCACGGATAATTTGTTTCCATCTTTACATCCACATTTCCGTTCTTAAGCGGAATGTTTGTATTGCTGCCTATAAACAAGTTCACATAAATGGCATTATCTGTTTTTGCATAAACATAATCTCCCAATGAAGCAACCAGTCTTGCAATGTTGGCAGGGCAACAGGCTGTGCCAAACCATTCCCTGCGCTGGTGCTGTCCACGTGAGGCCAGTGGGTTACCATAAAAGAAACGATCGCCACTCAAACTCAATCCATCCAGCGCACCATTATATAAACTTCTTTCCAGCACATCAATATATTCAGCATTGCCGGTGAGTGCATTCATCCGTTGATTCCAGAAAACCATACCCACACTGGCACATGTTTCGCAATAGGCCTGTTCATTCGGCAGATCATAGTCGTTCGAAAAACCTTCATTGCTTCCTGCAGATCCGATACCACCTGTTATATACATATTGCGGAACACCACATCTTCCCAAACTGTTTTCATCGCTTTCATATAACCGGTGTCGCCTGTTTGCGAAGCCACATCAGCGGCGCCGGTGTACATATACATAGCACGTACCGCATGACCGGTAATTTCTTTTTGTTCTTTTACCGGCACAACATCCTGTGCATAGGCTGTGTCTTTCCAATCGGTCCAGGTATAACCTTTGGCTAATCTCTTACCTCTTTCACTCAATAACCAATCAGCCAGCTTTAAATATTTTTCATTCTTTGTTGTTTTATACAATTTCACTAATGCCAGTTCCAATTCCTGGTGGCCGGTAACCCAATCTCTTTTGCCGGGGCCAAACAATGCATCGAATTGATCTGCCCATTTGATACATACATCTAAAAATTTTCTTTTCCCGGTTGCATTATAATAAGCAACTGCTGCTTCTATCATGTGGCCTGCATTATAATCTTCATGCATGCTCATATCGGTATAGCGGTCCTGCAAACCATATAAAGTGTACCATGTATTCAGGTAACCGTCCGGTTGCTGGGCAGCAGCAATTTTTTCTATCCATTCATCGCATTTCTTCTCCATCTCTGCACTGGGATGGGTTTTTAAAGAATAGGCCATGGCTTCCAGCGCTTTGAATACATCACTGTCATCATAAAAAATGCCTTCGTGTTTTTCGCCTTTTTTACGGGCAACTTTTTCAAAATTTCTTATACGGGGTGTTTTTACTTCCGTTTGATCAATACAAACAGGAATAGTTACCATCGCTACTTTATCAATCTTTGGTCTCCAGAAATTATCGGTGATGTTTACTTTAGAGAAATTTACAAACTCAATTTTTTCAAACGGGTTCTGGGCAAAAAGAAAAAGAGATTGAAAAATAATTGCAATGGTTAAAATATTTTTTTTCATATACTGTTTTTAGCCTGTTATTTTTTATCAATGCTGAATTGATACTTCAATTTAATATCTTCTGATGAATTTCCGATCTGTATTTCGTAATCACCCGGATAAATTGTCCAGCCATTCATTTTTTCATCCCAGTATTTCAGGTCATCATTATTTATTGACAGCGAAATTCTTTTTGTTGCTCCTGTAGTGATTGTTACCCGTTTAAAATTTTTCAGTTGTTTTGCCGGCTCGTCTTTTCCTGGATTGATATGACGAATGTATAATTGCATCACCTCATCTCCATTTATACTACTAATATTTTTTACTTCAAACTGAAAATTGTAACCGGATGTTGATTTTATAACCTTTAAATTATTGTAAGAAAAACTGCTGTAACTTAATCCAAAACCAAAAGGATGCAAAGTTGTTCCGGTAAAATAACGATAGGTTCTTCCTTTCATACTATAATCTTCAAAAGCAGGCAGGTCGCTGGTAGATTGATAAAAGGTTACCGGTAACCTTCCACCGGGATTTGCTTTTCCAAATAAAATATCCGCCACTGCATTACCGCCCTGCTCGCCGGGATACCATGCCAGCAGCACCGCATCAGCAATTTTTTCAACCTCACCCAACTCAATGGCAGAGCCTGCTGTAAGTACCACGATCAAAGGTTTTTTTGTTCTTGCTCTTAATGCCTTTAAATATTTTAACTGTGCATAAGGAAATGAAATATCTTTTTTATCGCCACCGGCTTCTGATAAATAAGCATCTCCGTTCTCACCTTCCAGCAAAGGCGAAAGGCCAAGGACAGCAACAACGGCATCGGCATCATTGATCATCCAGTGAACGTCCTGTTTGGTTGTATCGGTCAGTTCACAACCTCTGTTGTGCATGATAATGGTAGAAGAGCTGATTGTATTGGTAATACCTTCCAGGATAGTTACCATATTACCTGAATTGCCATTGTAATTAGCCAGCAATACATTTGTTTCTTCGGCATTGGGTCCGGTCACTAAAATATTTTTAAGATTGGCAGACAATGGCAGCACATTATTTTTATTGCTTAATAATACTATTGATTTTGTAGCAACTTCCTTTGCCAATGAACGATGTGCTTCATTATTGATAACAGATTCAGGTATCTTATCGTATGGATTTTTTCCGGCAGGGTCAAACCAGCCAAGCTTAAATAATATTTCTAAATTTATTTTTAACGATGCATTGATATCAGATTCAGTTACCAATCCTTTTTTTAAAGCAGACTGTAATGCTTTTAATGTATTGCCACATTCTACATTCACGCCGTTCTTTATGGCAAGTGCAGCAGCTTCTTCTTCTGTCTTTACAAATTTGTGATAACGGAAAATATCATCCAGTGCCCAGCAATCGGTAACAACATATCCTTTAAAATTCCATTCAGTCCTTAAAATATCCTGTAATAAAAATTTACTGGCGCAGCAGGGCAAACTATCGGTACGGTTGTAGGCACACATGATGCCGCCAACTTTTGCTTTCATCACTAATTGCTTAAATGCTGGCAGATAAGTATTCCGCAGATCGCTGTTGCTTACCACAGCATCAAACTGGTGACGTATCGGCTCCGGTCCGCTATGCACAGCAAAGTGTTTGGCGCATGCAACAGCTTTATAATAATCAGGATTGTTGCCCTGCAAACCTTTTACAAAAGCAGTTCCGATGCTGCCGGTGAGATAAGGATCCTCGCCATAAGTTTCATGTCCACGGCCCCAGCGTGGGTCACGAAAAATATTTATGTTGGGCGACCAGAATGTTAAACCTAAATATTGTGAACGGTTATTGTTTTTAACTGCGGCATTATATTTTGCCCTTGCTTCATCGCTGATGGCAGTTGCTACTTTATTAATAAGTGCATCATCAAAGGTTGCTGCCAAACCAATGGCCTGTGGAAAAACGGTTGCCCTGCCTGCCCTTGCAACGCCATGCAATGCTTCGTTCCACCAGTTGTATTTGGGAATGCCTAACCTTTCAACACCCGGACTGTTGTATAAAAGCAAACTTATTTTTTCATCGAGGGTTAAGCGTTGTAAAAGATCAGTCGTTCTTTTTTCTAAAGA